>CAMBQV010000016.1 GCA_945870145.1 Akkermansia muciniphila
TCGAGATAAGCCCGAGGTCGTCCGGATCACAGGCGGTGCCGCGCGCAGTGCGGTCTGGATGCAGATGTTTGCAGATATTTTCCAGGTGCCGGTCGAAGTGCCGGAGGGCACCGAGCTGGGCGCCTTGGGTGCGGCGATCGCGGGGGCTGTCGCCACGGGTCTCTATCCGTCTTTCGAAGACGCCATCAAGGCGATGACGCGCATCGTAAGGCGGTATGAACCGAATCCGCAGCGTGCGGCCATTTATGCAATGCGGTATGCAGCCTATAGCAAGGCGTGCACGGCGCTTAAAATGGTTTATGGTTAAGAATCTAAAGGAGTTATGATCGACAACCTTTCATCGCGTGAAGAGGGGATTATCCAGAAGTTCATGGAGAATCCCCGTATTTCGGTTGCGGAATTAGCCAAGCATTTTAGCGTGTCAGAGGTGACGATTCGCACGGACCTCAACGACATGGCGGAACAGGGCCTCATCGTCCGTACGCGCGGCGGAGGCCTGCCCGCCTTCCATCCCTCCATCCTGGAGCGTCAGGGTGTCAACCGTGAAGGTAAGCTCCGGATTGCGAAGGCTGCTGCGGAGATGATTCACAGCGGCGATCAGATTATGCTGGTCGGTGGCACGACGACCTCGTTGATTCCCCGATTCCTCTATGGCAAGCGCGATATCAAGGTGGTCACCAATTCAACCTACCTGCTACCGTACGCGCGCACGAACATGGGCTTAAAAATTACCTTCACAGGCGGCGAGTTCCGTCCTGAAAACGAAGTGATGGTCGGTCCTGCCGCCTTGCGCGAGCTGATGCAGTTCCATGTTTCAACAGCCTTCCTCGGCGCAGACGGCATCATGCCGGACAAGGGTGTGACAGCGGACAGTGTTGAGGTTGCAGAGGTGGTGCGCACCATGGCGGCGCAGGCGGAACGTCTGGTGGTCTTGGCGGATTCGTCAAAGACCTTGCGCGCAGGGTTCGCCTACATCATGCCCCTTGAACGGGTGCATACCTTCATCACCGATACAGGCATCCACGCAGAGATGGCGAGTGCCATCCGCAAAGCGGGTGTCCAGCTCATTACGGTTTAATAACGAACAACAGGAGAAACAGAAGTATGAATAACTTTCTTGATTTTACAGGAAAGACAGCACTTGTGACCGGCGCTGCCGGCGCAATTGGCAAGAGCGTTGCGGCCGGCTTGGCGCAGTGCGGTTCGCGTGTGTTTATTACCGACCTCAAGCAAGAGGGCGTTGATGCGGCCGTGGCCGAACTGAAGCAAGCGGGTTATCACGTCGAAGGCCTGGCCGCGGACGTGACGAACGAGGAGCAGGTCAAAGCCGTCGTGGAGGCAACAGCAAAATGCTTCAACAATAAGATCGATATTCTCGTGAACGTGGCGGGCGTGGCAGGTCAGAATGCGATTGAGGCGATCACTGAAAAGGAGTGGGATTTCGTCTTTGCGGTGAATTGCAAAGGAACCTTCTTCTTCATCAAGCACGTGGTGCCCTTCATGAAGGCTGCCAAGTACGGGAAAATTGTGAACTATTCCTCGCAGTCCGGCAAGAACGGCTCCGCATTGCTCAGTCACTACAGTGCGGCAAAGGGTGCCATCATCAGCTTTACACAGGCGCTCGCTTTCGAGTTCGCCAAAGACAACATTACTGTCAACTGCGTCTGCCCTGGCGTTGTCGACAACACAGGTGTCTGGACCTTTATGTCCTCTAACTACATCGAAAACATGAAGCAGGCACGCGAAGATGTCGTGAAGAAATTCGCGGCGAAGATTCCGTTGGGTCGTCTGGCCAGTATTGAAGATGTCGTTGACACGACGGTCTTTCTCTGCTCGTCCGCGTCGGACTATATCACAGCACAGTCTCTCAACATCTCAGGCGGACGGCTCGCCCGTTAGGGGCGAGAGGGTCAGTAAGTTGGGAAGTGTCAGTAAGTGTCAATAAGTTGGGAAGTGTCAGTAATTTTAGGAGAAAAACTATGGATTTTACAAAAGAACAAATTGCAAAAATGATGGATCATGCGGTGCTCAAACCAAATATGACGGATGAGGATATCCGTAAGAATGCTGCGATGTGCATTGCGAAGAAGGTGGGTGACCTTTGTGTTCGGCCGAGCGATACGGCGTTGGCCGCTTCGCTGCTGAAGGGCACGGGAACCACCGTGGCAGTTGTTGTCGGCTTCCCGCATGGCGCGAGCCGTCCGGAAGTCAAGGCCTTGGAAGCCAAGCTGGCGATCGAAGACGGTGCCAACGAACTTGACATGGTAATGAACATCGGCAAGTTCCTGTCAGGCGATTTTGACTGGGTCGTGCGCGATATCAAAGCTGTTGTCGACGTGGCCAAACCGAAGGGCATTGTGGTCAAGGTCATCCAAGAGTCCTGTCTGCTGACACTGGAACAAGTGGCCAAGGCGTGCGAGTTGTCGATTCAGGCTGGCGCGGATTTTGTAAAGACCTCCACTGGCTTCAATGGTGACGGTGCGACGGTTGAGCAAGTAGAAGTCATGCTGAAGACTTGCAAGGGACGTGCTAAAGTTAAACCTTCCGGCGGTATCAGAGACTGGGAACGTGCGGTCATGTTCGTGAAGATGGGCGTTGATCGCCTGGGCGTTGGCTCAGCCGATAAGATTCTGGATGGCGCACCTGCAGGCGATGGCTATTAACACCCCTTTTCAAGAAATGCTCTAGGTGAAGAGGGAGACGAGCAAGCCGACATTCAGCAGCGTCACGATGACGCCAATGGTCAAGAGAAGCGCTTTCAGCCACGGCCCGTTCTTATATTTACCCATGACCTTCTCTGACGAGGTCAGGTAGATTTGCAAGAAGATCGTGAAGGGGAGCTGCATGCTGAGCACCATCTGTGAAATGATCAGCGCGTTCAGTGGATTGGTGATCAGAAAGATGATCAAAGCGGCACAGGCCAACGAAATGATAATTCCCGTTCGTGTGTGCCGGTCCTTAACATTATACGGCTCATTGAAGATCCCCGCATAGATACTCCCTGCCGCCATCCCTGAGGTGACACACGAAGAGGCCCCTGACAAGAGCAGGGCCACAGCGAAAACAACAGCCGCGTGATTGCCTAACAGGGGCACAAGTAACTGTTGCGCCTGTCCCAGTTCGGTCACCGCTGTTCCTGCTTTGAAGAAGGTGGCCGCAGCTAGGATAATCATGGCACTGTTGATCGCCCAGCCGATCAGCATGGAGACGAAAGTGTCCATGAACTCATACTTCAACTGGCTCTTGATCACGGATTCGCTTTCGAGATTCCAATGCCGGGACTGGATAATTTCAGAGTGAAGAAAGAAATTGTGGGGCATGACGACCGCACCCAGCACACTCATGATAATCACCATGGCGTGTTGCGGGAAGACGGGGACAAACGCCCCAAATGCCGCTTGCCCCCAATCAATATGAACGAGCGACAATTCGTATAAGAACGCCAACCCGATAATGGAGACGAGCGCGACAATGCCCTTCTCGATGACACGGTAGGTGTTCGAAAGTAGCATGATCATTGTAAAAAGCGTGACGAGGACAGCGCCTGCTCGTAGGGGAACATGAAAGAGCATATTCAGGGCGATGCTTCCACCTAATATTTCAGCTAGGGAGGTTGAGATCGAGGCCCCCATGACCGAAAGAAGCAACAGGAGTGAATAGGGTTTCTTCACGTAGAGCGTCGTCGCCTCGGCAAGGCAGAGTCCTGTGGCAATGCCTAAGTGCGCGGCATTGTGCTGCAAGATGATCAGCATGATCGTGGATAAGGTGACCATCCATAGCAATGCATAGCCGTAAGATGCCCCTGCAGCTAGATTGGAGGCCCAGTTCCCGGGGTCGATAAATCCGACGGTCACCAAGAGTCCCGGTCCGATATATTTCAAAATGTTAAACGCGCTGGACGGGGGACACGGATGATCCTTGTCAGGTGTGAAACAATGGATTAAGTTTTTAAACAGGTTTGAACTCTTGGACATAGGCAAGTCTCTTGGGGTCTAATTTATCAAAGTCCCATATCCTTCGCAATCCCTATATCCAGCAGGGCCGCGTGAACAAGATTCTTATGGTTTGGAAGTAAGGCGCTTAATCGCTTGGGCTGTCCATTCAGCGACGTTGTCTTTCCCATTGAGATAGCCGTTTTTGACCAGGAACGCATCAGTCTTGGTGAGTACATCTTCAAACATCTTGCGTCCGCCTTTGCTGATATGGAAGAAGCCATGCTTTTCTCCCTCATAGATGTGGCTCTCGCAGGTATTGCCAGCATCCGTCATCTGCTTTTCAAACGCCTTGACCGTAGCGACTGGCACGCAGGAGTCGTTTGAGCCGAAGAAGACCACGGTGGGTGGCGCTCCTTTTCGGATGTTATGAAGAGGGGAGATATCTTTCCAATATTCAGCGACGGTCTTGTGGCCGTAGCCTTCAGGGCCATTGTCATAGACAGGATTCAACAAGACCAAGGCGTTGGGCACGCAGGAGAGAGGGGAATCCGGGGCGGCATCAATCTTGGGACACATGGCGCACGCAGCCGCAACATGTCCACCGGCAGAGCCGCCGCTTGCAATGATCTTGTCTGGATCGACACCCAGTTCCTTCGCGTGCTCACGGACATAGCGAATGGCGCGCTTGCCGTCCTCGACGCATTCCCGGGGTGTGGCCCCATGGCTCCCCTTCGTCCGGTATTGGGCCGAGATAGCCACCAGTCCGCGCGAAGCCATATATTTTGCGTAGCCATAAAACTGATTGGGGTTGCCACTCGTCCAACCGCCGCCAAAGAAGAAGATGATACACCCGCGTTTTTCGGCTGGTGTGTGGTTCTCAGGCAAGAAGACATCTAGCTTTAAGGGAGCACCTTTTTCAGGTTGATAAAAGGGGATGGATTTGTCCGGATTGTAACCCAGCGTCCATGAATATCTCTCCCGGCTCTCCTTTTCCGCGCGGGCTTGTACGCCTAATAGGCAAAGCACTCCAACAAATAGTCCGATCATCTGTATTCGCTTCATTTTGATCAACCTTTTATGGGTTCGTTCCCTGCCTCCTATTTTTCTGGTGCAGGCGTCAGGCTCTCTCCCGTGGCCGGAGGCTTGAGCGTTGGCTCACCCGTGAGCAGGCCTTGCTTAGCCAGAAACTTGTCAGCGGCGATGAGGGTGACGGTGCGCCACGGCTCTTTATTGAAGAAACTGTGGACTTGGCCGGGGGCGATCTGGAGATCGATTGTTTTTACGCCGAGCGATTTCCAATTCGCGTAGGCGACATCCCATCCTTTTTTCCAGGTGTCCTTATCACCGAAGAAGGCTATCGCAGGTGGGAGATCGGCCTTGAGATGTTTTAAGACGTCGATCTCGGAATCCTTGCTGTCAGTAGGGGCAAAGGCTGGGTTGAACCAGATATAGGCGACGACGCTCGTGTCGATCTCCTTTGGGTCGGCTGGATCGTTAAGTCCTGGATTTAGGGTCGCAAGGGCGCTGATGTGGCCGCCTGCACTGCCGCCGCCCGTGATGATGCGGTTGGGATCAATACCGAGTTCAGTAGCATGCCCCTTGAACCAGCGGATGGCACTCTTCGCGTCAGTCACGCAGGTACGCTTGTCACCTAGCCGATAATCCGCCGTGGCACAGACCAACCCGCGGCTGGCGAAGTAGGCGCAAGCCACGCGGAACTGATCCAGCGTACCGCCCGTCCATCCCCCGCCGTGGAAAAGGATCACGCCAGGGACTTTTGTTTTTGCGGGATCGTGGTTTTTTGGAAAATAGATTTCCATCTTCTGTTCCTTCCCGCCGGGAGTCTTATACGTGTACGGTTTTCCCGGCGCGCAGGACTCTTTAACTTTGACGGTGGTTTCAACCGCGAGCGATACGCTGCAGAGGGCGCTGAGGATGATCGTGAGGAGTTTATTCATAGTGCCTTTCGAATGTGTTGTTGTGTTTTTCGTTCATTTGGAGTTGTTCTTTTCCTTCTTGCCTTTTTTCTCCTTGCCACTGGTGCTGACTTTGTTCACGGACATTTCAGCCTCATTTTTCTGCTGGGCTCCAACGGTGCTGCGGCCATTGGCGATGGTACGGTTCATGAGTGCCGTAAGACGGTCGACTATCTCAGTGTTTAACCCGGAGATGTCATTTGCTTCACTCACGTCATTTTGAAGATTGTAGAGTTCGCGTTTGCCATCTTTGAAGAAGATGAGTTTCCAGGGCCCCTGGCGGATGGCAAGATTACCCTTGTAGTCTTGATGAATGATCGCCTCGCGCACCGGCCCCTTCGCGGTTCCCAGCAGGTCAGGCAGGATGCTCACACTGTCCTCGCCGGCATTGTCAGGGAGCTTCGCACCGACGATCTCCGCGCAGGTGGCCATGAGATCGTTGAGACAGATCGTGTCGTCACACACAACACCGGCCTTGATCTTGCCTGGCCAGCGGGCGAGGAAGGGTTCGCGGTGACCGCCTTCATAGATGCTGGTTTTGCATCCGCGCAACGGCGCATACGCGCGACCTGCAGCACCATTATCGCTGCTGACCATGATAAGGGTGTTGTCTCTGAGTTGCTGACGATCGAGCGCTTGGAGTACTTGACCGAGCACCCAGTCGCCTTGATAGAGCCAGTCGCCATACGGTCCGTCTTTGCCAGTGAGTCCGCTTTTATCGGCAAACTCGGATGCAGGCACGATCGGCGTGTGCGGCGGACACAAGGGCAGATAGAGGAAGAAAGGCTTTTTTTTGCGCGCGGGGTCGTCAAGAAAGGAGACAATTTTCTTTGCCAGCCGTGGCTGGGTTTCCACTTCTTCAACATTTGATTCCACCTGGTCCTGCTCGATGAGCATACCGAAGTTTCGTGCGTGGGTATAACCGTAGAAGGTGTCAAATCCGACAGATGTCGGACTTGAAACAAGACGTGTACCAACAGGGATGGCACTCTCTTTTCCCGTTGGTGTACTACCCCAGTCCATGCCGAGATGCCATTTTCCGATACACGCGGTGTCGTAACCATGCTGCTTGAGTAAAGAGGGGACAGTGAGACGTGTCTTGGGAATGATGGGCTTCGAAAAGGTCGTGAGCACACCATACTGGCCGATGCGCGACGGATAACGGCCTGTGATGACACCGTAGCGAGTGGGGGTACAGACGGATGCCGCTGAGTGGGCATCGGTGAAGCGCATGCCCTCTTTTGCGAGCAGGTCCATGTTTGGTGTCTTGAACTCGGTGGCATCGCGATAACACTTGGGCTGTCCGTAGCCCATGTCGTCAAAGAGCACGAAGATGATGTTGGGTTTCTCAGCCGTTGCGGCGGTTGCTGTCATGTGAACAAAAAAAAGGAAGAAGAAAAACATGATCACGATGGGCTTTGTGGGGATGATTTGACTTGGCATTTGAAGCTCCTTTACGATGTTGCTAAGCATTCGTCTTTTGCTATGAAAAACAATCTCATAATCATCTTGTTAGGTCAAGACCCTGTTCCATTGTGAAGCGTAATATTCTTGTGACGGAATGTTAATTTTGCAATACTAATCAAATGAATCAGCAGGAAATTAACGAAGCGGAATGGAAGAACCAGGACAACTGGTCTGGTTCTCGCTGGGCGTCGTTTTACTTCAGCAAGAAAGACAGTCGGATATGGGTTCCTAAGTCAATCCCATGGATGGGGTGGACCCTGAACCTTGCTAAACCAGCAGGCGCATATTGGCTTGTCTTTTTTTTGGCCGGGTTGCCGACACTCATGCTGGTGATCCTTATCCTCATCATAGAAGCACAGGCATAGCGCACGGAACAAAGCTCCAGCATCCTACAGCATGCGCTCCAATTGAGCTTTCATCTCTTTGACCTTTTCAGGATGTTCTTTCGCCACATTCTTTGACTCGCTTAAATCCTCTGCAAGGTTGTAAAGCATGGTTGTCTTGGCGTCCGCCCTGCTAGGGCCAGTAGGGAAGAGTTTCCAGGAACCATGACGTAGCGCAAATGGGTTTCCAGTATTCGACTGTTCAATGAGCCATTCCCGTCCTTGACTATCGTTCCCGAGCAGCGCAGGCAGGTGGTTTTCACTGTCGCGCGCCTGTCCCACAGGGATCTTGCCGTTGGTCAAGGCTGCCAAACTGGCCGTCAGGTCTATTTGGCTCATTAGCGCGCCGGATGTGCCGGGCTTGATCTTCGCAGGCCAGCGTACGATGAAGGGCACGCGCGTGCCGCCCTCCCACACGGTGCTCTTCGTGCCGCGTAGCACGCCGTTCGGCCGGTGGCCGTTGGTGGCGTCAGGTTTGCCGATGCCATGCTTGGCATCCGGACCGTTATTGTCATTGAGGCCGCCGTTGTCACTGCTCAGGATCACCAGGGTATTTTCCGCCAGGCCCAAAGTATCGAGTTTTTCGAGTACCTGTCCGACCATCCAGTCAAACTCAACAATGGCGTCGCCGCGCACGCCGCAGTCGCTCTTGCCGACAAACTTCGGATTCGGGACACGCGGAACATGGATGTTGTGCGTGGCCATGTAGAGGAAGAAAGGCTTGGTTTTGTTCTTATCAATAAACGCGCAACTCTTCTCGGCGATGACCGTGGAGAGGTTCTCGTCATCCCAGAGCGCGGCTGTGCCGCCGGTCTGTGCGCCGATTCGCGGGATACCTTTTACAAAAGAACCGGGCTCGCCTCGGTTGACACTGTAATCAAGCTTGATGGGATCAGCCGGATCGAGATTGACGACGCGGTGGTTCTCAACCCAGACGCACGGTGTGCGATCGCCCGTCGCAGGAAGCAGCCAGGCCGAGTCGAAGCCGATCTCCAGCGGACCGGGCTTGATCTCGCCGTTGTAATCTGTGGGCGTGGTGCCGAGGCCCAGATGCCATTTGCCGACAACGCCGGTTGTATAACCCGCGCCCTTCAACATGGATGCTAGGGTTGTTTTGTTTGTATCAATCAACAGTCCATCAATCCCTCTGGCAATGCCAGTACCTTTTTTGCGGAAGGCGTATTCACCGGTGATCAAGGAGTAACGCGAGGGCGTACAGACCGCAGCCACAGAATGTCCGTCTGTGAAACGAATGCCTCCGGCGGCTAGCTTGTCGCAATTCGGTGTTTTTACCTTCTCGGCTCCATAGCAGCTTAAATCACCGTAGCCGATGTCATCGGCATAGATGAGGACGATGTTTGGCGTTTGGGAATCCGCCATCAGTAAAGCAGGCAGAAGCGAAAGGCACGACAGCAGGAGGCGTTTGCGGTTGCAGTTCATTTGATTTCCTTTGTCTTGTTGGTTTCTTTGAGAGGATTCTTTTTTGTCGCGAATCCTGGTGAGAGGGCGAGTCCGAAGAAGTGTTGATAGAAGGCGCTCTCCTGGCTGTTCCCTTTGCTGGAGGGAAGACCTGCAGGGGTGAGTTCTGTGGCCCAGGCAGTGGCTTTCTGAGTGAGGCGGGCGACAATCTCAGGATGTTCAGCGCTCTGATCGCGTTTCTCTTCGCGATCCTGCGCGAGATTGAAGAGGTAGGATTTCCGACTGCCGATGGATAATAACTTCCAGTCGCCTTCGCGTACCGCAGTCTGTTCCCAGAAGCGCCAGAAGAGTGTTCGCTCCGCCAGCGGCTTGGCTTGGGCGAGCAGGGGCAGGAGGTCATGGCCGTCAAGTGTTTCGGGGCGCGCTAAGCCGGCCATAGCGCAAGCTGAGGCGGCGACATCGAGCGAGGTGACGGGTGTCCGGCAGACCTGTCCGCCAGGGATGGTGCCCTTCCAGCGGGCGAGAAAGGGGACTCGGATGCCACCCTCCGCGAGCATCCCCTTTTCGCCGTTCAACGGTGTGTTCTTCGAGCCGTCCCATTCGGCGCCCGGCGCACCGATGGGGGTGTCGGGCATGGTCAGTTTGAGCGGGGCGCCATTGTCGCCGATAAAGAAGATGAGGGTATTGTCGTCAATTCCATGCTGCTCGAGTTTCTTCATGATGTTGCCGACACCGTCGTCAATGGCGGAGAGCATGGAAAGAGCGTAGCGACGCCGTTCGGGCATGGGGCCCGGAAAGCGGTCCAGATACTTCTTCGATGATGCCAATGGCACATGGGGACCAAAGTAGGCGAGGTAGAGGAAGAAGGGCTTCTCGTGATGGAGGTCGATGAAGCGTAGCGCAGCTTCGGACTGGGTGTCGAGCCTGTCGCCCGTAGTTTTGATTTCGGTAGGCTTATCGAAGCGGTTTCCCTGCAGATCGTAGGTGGCCGAGTAACTCTTGAGCTGGCCGCAGAAGGTTTCCTGAAATCCGCGTGACTGTGGATGAAAACGTTTGTTAAGGACAGGAGGAATTTTTCCATCCTTGATGTTCTGTTTTTCAAGGAAGTTTTTGTCAGAGTGGTTGGGATCAAGATGCCACTTACCGACCATGCCGGTTGCATAACCAGCGCCGCCGAGACGGTCGGCGATGGTTTTCTCGCTGAGGGGCAGGGGACCGTAACCGTTGCAGATAAAGCCGAAACGGTTCTGATTACGGCCTGTCAGTAACCCAGCGCGTGAAGGACAGCATTGGGGGGCGGAGACATAACCGTCAGTAAAACGTACCCCCTCGGTGGCTAAACGATCAAGATTGGGGGTCTTCACGTCCGACTCTTGGCCCTGGCAGGAGAGGTCCGCATACCCATGATCATCCGTGAGGATGACGATCAAGTTGGGCTTTCGTGTGTCGGCCGCATGAAGATGCAGTGTTAGCGTGATTAGGCTGAGTGTAAGCAGTCGGGATTTTTTCATACGATCACTTCTTTCGGATGTTTGCAAGAGGGTAGCGACGAACGTCGACATCATTCTTTTGGGGCACGCCAGGCGTACTGCGGCCATCGGTGATCAACTTTTCTAAGAGTACTTTCATTTCGGCAACCTTCTCAGGCAGGATGGCTGCGAGGTTGTTTGTTTCGTCGAGGTCATCCGCGAGATTGTAGAGTTGTATTGGTTGCGATTGATTCCCGCCCTTACCCCAGCCGCCGGAACCAGGCGCGGCGATATACTTCCATGTCCCTTTGCGCAATGCGGGCACCCCGTTGGCGGATGCGCTGACAGCGCTTTCACGGATCGGCTTGTCTTCACCTTTGAGCACAGGCAGAAGGCTGAAGCTATCCTCCCCTGCAGTATCCGGAAGGTTGACACCAAACAGATCGGCGAAGGTGCGGAGGCAATCGGCTTGATAGACGAGCTGGCTACAAACAGTGCCTGCCTTCACAACGCCGGGCCAGCGAACAATGAATGGGACACGGTGTCCGCCTTCCCAGGCGTCGGACTTGTAGCCGCGTAATGGCCCGCTTGGGTAGTGGCCTTTATCTTCCAGCTCTTTTGCACCGACATAGTGTGCACAACCATTGTCAGAGGTCAAGATGACAAGGGTGTTGTCCGCAACACCGCTCTTCTCCAGCGCCTCAAGGACGCGGCCGACCACGGCGTCCGTCTCCATTACAAAATCAGCGTATTGATTGAGCTGGCTTTTGTCCTTCCACTCAGGCGTCACCGCGAGAGGCGTGTGGGGCGATGTGAGCGGCATGTAGACGAGGAAGGGTTCCTTCTTGCTCACAGACGTGTTGATGAACTGAATGGTACGGTCTCCGAGCGCCGGCAAGATCTCTTCGAGTTTCCAGTCCTGCAAGGCGGGGCCTTGCATACTCGCCTGATTTTTAGCCATGGCTTCGCCCGACAGAAATTGCGAGGGAATCCCGACCGTGCGGTCATTTTCGATGAAGCAATACGGCGGCCAGTTGGGAACGCTGGTCCCGAAGTAGAGATCAAAACCGCGTGTGGTGGGTCCGCCTGCGATGGGTTTTGAGAAAATCTCGCGCCAAGTGGCGATCTGCACCTCCGTGGCGACGGCCTTTGCTGCAGCGGCACGCTTGCTGGCTTCATCTGTGGGTGGCTTCGGAGGCGAAAGCAGTTGACGTTGCTCTTTCGTGAGCGGCCAGTCCCATCCCAGATGCCATTTACCGATGGTGGCGGTGCGGTAGCCTTGCTGTTTGGCCAGGGTGCCGATCGTCATACGATCCGGCGCGATGAGCGGCTCTTCCCAGACTCCCACAATGCCGCTTTGCAATCTGGAGCGCCAATGGTAACGGCCTGTCAGGAGCGTATAACGCGAAGGCGAGCAGACGCCTGAGGAGGAGTGGGCGTCCGTGAAACGCATGCCCTGGCTGGCTAGCTTGTCAAAATTGGGCGTGGGGATCTTGCCCCGTTCTGGGTTGTAACAGTGTACATCGCCGTACCCGAGATCATCCGCGAGGATCACGAGGATGTTAGGTTTACGTTCTGCGCCATGTGCCACAATGGCGAGGGCGAGGGTGATCGTTGTGAGTATTCTTTTCATGGTGTATACCTGTTTGATTTTTAATGGTTTTTCTGTAGGGTCAATGGGATAATTTCTGAAACTTTGTCCTTGGAATCACTGCTTGCCCAGAGCGCCACGCCCTTGCCTATAACTTCATGGTTTTCTATCCACAGATGACACAGATGTACGCCGATATTGATTCAATCTGTGTTGATCTGCGAAATCTGCGGATAAAGTTATTCATCTTGTTTGTTCCCGGGCTCCCGGGCGGGGGGCTTACCTGTATGTTCGCCCTGCTCTGTAGTCACACCGGCGGCTGAGCACAGCTCGGTGCAAAGCAACAAGGTAAGTACGATAGAATTCATCTTCATAGGAGAGGATCTGTTTATGGGTTTTGTAACTATTTCTTATTTGAGGACTTTATTATTCTCTACCCGAACCTCGGTACAGGAGGGATGCGCCTCGACCTTCAGAGGGGAAGGGATGGATTGGTTCTCCGTGACGACGAGGCCCTTGAGCGCCTTGGCGGAAATACTTCCGTTTTCAAACGTGTTATTCAGAATTCGGATATTCTCATGCACGGGTTCCTCTGGCTTGGGCAAGCGAACAGTAGTTGAAATTTCAATTCCGCAGTCGATGAAACGATTGCTCCGGATCAGCATGTCGCGGATCGGGGAGGACTCGAACCACTTGATTGCGTCCCCTTCGACTAAGATACCTGGCATTCTACAACGTTCAAAGGTATTGCTTTCGATTATGATTTTACCACGGGTCCCTAATAGGAAGCCACGCACGGGGTCCACGCTTACATGATTGTTGCGAGCGGTGATATTTGGATTCCAGGTGATGTTATCAATGACATCGTTTTCGTTGAAAGTAGGCAAGGGCCCCTTGAGGGTGATCAGCCAATCTTTGTCCGTGATCCTCTCCACTTTGGCAACTTGTGCACGTGGATTACCGGGGTATTCACGCATGTTTTTTGCGCTGAGTACAGCAATTTCGTCGCCCATGGCATAGGGTTCAAAGCCATACGTCTGCCGATGAACATAGCGGACTAACAACTGCTGAGCACCCCTTTTTTCGGCAATGCAAAGATACGTGCCATGGCAATTGAGTGCATCATCTTGCATACCTGATAGCCGGCAGGAGTCCACCAGAATATCGCCCTTGCAATTGGAGAACTGGAAGATGTCGGCCCAAGCCGGACAGGTTCGTATTGTATTGGTGGGAGGCACCACATGGACCCGTTGAAAGGTCATGGTGTCGGTGAACTGGCTGACAAAACCCATGCATGGCAAGGCATTCACTTCACAATCGCGAAACGTAATCCGCGCACTGCGTGTGCTATGAACGCCGCACATCACCCGGCTTCCATTGCGAAAATGATATTGGTAGCCTGTCATCAGGCCACTGGTGCCACTTGGAAATTCGATTTTCACCTTGCGCGCGCCGAGGTCCGTGGCCTTGGCTTCGACTTGGCCCTCCGACGTCCAACCGCGTAATACGCCTCTTCGCCGACACGCGCCGGTTTTTAGTTCAATCTGTTGCGTCAGTACAGTGCCCCCCAACCAGTCGCCCCGCCAGAAAAACTTGCCACTTTTGACCTCATAATCGGAGCCTTCCGCGACTTGAAAGAGTACCATCGAGTTTTGTGCTTCCAGTACACGGATCTCTGAAACCGCCGTGCGCTTCATGTCGAGGACTAGTCCACTGTATTCGATGTTTTCCGCGTTCTCATTGAGAATCTGCATCATGCGTCCATCATACAGTAGGGTGGTTTTAGCAGCCCCCTCGACTCCGCCTCCCTGCACACGGACATGTTTGACGTAGCTCAACATAATTCCAACGGGAATCGGCTCGGTGTAATCAATCGAGTTTGAGATAAAGAGTTGTTTTCTCAGGACCTTCTTGATGCTGAGCGTGTGAACGCCGGGCAAAAATTTGATAACGATGGGATTCTGCGCCGTTCCTTCTCCTGAAGGTTTGAGCGTCTCCTCTTGGATGCCGGGAGAAATGAGCACAGTATCGCCGGGCTCCAGCTTTACGGCATTCAAGCGACCATAGGTCTTCCATGGTTTCCCAGCAGGATTCGCATCATCCCCCGCAACAGGATCAATTTGATACGTCATCGTGGCAGTCACGTGCAGAGCCGTCAACGGCACCAACAAAGAAACCCATAACATTTTTTTCAGCATGCGATGTCCCCCTAAAATTAAATACCCTGCTTAAACAACTTATTATCGACAGTATACTTAACGGCATGACAGCTTGTCGAGTGCATTAACGTTAAAAGTGGATCGAGAACAAAAAACGTTTACCCCTCAGCGAGGTAAACGTTTTGCAGTGAGCATTAATCGCGTAGAAGCTTATGCCATCGGGTAGTCGAGAGCTTCAGGGATCATGATCTGTGTCAGCGCTTTGGCTGCACGGTCCTTGGCGAGGCGTGAGCCTGCGAGGGAGGCGCCGAGCGCGGCCTGGAGCTTCTGGAACTCAGCCTGTGCTACGCCAGTCTCATCTGCGGCATTGACATAGCCGTAGAAGATCTCCGAGCAGATACGGCCAGTTTCGCCAGCGGCCCGTGCGTTCTGGACGTTTGAGAGGTCGGTGAAGGTATTCACATAGCCTTCGATCTCAGGTCCGACGACAGGATGATCCGGTCCCTTGGCCACGAGCTCCTGAACGTCCATGAGGAACGAGCGGGCGGCGAGCAGCCAAGAGATCGCGTCAGCCATCGGGAAGAGCACGCCATGACGGGTGTTCTGCGCGAGCGGGCGGCCATAGGCATCCTTGGCGGTTTCAATGTGTGTACGCGTCCAGCGCCAGAGTTCAAGGCCGGCGACGAGCGCAGCAGCGCCAGTCTCGGGCTTGGCCTTTGACAGAGCGTTAAGTTCAAAGATCCAGGTGTCGAGCTGAGCCAGGAAGACCTCCATGTTCATGGTGACGCTGATCTGACGGCGTTGCACCACTTCAGGGCCTTCGTAGGTTGCTTCGAGCTGAGCGTCGGTATACTTTTGGAAGAGGAAGCCGGGGCAATCTTCCGTGATACCATAACCGCCCATCATACTGACCGCTTCGCGGAGCATGTTGCCGCCATAGCCGGTGTCCCAGAGCTTGCAAGCCGGGCAGAGCACATTGCAGATGGCGCTGTAGATCACGTACTGCACCAGCGTATCCGCCTGGAGGGTTGCGATACGGGCATTGTCACGGGTTGCTTCGGGCTGCTTGAGAAGTCCGAGTAGTTCAACCGCATCAGTCTGAGGCTTTTTCAGTGCCTTCATCAGGGCGCGTCCGCCAGTGATGCCCTGCGCCTTGAAGGTGGCGAACATCTGCTCTTCAACAGGCGTCAGAAGGTCGAAATAACGGGTGGTTTCGAGTCCGAGGGAGGTCGCTGCTTCGCCAGTTGCCCAGACATCGGCCAGACGGTGGAGTGCGTCCTCCTTCATCTGCAGACCGAGATCGTAACGGGGTGAACCCTCTTCGATGCCAGCTGCGCCACGGAAACGTGTGCGGTGGTAACGGATGACGGGCTCGACAGCGGAGAGCAGTTTGGCGGCGGTCATGATGCCGACAGTCACACGGGTGCGAGCGAAGACGGCCTCGATGATTTCGCTATGTGTGAGATTCGGGATAATGACGCCATCCTTGATGGTGTAACCGCCGATGATGCGGCTGGCGGGAATCTTCAGATTGAAGATCGGGTCATTGGTGTTGGAGAGCTGGTGCACCATCTTCAGGGTCGGGGCGCCACGGTCGTAGATGCCTTCGTCGCCCTCTTCGAGGATGACCATACAGGAAGACTTGATGCGCGAATCACCTGTGTCAACAGCCGCTGTGACAAAGTCAGCGACAGTCATGTTGGTGATAAAGCGTCCGCGTTTCTCCACCTGGAGCATGGGCTCCTGACCGTCCTTCCACTCCGCGACTCTGAGCTTACCGCAGAGCACGCCTGTGTCAACGCCGACATAGGGCAGGGGCTCTGTCAGGGCAAAGGCGCCACGCCACGTCTTGCGGTCCTCACCGGGCTGGGGAGGACAGCAGAGCTTCATATAACGTTCCTTCTGCGCGGGCGTGCCCTTCTCAACGATAGGGCCGAGCGCGAGATTGTTCACGAGACTGGTCGTGGCTGCGCCGCCATCCACCCAGGCGATTTCAAACGCCAGCAAGGCCAAGGCAAAGTTGCGGGGACCGGCAAAAATACCGCCACATTCGGGATCGAGACCACCGGCGGTTACGCCGCACTCATCAAAAGCCTGATACAGCTCATTCTTGGCGGCAGTCCATTCATGGGTATTACGTTCACCGTTAGCCACGAGGCGGGCAATTAGTCCTCTTGCGACAGAACGAGCGCCCATTACGGCCATCTGAATATCATAACGGTCTGAATAACGCCACATGATCTGGCGGATTTCATCGCCAGGCAACATCTTCATGGTCGGAGCATCCGGTTTAGTCATTGTAATCCCTTATTTTTAATTGCAGCAATCATCAATTTGCTTTTGAATGACAAAGTATAGCGAAATGTCATCTTAAAAATCAAGCTAAGAGAGTCAAAAAATGAGGTAAAAAAATGCTACACAAACAAACCCACAATATGCTAAACTTTAAGCCATGAAACTTAAGAGATCTTCTTTAGAAAGTTCAGCACCAGTTGACGCCAAGGCGGGCGGGGCGTTTATTTCAGCTCGTCATCGCAATCCTGAAGATCAAGTCGCTGTGGCCACGAGTAAGCCTGACATGATCGGCGGTATTTGCGCCATTCTTGCGACGCTTATCTTGGTGGCGACGGTCGCTTTCCTCTATTTGACCTGGGATGCTATCCGGTTTGCGTGAGCGCCCCTTTGGAGGGATTGCCTTGATCACCCTGATGCGCAGATGGCTCTGGCGTCTGAGGAGTATACTATATTTGGCACCGACGGCCATTGTTTTGGTTGTTGTGTGTCTTTTTATTTATAGTATGACTGCGATAGCTTCGCATGTCTACTTTTATGGCCATTCATTCTCGGAAGCCATTTATCCTTTGTTCGGACTGAACTGGACGTTTTTGACGCAGGGCTTCTACTGGCAGCCTGTCACATACATCTTTCTGCATGGCAGTCTTTGGCACCTTTTTTTTAATACAATCGTCATTCTCTTGTTTGGGTCAGGGGTCGAAACAGAGGTGGGGCCTAAACGATTTATCGCCATATTTTTTCTCGGAGGCATTGTAGGGGGCTTGGGTTGGTTGGCGATGTTGGCGCTCGGACCCTATCTGCCGAGTTTGCCAGACACGGCGGGTTGGGTTCCCGCTTGGCTTCGGACCGTGTTTCCTCAGACAACAGGGCAGGAGACGCTTGAAGGATCCATGTGCATCGGAGCCTCAGGAGCGGTCTTTTCGCTGATTGGAGCCTACGCGGCGATGTTTCCTTCCCGGCAAGTGTATGTCTGGTTGATCCTTTTCCCCTTGCGGCTCTCGGCGCGCTGGCTGGCGATCATACTCGGGCTTCTCACAATCATAGAAGTGGTCTTTATTCAGGCACAGGTGGCGTATTCAGCCCATGTGGTGGGCGGTGTAGCGGGCTATCTGTATGGTCTTTGGTTGAAAAAGCGAGGTTACTATGGTGACTGACATCATGAATGATCCGCGGGCGAATGCCGCGGTCACGGCTGCTCTTGAAGAGGACATCGGAACAGGCGATGCTACGACGTTGGCATTGGTTGACCCGACAGTGATGGCGACTGGCGAGATCCTGGCGCGCCAGGCGTGCCGTGTCGCAGGCGCAACCGTTGCCGCTACCGTGATGAAGCGTGTGGACCCAGGACTTCAGATCGAGATTTTGGTTCCGGATGGACAAGATGTCCAAAAAGGTGGCGCTATTCTCGCGATTCGCGGCAAAGCGGCTTCGATATTGACTGCTGAACGGACCGCATTGAACTTCATGCAACGGATGTGCGGGATTGCGACTCTGACCGCGCGCTTTGTCGAGGCGGTCAGCGAGTTCAAGACATTGATCCTGGATACGCGCAAGACCACACCGAATCTGCGTGTCTTTGAGAAATATGCGGTCACCTGCGGGGGTGGCACCAATCATCGCTTCGGCCTTTATGACCGTGTGCTGATGAAAGACAACCACCGTAAGCTCTGGAAGGGGGGCGATCCGGACCGGCTGGACTTAGCCGTCGAAGCTGCCCGAAAGGTCTTCCCCGCCTTGGCCGTCGAAGTGGAAGTTGAGAGCGTCGAAGAGTGTAAGAGTGCTTTGCGTGCGAAGCCCGAGTGGATCATGCTCGATAATATGGATTGTGAGACCATGCGGACGTGTGTAACCCTCTGTAGGGGCATCTCTCTGACAGAGGCTTCGGGAGGAATTACGCTCGAAAAGGCTCGTGCTGTCGCAGCGACAGGGGTGGATGCTATCTCGCTCGGCTGTTTGACGCACTCGGCGGGATCCATCGATTTGTCGCTTGAATGGCAGGTTGTTTAAACGGGAAGAATAGGTTATGAAGTTAAAAAAAGCATTGGCCCTAGGTATGTTCTTGTGTGTGGGCAGTCCGCTGTTGGCATTGACGCCGAGCGAGCTGATGTGTGATTTGTTGACCAAGCCGGGTTGGGTTCCTGTCCCTGATGAGCACCCACAGTTTTCATGGTGTTTCAAAGATGGGGAACAAGGTGATTATCAAACGGCTTACCAGATACAAGTGGCTAAGACCACTGCTGGCTTTAGAGCGGAGAAGCCAGATTTATGGGACTCCGGAAAGGTCGCTTCAGGGCAGTCCCTCTTTGTGACCTATGCGGGACAACCCTTGCCCCCCAATGCCTCGATCTGTTGGCGTGTCAGGGTGTGGGATCGTCACGGACGTGCGGGGGAGTGGTCCCAGAATGTATCCTTCCTTACAGCTGTGGAGTTAGGGGATAATCAGGCGATTCGTTATCCGTTGAAACAGACTAAGATTAAGCCTGTTTCCATTATGACCAACAGCGAGGGGCGCGTTTTTGTTGATTTTGGGAAGGCGGCCTTTGGCTGGCTGGAACTCACGCCTCAGAGTCCTGAGCGTTATGCAGGTTCCTTTATCTTTCATGTTGGAGAGAAAGCTATTGATAAAACAGTGGATCGTCAGCCCGGCGGAACCATTCGGTATGCCAAGATTACAGGTGCCTTGACTCAGCCCTCTGTTTATCGTCTCCCCTTTTTGGCTGACAAGCGGAATACCAGTGAGAAGGCTGGTGCTATTGTGTTACCGCCCGAGATCGGCGCGATCATGCCATTCAGGTATGTGGAGGCTGAGGAGACGCCCTTCCCAATTACAAAAGAATCTCTGCAGCAGATCGCGATCACCTATCCGTTTGACGACACGACTTCGGCCTTTGTCAGTAGCGACCGGACGCTTGACCGCATCTATTCCTTTTGCAAGTACAGCATCAAGGCGACTACGTTTGCAGGTGTCTATGTGGATGGTGACCGTGAACGTATCCCGTATGAGGCGGATGCCTATATCAATCAGCTCGGCCATTACGGTGTTGATCGCGAATTCACGCTTGCGCGTTACAGCCATGAGCATCTCATGCGCTATCCGACATGGCCCACGGAGTGGAAGCAACACTCGGTCATGATGGCGTGGGCTGACTGGATGTATACAGGGAACACACAATCCTTGGTCCGTTGTTATGAGCAGTTGAAGCGTGAGAAGGCTCTGATTCAACATGCGCGGACGACAGACGGCTTGTTAGTTACTTCCCGTGATAAGAATCCAGAGAAGCCCGATATCCGTGACATTGTTGACTGGCCTGGATCGGAACGCGATAACTTTGACTTCAAACCAGTCAATGCAGTGGTGAACGCCTTCTTCTGTCAAAACATCTCTCAGATGGCTGAAATGGCTGATGCGGTGGGCCGTACGAATGATGCTGTTGTGTTTCGTGCCTTGGCTGTGCATGTCAAGAGCGCCTTCAACACCGCCTTCTATGATATGAAACGGGGGTGCTATGTGGACGGCGAGGGGAGTTCTCATGCTTCGCTTCATGCCAACATGCTGCCTCTGGCCTTTGGACTGGTTCCGGAGTCTGAGCGTGATCGTGTGGCTGATTTTGTGGTTTCGCGTGGCATGGCCTGCAGTGTCTATGGGGCGCAATACCTCCTGGAGGGACTCTTTGAGGCTGGACGCGAGGACGCGGCGATCGCCTTGATGACGAGTCAAGCCGAACGGAGCTGGTCAAATATGCTGAAAGAGGGTTCGACCATCGCCCTAGAGGCCTGGGGGCAGAAATTTAAGTCGAATCTCGACTGGAATCATGCGTGGGGCGCCGCTCCTGCCAATATCATCCCGCGCTACGTCCTGGGCGTGCGCCCCTTAACGCCAGGATTTGGCAAAGTGTTGATTCGACCACAGTCTGGATCCTTGGAGGCCCAAGGAATTGTCCCGACCGTCCGCGGTCCCGTGAAAGTCGGTGTACGCCAGAAGAAGAATGTGTCGTATAAGCTGATGCTGGAGATTCCGGTGAACATGACCGCCCGACTCGAATTGCCTCCGCTGCCGGTAAGGGATGGCGAATTGACCTTTGATGGACATGATGCCAAGCCGGTCTTTAAAGATGGTCGCCTCTTGTTTGACAATGTGGTCTCAGGCAAGCACACCATTGAGTGGAAGGCGAAGTGATCAGAGCTCAGCGGTCGGTGGAGCCTGCTCAGGCGCGGGCTGCGTGAGCGAGTGCGTGCCACTGAGCAATGCGACGACTTGTTGCTGGACTTCACCGAGACGGTCGAGGCGCAATTTGGGGTCCAACACAACAAAGGTATCTCCGCTACGGCGATGCTCATATACACGTAGGATGCCACCGCTTTCATGCGGCTTTGCATCCCGCTCGACCAAGATTTTGCCACGTTCTAACATAACGGCAAGTACATAAACGACCTGGCTCATGGCTGGATCTTCAAGGGTGATCAAGTGGCGGAGTAACTCTTCCGCATTTTCTTTTTTGACGTGCTCTACTTTTTGCGAAGCAGGTGCGGGGGTCTCATAGATACCCTCCCACGCGCTAAAAGGTTCCCAGTCCCGTTCAAGTCCCTTCCAACACTCGGTATGGCAATCCATGCGTTCGTAACCCTCGGGCGTCTCGCGTAAAACAGAGACACAGGGACCCTTATCGACGAGGGGTTGGTTACAAATCGTGCAGACGTGCCCTCTTGGGCGTATATTCCATTCCTGTGCCATAGGGGAGGGGATTAAAGTGGAGCGGGCGATGGGAATCGAACCCACGTAAGAAGCTTGGGAAGCTCCTATTCTGCCATTGAATTACGCCCGCAAAAATTGTTCCGTTACCATATCAAAAGAGGGTGTGTTTTGAAAAGGAGAAAAATCGTAAAAATAATAGATGATTCAGCTTGCAATGCCTCGGTCTGATTTGATAAAGTACGCCCCTATTTCGCTCCCATCGTCTATCGGTTAGGACATTAGGTTTTCATCCTAGTAAGCGGAGTTCGACTCTCCGTGGGAGCGCCACTTTGAGACCGCACGTACAACCGTGCGGTTTTTTATTTTGAACGTGAATTGCTGGTTTGACATGGATGTGCCACTTATTTTATTATAAGCACCTTCAACACTAACGAGGTTTATCATGCTTGACGCATCTGACTTACGCAAGGGACTCAAAATTCAGCTCGATGACGGACAGCCGTACATTATCACCGACTTTGATTTTAGCAAGCCAGGCAAGGGTCAGGCTATCTATAACTGTAAGATGAAGAACATGTTGACGGGCTCTACCATGAGTCGTAGCTTTCGTTCCAACGACCGCTTTGAAAAGCCGGAACTTCTTCAGAAGACCTTGCATTTCTCATACGAGAATGCAGGACAGTTCATCTTCCAAGATGAAAATTACGATGAACTCGTCATTGGCGAGAACGTCTTAGGACGCAATAAGTTCTTCCTGATCGACAATATTCAAGTGGATGCGCTTTTCTTTAACAATGAGGTGATCGAAGTCGAACTCCCCAACTTGGTGGAGCGCAAGGTCCTGAAGTGTGAAGCGGGTGCCAAGGGTAACACCGCTGCTGGCAAGGTGATGAAGCCTTGCACCGTGGAAGGTGGTTACGAGGTGGCGGTCCCCTTATTCGTGAATGATGGCGACACGATTCGTATTGATACACGGACAGGCGAGTACGCTGATCGTGTCTCAGGCCGCTAGTCGCAACACTACAGCGGAACGCCGTCAAAGTGCGTTGTTGCGTCTGGGGTGTAGTTGACGGTCATTCGCAGGACTTGCTTAAAGTAAAGAATGAGTTTGTCCGACTCGAAATCAAGAACCCTTCCCCCCTTTGTCCTGTCTTCTGAGATAAAGACAAGGTGAAACCCTGGCGGCATCACAGCATCTGGGACCGACGGGGTCAGCCAGAATCCAATCAGCGTACCTTTCACATCTTTCCATGTATGTTCTTTGGCTAAGCGTGTGGCTTGGCTGAAGGGCTTGCAGGGCGACTCCTGCTTCTGGTTGCACGCGACGGTGATGGAATTGAAGGTACCCTCAACTTGAAGCGCACGGATACACTGGTTGGTGGCGTAGTGGCTCGTGAGCGCCTTCTTAAACTCCGTATAAGAGGAGATATTGCGCATCGTAAAGCGCTTCTCCACATCGAAGAGCATACAGGAGGCCAAGAGGAGTTTGGCGGACTCCGGCGGAACGACGACTTGTCCATCGCTCTTGGCTTGAAAGACATTTCCGTTGAACAATATCGCGTCGCCATCAAAGCTCTCAAAAATTCCGAACCCGAAGTTTCCGATACTTTTGAACTGCTGAACAGAGATCGTGCTTTTGTAGTTTCCCGCTTCGAGGTGAGCCAGTGGCGCGGTCTGGTAGACCGATTGCCGATCGAGGATGTGTACAACCGTGGTAGTGTTACATCCTGTGACTGCCAGTGTCAATAAAGAGAGTAAAATAAGCGTTCTTTTCACTCGAATGACATTCATGGTTCAATCTTCCTTGTCCGTACCTATAACTTCAAACAGTTTTCAGCTAATTAAACGAATTAATCTAATTCCAATTCGTTCCATTCGTTTAATTCGTTGAATAAAAATCATTACATCGTTTGTTCCCGGGGCACTGCCTACTGCCACTGCCTACTGCTGCTGTCGGCGGGCTTAGTCGCAACTCAGCAGGTGGCGAATTTCTTCGGTATGGCGGACGGGCCGTAACGTTTTAATGTCCACAATCGCGTGCACGGTGTGTCCACTGACCAGCACCTTTTCGCCCCTTTTTACCTCGCAATGGATTGTTAAACGAACCCCTTTAAGGCCCTCGACCCAAGAGGTCAGATCCAATAAATCATCGTAAGTCGCTGGCGCATGATAGTTCAAATGGGCTTCTGCAACAGGCAGGGCATAGCCTTTCGCCTCAAGCTCTTTATAGGTAACGCCCGTCTCTCGGATGAGTTCATTTCGGCTACGCTCAAAGTAGGCCAGATAATTAGCATAATAAACCACGCCCATTTGATCTGTGTCAGCATAGGGAACGCGGTACTGTATGGTCACTTTTCTAGGTTCGCTCATGAAAACATCCTTGATTGAGGTAGAAACTATGACATATCTGCTTTGCCTTCGTCAAGTCAACTAAAGGGCGTTCAAATGTTTTAGTGGGTGAACAGGCCAACAAGATGGGCCTTGTTGATGGCGGCCGGGGCGTTGGTGACATTAAGCTTTAAGTAAATGTGATTGATATGGGTGACGACCGTCGTGCTGCAGATGTTGAGTTTGAGGGCGATCTCCTTCTGCACGAACCCTTCGGCCAAAAGCGTCAAAATCTCCATCTCCCGTTTGGAGAGCAGGGGTTCGGACATCGTTTTGGGGAGGTGCGTCTGAAGCGTTTTAAGGATGAAGCGTGCGACACCAGCATCCAGCGAAGCCCCGCCTTCCATCACGTTCCGGATGCCGTCAATGATTGCCCGTCGCGAGGCGGCTTTCAGGAGGTAACCTGCTGCGCCGAGGGTGATGGCGCGCAGGACGTCCGCTTCTTTGTCTGACTGCGTGAGGATGATGATCTTCGCTGAAGGCACCGCCTTTCCGAGCAGGGGCAGCGCCTCCAGTCCGTTCATCCCCGGCAAGTTCAAGTCCAGCAGGATGATGTTCGGGATGCTCTGGCCAGACGGGTTCTGGAGTCTGTGCAGCGCGGCTTCGGCGGAACCGAACTGGCCCTGGAGTTCCATGTCAGGCTCTTTGTTCACGGCCAGTTCAATGACCTCGCGATATTCGGGGTGATCCTCAATCAGAAGAATACAGATTTTGTGTTTCATGGCTTATCCCTAGTTGCGCCAGCCCCAGCGCCGGGTACGCAGGGCAAGCCGGATGCTGGTCCCTCCAGCCGCCGGTGTCTCGCTGACAAGGGTGGCACCCATCAGGCGGGCTCTGCGCTTCAGCGAATCAGGTATTCGGTCGGCCACGCCCTTTCCATTGTCTGAGACAGTCAGGCAAAGCTCCTTTTTCGTCATCACAAGCCGCATGCTGAAGCGGGTGGCACCGGAGTGGCGGCTGATGTTGACCAGGCACTCCTTGTAGAAGAGCAACAAATCAAAGCAGGTGCTGGACGAGAGCGTCTTGAGGTGCTCTTCCCCCTCGATGACGATATCCTTCTCGAACTTAGGCATGATCCGCTCGGAGGTGCGCCGGATGTCGGAGATCAGATCTGTGTAAAGTCCGTTCGCGTTCAGCAGGTCTGCGAAATGGCGCACGGCTGTTCCGCTGCGTTCAGTCATGGAGCGGATGCGTCCGTGCAGCATGGATAATTCGTCTGGCGCTTCTTTGGCATCCTCTGCCAGATCGCTGAGCATACCGATCGTATGGAGGTTGGCCCCGATCTCGTCGTGCAGATCAGCCGCGAGGCGCTCCTTGATCCGAGCCACCTCGCGCAAGCGCAACATCCGGTCAATGAGGATCGTGAAGATCAGGCCAGCGACGAGCAATGCGGCCAGCCAAGACACCCGCTGTAGCAAGATCTTCTGGCGTGCGTAACGGCGCTTCATTTCGTGCTCGACTGTTATTCGTTCCTGTTGAAGGTCATGCCGGAGGGAGAGTTCCTCGACCCAGGCCTTTATGGAAAGAAGCTTTCCGTAGTAATTCGCTCCATCGGTCAGGGCCGAGAGCGTACGGGAGAGATTAGGTTGCTCAAAGCTGGTGGTGACGGTTTTGTTCAGGGCGACGTTCAGCCCCCTGGAAAAGATTTCGATCTCCGCAAAGCCGATGGGGCTGTTGGTGACGCTATCCTCCGATTTATCCACTGAAGGGAGTGCGGTCAAGCGTATAAATCGGCAGGAGGTTTCGGGAAAAGGAAGGATCATGAGCGGCCCGCGGTCATACGGGGAATAGCTTTGAAGCACGGTCAGCCGGACCCCCTCTGAAAAGTCGGCATGGTTTGCCCCCTCCACGACGAGGTGCCGGGGCAGACAGAAATCGTACGGCACGGACTGGGGGAAGACATCGTCCACATCCACGGCATGGAGGTGTATTCGATTCACGGGGTGGCTGGCCTCAAGGTCAATGAGGAGCCAAGGGCTCTTTTCTGAAATGGGCGGACTGATGTAAGCGATGCTCGACCTGCCTTGGGAGGCTTGCATGAGATAGGGAAGGAAGCCGTCTGTGAGGTACGAGGAATGGCGGGCCTTGCTGTAGGGGCCCTCTCCGGAAGAGGAGGCCCGTACGGGTTTCATCAGGGCGAGGTTCTCTTCACCGGCAAAGATCATCAGCTCCGCGAGTTCGAGGTTGTACTGTCCGTCAAAGGTCCGGGGTGACAGGAGGGTGGCTTCCAGGCGCACCCAGGAAGCGGTGGTCCCCGGACAGGGGATGAGGACCGGTGCGATGCGCGGCAGGAGGTTTGTAGCCGTTCCGAAGGAGGCCAGGACCGTGCCGTTCGTCTCATGGGCTTTCCCGGCTAGGATCTTAAATTCAACGGGGAAGCCGTCAGCGCTGAACCCCCGCGCCGCATCATGGCAGATTGCCGGGACAAGCACGATTTTGTCGAAGGTCGTCTGCTGTCCGAGATCAACCTCGACCCATTCCAGATGTGCGCCATCCGTGTGTGCCTGTGAACGGTGCCCGATCGGGCCGACACCGCTGCGTAGGCTGTAACGGGCGAGAGTGCGTAACGTGTCGTCAATCTCCCCGAGCCTCCGTTCGAGCTGTGAAAGGGGCTTCGCGTTCATGGATGCCCTCTCTTGCGCCTCTCCCGCGACGAGGGGGGAGGGGACAGTCAGCAGACACATCAGGTATATGCCAAAATTCATTTAAGAGCAGATTACCACGAAACAACACCCGAAACCAAGCCCGAAAGCATCCTCGAAAGCATCCTCTAAAATGAGGATGTTTATAGATGGACTGAATATGCTATGCTCTTGCCTGTACCTTCATTTGAATATTGGAATGCTGGAATGTATGGAATGATGGGGAAACGCTGAACAGTTGACAGGGAGAAATGAGCATGCACAAGCAGAGACAACGAAGGACAGTTGGAATAACCAGAAGGGCTTTGCTCGTGGCATCCCTCTTTGCGGGAAACAGCGTCCGGGCGGAGCAAGGTGCCCTTGCGCAAACCAGCGGTCCAGGACTCTCCGGCCGGCGGCCGAATATCGTCTTCATGCTGACCGATGACCAGGGTTTCGGCGACTTCTCAGCACATGGCAATCCTGTGCTCAAGACGCCGAACCTCGATCGACTGCGATCCGAGGGCGTGCGCTTTTCGGATTTCCACGTCGGCCCCACCTGCGCCCCGACCCGTGCGGGGCTGATGACCGGCCGTCACGAGTTCAAGAACGGCGTCACCCACACCATCCTGGAGCGTGAGCGACTCACCTTGAAGGCGACCACCCTCGCGCAGGTTCTGAAGTCCGCCGGTTACGCCACCGGCATCTTCGGCAAATGGCACCTAGGCGACGAAGCTGAGTATCAGCCCGGCAGCCGTGGCTTCGACGAGGTCTTCATCCATGGCGGCGGCGGCATCGGCCAGACCTATCCCGGCTCCTGCGGCGACGCGCCCGGCAACACCTACTTCAATCCGGCAATCCTGCACAATAATACCTTCGTGAAGACGCAGGGGTACTGCACGGATATTTTCTACGAGCAGGCGACCCGATGGATCGACGGATGCCGGAAAGCGGGCAAGCCCTTCTTTGCCTATATCCCCTCCAACACCCCGCACGGGCCCTACATCGCAAAGCCCGAGGACAAGGCGCTCTATGCGGACAAGGGGCTCTCTAATAACACGCAGAATTTCTTCGGCATGATCCACAACATCGATGTGAATGTCGGCAAGCTTCTGGCCCAACTGGAGGCCTGGGACCTGACCCGGGACACGCTGGTCATCTTCATGAACGACAACGGCGGCACCGCAGGCATAGAGGTGTATAACGCCGGCATGCGGGGCGGCAAGGGCACCGCTTACGTGGGGGGGACACGCGCGGCCTCCTTCTGGCGCTGGCCAGGCACGCTGAAGCCGGCGGACTGCAAAGCCCTTACCGCCTACCTGGATCTCTTCCCGACCCTTGCAGAACTTGCCGGAGCGCCCCTGACAGACGCGTTTAAGGCCCAGGTCGAAGGCCGCAGCCTGCTGCCGCTGCTGGCGAATCCGGCCGCTCAAGGGGAAGACCGTTTTCTGTTCGTCCATCAGGGCCGCTGGGCAAAGTTGGAGGACCCCAACAACTCGAAGTACAAGATGGCCTCGGTACGAAACACGCGCTGGGTGCTGGTCAGTGAGAAGGGCGGGAGTCAGCCCGTGTGGCAGCTCTTCGATCTCAGCGTTGACTACGGACAGAAAACCGACGTGATCGCCCAACATCCAGAGGTCGTCAAGGAACTCTCCGCCGAATTTGACCGCTGGTGGTCCTCCTGCCTGCCGCTCATGGACAACGAACAGGCCATGGGGCTGGCGCCCATCAACCCCTTCCAGACGCGCTACTATGCCCAGTTCGGTGGTAGCCCGACACCGGAGGATCTCAAGCGCATGGATCCCAAGGGCGCGCTGACCTTCGGCAAGAAGCCTCCGGCTGGGAAGAAACGCTGAGAGTAACTTTTATCAACGAATTACGCAGATTGTCACTGATGAATACGAACATCGAACATTCAACATCGAACGTCGAATTTTGAATTTCAATAAGGCAATAAGGCAATCACGCAATAAGGCAATTCCGTTTGAAGTTATAAACGAGGAACTATTATTATGAAATGTCTCATGCTTTCCCTGTCACTCCTTGGGTTCGCGCTTCCGGTTGCACGCGCCGCAGAGTCGATGGATCAGATGTGGGGTGACTCCAAGGTGAAACCCGGGATTGAAAAAACGGATCGCGCCGCGCTCTTCCGAGACGAAAATTACGGTATGTTCATTCACTGGGGACTCTTCTCCCATCTCGGCGGCCAATGGCGCGGGCAGACCTTCTACGGCATCGGCGAATGGATCAAGCGGCAGATGAATATTTCGGAGGTCGACTACATGGCCTTGGCCAAGGAGTTCAATCCCAGCGCATTCAATGCCCGCGAGATCGCGAAGCTGGCGAAGGAGGCCGGGATGAAGTGGATCATCATCACCTCCAAACACCACGAGGGCTTTGCGATGTTCAAGTCAGCGCATCCGTTCAACATCGTGGATGCGACACCCTTTGCACGCGACCCCATGAAAGAGCTGGCTGAAGCCTGCAAGGCGGAGGGGCTGGGCTTCGGCTTCTACTACTCGCACAATCAGGACTGGACCGCGCCGGGCGGTTCCGGGGGACCGAAGAATAATCCAGATGGCAGTGCCGCCACATTCGAACAGTATTTCCGGGAGAAATGTTATCCGCAGGTCAAGGAGATCTGCACGCAGTACGGTCCGCTGAACTTTGTCTGGTTCGACACGCCAGGGAAGATGCCGAAGGAGCTGGTGATGGAACAGGCCGAACTGGTCCGCAAGCTGCAGCCGAACGCGCTGCTGTGCAGCCGCATCGGCCATGGCATGGGCGACTATGAGAGCAAAGGCGATATGGAGGTCCCGCCTCGGAACATCGAGGGACTGTGGGAGACCTGCGACACCACGAATGATTCGTGGTCGTACGCCTGGTATGACCAGAACTGGAAGGACGCCAAAGAGATTCTGCATCGGCTGGTCTCGACCGTGGGGCGCGGCGGCACGTACCTCCTGAATATCGGCCC
>CAMBQV010000017.1 GCA_945870145.1 Akkermansia muciniphila
TTCCCCATGGCCTCGTAGCCTCTTTCAAGTCCACATTGGCTGTGGCGGGGCAGGCGGATATCCTTTTGATCGTTGTAGACGCCAGCTATCCGCGCGTGGATGATCACATCGAAGTCTGCTACAAGACACTCCGTGAGATCGGCGCGCAGGATGTCCCCCATATTCTCGTACTCAATAAGTGTGACAGCGGAACAGCGGACACCTCCCTGCTCCATGTTGTCGAACGTTATCCGCAGGCTATCCCGGTCTCCGCAAAGACAGGTTATGGTTTGGAGACGCTGAAACGAACCCTCATACAGGAACTTCAAAAATGCTGCACCTTGTGGCAACTCCCATCGGCAACCTCGCGGATTTGAGTCCGCGTGCCTTAGAGACACTCAAAAATGCCGAGATGATCGCCTGTGAAGACACGCGACGCACGTGGGGTTTGCTCACGGCCTTTAATATTCCACGTCCAGAGATGATCTCGTATCGCCAAGGCAATGAGGATCGTATTGCTGAGCGTATTCTACAAGCCGTACGGGCCGGTCGCTCCGTGGCGGTCTGCTCGGACGGGGGATACCCAGGCATCAGCGATCCGGGCTATCGCCTGATCCGTCGCGCCGCTCAAGTGAAGGTTCCCTACGATGTCCTGCCAGGAGCCTCTGCTGTGGATGTTGCCCTGCTACTCTCGGGGCTTTCAACCTCTAGCTATACCTTTAAAGGCTTTCCCCCACGCAAGCAAGGTGCGCTCCATCGCTTCTTTGAAGAGGAGTGTGCTCTGCCCCATACCTTAATTCTTTTCGAGTCACCCTATCGCGTGTCGACCTGCCTCAAGGCGGCCTTGGATGTCTTCGGCGACCGCGAGGCAGCGGTCTGTATCGAACTGACCAAGGCGCATGAACGTGTCTCGCGTGGATATCTTACCGAGCTCGTCAAAGAGTATGATGGCAAAGCAGTCAAAGGTGAAGTCGTGATCGTCATCGCTGGTAATAACCCTAAATTCGCGAGGGAAGAGGAATCTGACACCTGAAGGGACGGGAGTGACGAGAGGGACGCGAGGGACAAGAGGGACCATCCTGCCGCCCAGATCGAAACGGTCCCTGCTGTCCCTCCGGTCCCTACAGTCCCTCTAGTCCCTGAGCAGTTCTTCAAAAAATACAGCTTCGCGCCCATTCTTTTGTCTTGCGGAAAGCGTCGAAATAAGGTGAAATAGTCACTTAATTGTTTTGAATGTAATAGGTTAGGAAAACCACTGTCTTTCGGCTGTCCGCTGGAAGGTGTTTGTTTTGTTGGAAAATAGGAAGGAAAATTTTCATGCGTTGGTCTCGTACTCTCATTACCACGTTGCGCGATGATCCTCAGGAAGCAGAAATCGCCAGTCACAAATTGATGGTCCGCGCCGGACTGATCCGTAAACTCTCCGGTGGCCTTTATACTTTCATGCCCTTTGGTGTTCGTGCGTTGCACAAGGTCGCACAGATTGTACGCGAGGAGATGAATCGCGCGGGCGCCCAAGAAATTTTGATGCCAGCCCTGCAACCCGCTGAGATGTGGGAACGCTCAGGACGTCTGGCCACCATGGGCCCGGGCATGTTCCGGCTGAAGGACCGCGTTGAGCGCATGATGGTTCTTGGCCCGACACATGAAGAGGTCACCACGGAGATGATGTGCAATGAGGTCAGCTCGTATCGCCAGCTCCCTTGTACCGTCTATCAGATTCAAACCAAATTTCGTGATGAGATTCGTCCGCGCTTCGGCTTGATGCGTGCGAAGGAGTTTATCATGAAGGATGCCTACAGCTTCGATGTTTCGTATGAGGCTGCGGATGCCTCGTATCAGGCGATGTATGATGCGTATGTCCGAATCTTTAAGCGTTGCGGACTCTTGGCGCGTCCAGTCGAAGCGGACACCGGGGACATTGGCGGCAAGTGGTCGCATGAGTTTATGGTGCTCGCTGACTCTGGCGAGGATGGCGTGATTGATTGTCCCGCATGCGGCTATGCGGCCAATCAGGAACGCGCGGAGCGCAAGGCGGGACCGACCTCCACGCCGACCCAAGACGGCACGCTTGAAGAGGTTGCAACCCCGAATGTGCGCACCATCGAACAGCTCATGGCCTTCTTTAAGTGTCCAGGGGATCTCTTCCTGAAAACACTGATCTATGTGGCCGATGGAAAGCCGGTGGCAGTGCTGGTGCCTGGAGACCGCGAACTGAACGAGCCGAAATTCAAGCGCTTGTTAGGCGTGAAAAAGCTGGAACTTGCAGATGACGCGACGATCCAGTCGGTGACCGGTGCGCCGGTTGGTTTTGCGGGTCCTGTCGGGCTCACCATCCCGCTCTATGCCGACCAAGCGTTGAAGGATTCTGTGGGACGTATTTCTGGTGCGAACAAGGCGGATACACACCTGAAGAATGTTTCTCTTGCACGCGATGCGAAGGTCTTGGCCTTTGAAGACTTGGTGATGGTTGGGTCCGGTGACTCTTGTCCCCGTTGCGGAAAACCATTGCAGATCAAGCGGGGCATCGAGGTGGGTCACGTCTTCAAGCTCGGCACAAAATATTCAGAGTCTTTTGATGCAAAGTTCCTGAGTCCGGAAGGCCAGCGTGAGCTAATGGTGATGGGCTGTTACGGAATTGGCGTCACGCGCACCCTGCAGGCTGTCGTCGAGCAGAACCACGATGCGGATGGTATTTGCTGGCCCATCTCGGTCGCGCCCTTTGTAGTCACGCTGTTGAACTTGGATACCAAGGATGCAGCGGTCTGCGCCGTGGTGGATCAACTGGAGAAGGAACTTCAGGACGCAGGCGTTGACGTTTTTGTGGACGACCGTGAGGATCGCCCAGGAGTGAAATTTAAAGATGCTGATCTCATCGGCTGTCCGATACGTGTTGTGGTGGGTTCAAAAGGGTTGGCCAAGGGCGGCGTGGAGATCAAATTGCGCACCTCCAAGGATGTCGCAATTGTGCCCGTCGACCAAGCAGTGGCGGATATTGTTGGGCGTGTGAAAAAATTTGTTTAACGGAGGGGTTTTATGAAAAAAGAGACAGAGTACACAGGTATGGCGTTGACCAAGCGCGATTTGTCCATATTGATATCAGAGGAGAGCGGCTTGAATCAACAGCAGGCGTTGCATGCGGTGCAGTTGGCGCTGGACAACATCTGCGCTGCGCTCGAGAAGGGACAGCACGTGGAGTTTAGGGATTTTGGCGTCTTTGAGATTGTGACGCGCAAGGCTCGCATCGGGCGTAACCCCAACAAACCCCAGGATACCGTGACGATTCCCGAGCACAAGAGCGTCAAGTTCAAGCCCGGCAAGCGCATGCGCGAAATGTTCGAGAACTAACATGACAGAACCTCTCTCGTTTGAACCCCCGCGCGGGATGCGTGATTTCTATCCGGAAGACATGGTTTGGCGCAATCGCGTCTTCGATGCCTGGCGGCAAGCCTCGGTGTCGTTCGGCTTCCAGCCCTATGATGCGTGCGTTGTCGAGAACCTCGCCTTGCTGCAACGCAAGAGCGGCGAAGAGGTCTCGGAACAGATCTATCACTTTGAAGACAAGAGCGGACGCAAGCTCGCGCTACGTCCGGAAATGACGCCCACCTTGGCTCGCATGATTGCTGCGAAGCAAGGCCAACTCGCCTTTCCCGTAAAATGGTTCACGGTGGCGCAGTGTTTTCGTTACGAGCGCATGACGCGCGGACGCAAACGCGAACACTATCAGTGGAACATGGATATCATCGGTGAAGAGAGCGTCTCCGCAGAAGCTGAGTTGCTGGCGGCTGTGGCCCTGGCCTTGCAAAACATGGGTATGCCGACCAACGGCTATCGCATCCATGTCAACAACCGCGCGCTGCTCTCCGAAATGTTGGCGGCCTCAGGTATCGCAGGGAACCATCATGCCGCAGTCTTCCTCGCCTTGGATAAACGCGGAAAGATCGAAGACACAGAAATTCGTGACCTGCTCATCAAAGAGGGGCTCGATGAAACCGCAATCGCCAAAACATTTGACCTGCTCTCTGTGCAGACCTTAGAACAGGCCGCAGCACGCACCCAAGCAGACTCGCCAGCAGTGAAGGCGTTGCGTGATCTCTTTGAACTGGCCACGATCTATGGCATTGCCGATCGTCTGGTCTTTGACATCTCGGTCATCCGCGGACTCTCCTATTACACCGGCATCGTGTTTGAAGCCTTTGATACGGAGCGCAAGTTCCGCGCTATCTTTGGCGGCGGACGCTATGATAGTTTGCTGACAGCCATTGGCGGACAGCCAACGCCTGCGGTCGGACTCGGCTTCGGCGATGTGGTCGTGGTCGAGGTGCTGAAGGAATTATTGGGTGAGACGGCCGCAACAGAAAAGCGCGGCGTGATCATCGGCTATATGTTTCCGGAACAACGCGAGACCGCCACTGCGCTCGCACGTCGTTTGCGTGAGGCCGGCGAAGCCGTCGAGCTCATGCTCGCCAAACAGAAGCCGAAACAATTTTTCGCCCGTGCGAGCGCAAGTCCGGCTGCAGATGCGATCTTCATCGGCCCGGATGATGTCACGAACGGCCGCGCCAAACGCAAGAACCTGACCACACGCGAAGAAAAAGAAATCGCATTGGTTTAGCAAGGATCAGGAATTAACTTGTGAGAGGGTATTCAGAATTCAGGAGACAGGAGTTAGAATGGAATTTCTCATTCTGAATTCTCGCTACTGACTTCTAAATACCTGAAGTTATAAACAAAGCGTCAGGATATTTTTATGCAAGTGATCTCACGCGCGATTCAGAAACAGATGGAGAACGCCTCGTGGATTCGGCGCATGTTCGAGAAGGGCATGGAGCTGAAGAAACAGTTTGGCGCAGACAAGGTCTTTGACTTCAGTCTGGGGAATCCAGATATTCCGCCGCCGGCACGGGCGCGCGAAGCGCTTCTCGAAATTACGGAAAACGCCGTGAAGCCGATGGGCCTTGGCTATTGTCCGAATGCAGGACTCCCCGCGTTTCGTGAAGCCTTGGCTGCGTGGCTGACAAATCAGCAACAGGTTTCTCTGGAGGACAAAAACATCGTTGTGACCTGCGGCGCTGCAGGTGCCTTGACCTCCTTCTTCCGCGCCGTGCTCGAACCCGGCGATGAGGTTCTCTCTCCGGCACCGTACTTTGTGGAGTATGGCGCCTATTGCGGACACTTCGGTGGTGTTCTGAAAACCGTCCCCTCTCTGCCGCCCACGTTCCAGCCTGATCTGCCCGGACTGGAGGCTGCGATCACGGAGAAGACGCGCGTCCTGATTATCAACTCGCCGAATAATCCGACAGGATGCGTCTACTCGCAAGAGACCTTGACGAAGTTGGGTCAGCTCGTCGAACGCGTCAATGCCACACGCGAGCGTCCGCTCTTCCTGGTCAGTGACGAGCCTTATCGTTTCCTAGCGTACGATGGCGTGACAATTCCGCCGATCCTTCCGCTATCACCCTTTGCCGTGGTGATGGGTTCCTTCTCAAAAAGTTTGTCTCTCGCGGGTGAGCGCATTGGGTACATTGCCGTAAATCCAGCCATGCCGGATGCCGGGCTAGTGGTGAATGCAGTGACCATGACCAATCGGACCCTGGGCTTTGTCAACGCGCCGATCTTGGGACAGCGGTTGGCGATGGCACTCTTGGATGAGGGCGTGGACCTCTCGATTTATGATCGCCGCCGCAAGGCCATGGCTCAGGTCCTTGCAGATGCCGGTATCAACTTCGCTATGCCGCAAGGGGCATTTTATTTCTTCCCGAAGGCACCAGGGGGCGATGACCAAGCCTTTGTGCAGGAGCTTTTAAAGTACAACGTGCTGGCTGTGCCTGGCACCGGCTTCGGCTTCCCGGGTTACTTCCGGCTCAGCTTCAGCGTCCAAGATAGTGTGATCGCCGGTTCAGCCTCAGGCTTTGCCGCCGCGGCAAAAAACTTTTAAAGGTGGGTGTGCTGCTCACAGGTGTTAAGCTAAGAATGAAATACTTTTTCGCAAAAACCGCCAATGAGAGCGCAAATGGTCAGCCCGCCTCACCCATGGATACATGGACGGCGGAGCGACCATTTGCGCGGAATCAACGCAATTTTCATCAGCAAAAAACTTGTTTTTTGCCGATGAAAATAAAAGATATTTTCTCTGGGCGGTTATCCGTTCTGCCGTGCTGTATTCAGCGTGAGGCAGACGGGATAACCGCCCTTCTTATTGCGGTTTTTGCGGTAACCAGATAAAGATGTCCTCATGCAAATGCAAAGAATCCTTTCACTTCTCCTCATTTCCACAATCTTCGTTTCAGCTCGCGAGTTCACAGGCCCGACCGCATGGGAGACCGTCAACACCAACAGCGTCAGAGCTTGGCAAGCTCAGCAAGTGGCGGCGACCTCGACGAACGTGCAAGTCTGGTCAGGCGTCATTGCGGATCGTGAAAAACGTGAGGTGCGTCTGTTGGTGGAGGCCGTTGGTCACCGCCTAGATACCACTATTGAGTTTCTGATTGCCGCGCCACAAAGCAACCGCGCGTATGAGTCGGCACTGATGAGCGTTGCAAAGCCTTCGGATATTGTGCGCGCGCTGGAGTGGATTGGCCTTCCGAAAGGGGCTGTTATCAATGGGCGGCAGTTCCGCTTCTGGCCCAAGGGGGAACGTATTTCAGCAACCATCCGTTGCCTCAACGACAAGTCCGAAGTTGCGCGTCCTTTGCAATCCGTGATTAAAGATGTTACCACAGAGAAACCTTTGTATGGCGAAGCTGGACTTGTCTTTACAGGGGGAACGTGGAAAGAGAACGACTGCAGTGTGGATCACGAGCAGCCGTGCTCGGTGATAGCCCTCTACAATGAAGAGGAGACGCTTTTCGACCTTCCCCTCCTCGCCTCCAAAGGAGTGGCGTATGGCCGGTCGGTCTTGGCCGCAAAGATGGCGTATGGCGATGTGCTCGAGGTCGTGATCAAACCGATGCTCTTGCCGGATGGCGCATTGCGGACAACCCATCTTTTTCTGATTGCGCAGTCCACTGAAGCGAAGGAGCCAACACTGGTCTGTGAGGATCAGAAGGGGCAGGTCGTCAAGAAGGGGACGTTGACAGAGGTGATGACCTGGATGAAGTCCTTGTCAGAACGCGGAGAAGACCTCTTTGTGACGCTGACCATGTCCGAGGAGATGACCGTGGCGCAGGCAACAGAGCTCGCGCGACTCTTTGACTTATTGGACGGCAAAGGTATTAAGCTTCACGGAAAGACAAAAGACGGGCTCTATCCGCGTGCGTTCTTACCACAGGATGGGTGGCGTAAACGCGAGGGACGTTTGCCGCAACCCTTTGAAGTCTATCTGTCGGGCGAGACGAATCGACTGACCTATATTGAAGAGGACTGGAGTGGCGAGGGGTTAGATCCGAAACTGACCCCCAAGGATTATCCCTTTTCTGACGTGAGCGAGTTGCCAGGCCTTGTCAAACGTGTCGGAGACAAGGATAGTAAAAAGGTCGAGCTGCTCTTTGTCTTCGCCCCACGCAACACGCCCCTCAAAAAAATAATGCCAGCGGTCCGCGCCCTCTCCGACCGCCTCCCGCTGGTCTATATTTTCGCCGAGTAACCTTTTTTTCTCACAGAGTCACAGAGGGCACAGAGCTAAGCCGGATCAAGATACTAAAAGCTTTATCTTTCATGCTTGATGCATACTCCTCTGTGACCTCTGTGACTCTGTGAGAAAAGAAGAAGGATCGCTGGTCTCTGAAACCTGAGCGATCCTTCCTCTTCACTAACGCACCCTAAAACAACCGCATCCTCTGCGCCTCCGTGCCTCTGCGGGAAGAGATACTCGTCAATGTATTAACTGCCAACTGCAACTGCCAACTGTTACTTTTTTTTCTCAAATCCCTGTTCGTCGATGATCTTCTGCAAGCCGGCGCGCATTTTGCAGTTCTCCGAGAAGACGCCATTGCTGATGAGCACATTCGTGTCATTGCGCAGGGTGATGATATCCGACTTCTTGCCTTTCAAGGCCTCGGCATCCAACTTGGCAAGCTCCTCTAGATAGGCAGCACCCAGCTTCTTTAAAGGCTCCATCCGGGCATCAGTCTTCTCATAGCTGACGATCTCCATCATCAGGCGAAGCGTCTCAACCTTATTGGGATTGTCCCACTTGACGTTCTTCTCAAGCGTGGCGGCGGTCTCCTTGCGGAGCGCCATCACATCTTCCTTCTTCACGCCAGGGCCGCCATGTGTTGTGTTCGCGACGCGCGAAGGGATCTCACGGATCCAGATGTTACGGTAGCGCACGGGGTTTCCGTGATCTTGGAGTCGAAGGGGCAACTTCTCCTCATATTTTTTCTTGAGAGGGGCGCGAACTTTGTGTGTGGCAGTTCCTTCGAACTCCCAATGGTCCTGAATCAGAACACCGTTGTGGATGACCGTGATGGTGCCAGGATGTTTTATTACATCACCTTCCCAGACGGGCTGGTGGAAGATAATGTCGTAGGTCTGAAACTCGCCAGCTTTACGGCAGGCGTTCACCAAAGGAGGCGTCTCGCCATAGATCGAACCGGTCTGTCCATCAGCATAGGTCTCATTCTCGTAGCAGTCAAGGACCTGTACTTCGTGTTTGCCCATGAGGAAGATGCCGCTGTTGCCGCGTCCCTGTCCAGTCCCTGTGCCTGCGGCAGGCGAAGCCCACTCGATGTGGAGCTGGCAATCTCCGAAGGATTGCTTGGTGCGAATCTCGCCTCCTTTGGCGACTTCCATCGCACCGTCCGCGAGTTTCCATTTGCACGGGGACTGGTCTTTAGACATACACCACGCATCCAAATTGGTGCCGTCAAAGAGGACAATGGCATCTGATGGCGGCTTGCCTGGTTCAGCCTGAATGACCTTCGGCCGCGGGCGGTTCATGTCATGCACGCTCCACGCATGCGTGTCATTTGGCGTGTCACCATATAGCGCAGCCAGTGTTGAAAGGGTTGTAGCACCAACAGCTATAAAAGCTGCTATCATCCTCTTATTCATCTCTATTCTCCTTTTTTTAAACTCGATACTGTAAATTCTTTATGCTGCATAGATACTTTTTCGCGAAGATCGCTAGTTGGGTGAAGGACGGCGTGCCTGCGCGATCGGCGAATACGCCGTCGGCACAGCTCGTCCTTCACCCAGAGGTCCATGGATAACTCTCAAGTGCTTGCACGAGATAAGCCCTAGCGGTATCCCGCCACTTGCGGGGCTTTCCGTGCAAGCACCCCATAGCGTTCCTAGCGTAAAACATTCGCAGAAAACTCTTAAAGAACTTCGAAATAGGCTTGCGGATGCGCACAGGCCGGACACTTGTCTAGAGCGGCAACGCCAGTATGCAGAAAACCACAGTTCCGGCAACACCAGACTGTCTTGGCTTCGCGCTTAAAGACGGTACCCGCTTGAACGTTTGCAGCAAAAGCGCGGTAACGTTCGCCATGATATTTTTCTGCAGTGGCAATGCAGGTCATGACGGCTGCGATCTCCGCAAAGCCCTCAGCCTTGGCGGTTGCCGCAAAGGTCGGATACATGGTCTGCCACTCATATTCTTCGCCTTCGGCTGCATGTGTCAGATTTTCGAGCGTGGTGGCGATGACACCTGCAGGGAGCGTGACCGTGATTTCGACCTCACCGCCCTCAAGAAACTTAAACAGACGTTTTGCGTGCTCTTTCTCCTGGTCTGCAGTCTCGAGGAAGATGGCGGCGATTTGTTCAAAGCCATCTTTCTTCGCTTGTCCTGCCCAGTAGGTATATTTGTTGCGTGCTGTGGACTCTCCGACGAAAGCCTTCAACAGATTCTTTTCTGTCTGTGTTCCCTTAACTGATGGCATAAAACCTCCTGTGTTTTGAAAGTTTTAAAAGTCTATCACAGAAAAGGCTTAAGCGTGAAGTCCAAAAAAAGCAACAGAGGTACGAGTGGTCTCTAATTTAAAGTAATTGCCTTATTGCGTTATTGCCTTATTGCGTTATTTTGTGAAGCGAATACGCTTGGTTCGCTCATGCGCTTGGTATTCGCCGAAAGGTTTTCTCTTCCCTCCAGCGAGTCCTTAGTAGGGGGTACGCTCATCAATATTTTGTTGAATCCTTATAATAAGGCAATAACGCAATAAGGCAATAACGCAATTCTCTTCCCTTTCCGTGCTTGCAAACGGTTAAGGGAAATGGCAAACTAACGTTCTCTTTTCTTACGGGCGCTTATCTCAGTTGGTTAGAGAGTCTGGTTTACACCCAGAATGTCGGGGGTTCGAGTCCCTCAGCGCCCACCAACCTTCGCCGCAGGCGAAGGTTGCCCGCCGTAGTCCTAAAGCTGGCTCACCAGCTTTAGGCGTAGGAGGGCTTATGTATTACGTATACATCCTTCACTCAATAGCGCAACAAAGGCACGTGCATCAAATACGAGCAGTCAATGCCCTACGTCTAAGCACGTCCCCTAATTTCTCCAAACACCATGACTGTCCCCCTGTCATTACGACCCTGAGTCCATTTACAACGATATACGACCTCTTGTACTTTCACATAATCACTTGGCGAACGTTAGCGGATAACATTCACCGGGGTTGATTTCAATGTCTCGGGTGTTATCGCGCTCGGAGGTTTGCTGGGTAAGCCGTTTGTTTTCCGAGGGCGGTTATTGATGATCGGATCGCCCTTCTCGTCGAGTATATTCGCTGAAACGAGCATGAATGTCACTGTGCCTTCTACTTGGTCCCGAATCACGTCACCGACAAGAGTACTTTCGCCATCTTTCAACGTGATCTGTTTTTCCAGTGCTTTCGTCTTAAATTCCGCCTTTAGTACAGGGCACTCAAAATCCTTGCCTCCTGGCGTGGCAAATGTCTCGTTGTAGGGCTTCCAAATTGGCTTTGAAATTGCTTGAAAACGCGTCATGAGCTGTATCGTTCCATCAGAAGTGGCATACTCAGGCACACATTGCAAAATGCAACCGACCTCACGCATCCCAAATGTTTTGGGATATGCGACAATGACAGGTTTGACCGCATTATTCTGGCGCGGAACGACGGAATAGCCCGTAGGGTGTGTGAACTCGTCAACACTTTTTAGAATCACCTCTTTTCCGAAAAAGGTAAGCGCCCGCGGAGCGCACACAAATTTTCCCTTACCCTTTTTCAACAGGCCAAATATAGCCTCTTTACTTGGCGTCCCTCCATCTTTGGCTGTGGGGAGAGCATTCATTTCGGCATTCATGAACTCAATGCACTGAACCTGCACCTCGACTTGTTTGGCAACGGGCCTGTTGGGTGTAACCGGTTGTGTATGCTTAACACCTGCTCTAGCGCTGGTGTGTGCTGAAACGATAATAAAGGTAACGGTCTGGCCACTTGTATCCGATAGTCCGCCGCCGGCAAGAACGCTGCCGCCGTCAGTCACCGTGATTTCTGTGCATAGACTCTTCACGTGAAATACCGGCTGCTTCATCACCTCAAACGGCGACTCTTTACCCGAAGTCAAAAGCTTCACTTTGACGGTTGTCCACTGGGGTTCAACCTTTGCAATTTTTGCGTTGATGTTGATTGTCCCGTCAGCCGGCGCGTACTGTGCAACATATTGTATGATGTAACCAACTACTCGTAATTCATTTCCTCCGGGCATAACATCAAACGGTTTCGACGCCTTCGATTGGGTTCCATTCACCTTTTGCGGAACACTAGAAAGGCGTGTAGAGTAAAGGATATCTTCAGTGGCTTTAATGAACGCTTCTTGGCCGGAAGCGGCTGTATTTCGCGGATCGCATTTGACCTTTCCCTTCCCCTTTTTCACGAGACCGAGAATCGCCTGCTTACTTGGGATTCCTCCATCTTCAGCCTTGAGAAGGGCATCAATATCAGTTTTTGCGAACTCGATGAATTGTGCCTGCACTTCGATCTGCGTTTCCTTCTGCTTGTCCTGATCCTGAGCAAATGCTCCGCAGGCAAGAAGCGTCGAGCCGATAACGATAAGTCTGGTCTTTGATATCATGTTATTCACCTTTCTCTTTCTTTTCATAGATAAGCTCCCGATTAACTTCTGTTAGGATGTCGATAGAGGTCCCTCACACGTCGGTCGATCTTGGCTTCAAGGGCGGTGATCGAGGGTGGCGCAGACATTCCTGTCTGCGGTTGATTATGGCTCAAGATGGCGGAGCCGTCCCAGATCTGTGCGGGCGGGACGCCCACGCTCCTTTTTTGAAGGTAAAGCAAAGCAGAACGGATTTTTCTGTCCGTTGAACCACGGGTTGGAAAACCCGTGCCCCTTTGACAAGGACACCCGCGTCCGCCACTAGTAGCATATTCATCTTGCCCGTGGCTCTTAAATCCATACCCTCCGTCGCCGAGGTCTTTACGGGCATCGTCCATGGTAAATCCCTTGATGATGTGTTCGCTCACCGTGGATTTCGACACCTGGAAGAGTTGCGCCAATTGCGCGTTGGTCAACCAGACACTTTCATCCTCAAGGCGTACGCTGACGCGGGTGACCTTGTCGTCCGTTTCATAGATGATGATTTGCGGCGGTTCGTTTTCAGGTTCATCATTCATGGTGTATTTTCTAAAAGGCATATTGGCTTTTAAGCCATGCCGATAGGATAGCCCACTTAACGCGCCTTGACAAGGTGAAAGCCGTGTGGAGAAAGCATCGACTATTTAAGCGGCGGGTGGGACCGAAGGGACTTAAGGGACAGCAGGGACCGCTCCGACGTGGGAAAAACTATTGAAATTACAGGCAAGCCCACCGCCCGCCGAGCGGGAATAAACTGACTGGTAACTTGAAAAGGACTAGTGGAATGATGGAAAACTGGAAGAATGGGGTGTTAAAAACCGGTGTACGAGCGTCCTCGCCCGTACTTGTGCAGGCAAGGACGCCTGCACACCAGTATGGCGAGCAGTCTTTCCCAATATTCCCCAACATTCCACCGTGCCTGTCCGGCGTAGCTTTAGCGTGGATTGAAGTTATAGACATTTGAAAGGGAGTAGCCATCACGAAGGATCATTTTTTATTGCTTTGCGCTCTTTGCGTTCTTTGTGGTTAAATGAAAAGGGTCGGGTTTGGGTTGAATAACACGGAAGGAGATTTTTAAAAACATGAAACGCGCAATCATACTTATTGCAGGATGTATCGTTCTCTGTATTGCACGCGCTGGGAACCATCCTTCTGGTTTTGTCAAACCGATCCCATCTGAGGTTGTGCAACTGTGGGCTGGAGATCCGCCGAGGCTGGTGACGAATGCACGGCCGGAAACGGTTGCAAATGAGCGCATCAAGAATGTGTCGATTCCGCAATTGCTTGTGTATCTGCCGCCGAAGGAAAAAAGCAATGGGACCTCCCTGATCATTTGCGCAGGTGGTGGCTATGGCCACTTAGCCATGTGCATCCATGTTGAAAATGTCGTACGCCTGCTCAACGATCAGGGGATCACGGTGTTCGGATTGAAGTATCGCACCAACTACGGTAAGAATAATGTGGTGGAGGATGCATTGGCTGATGGTAAGCGCGCAGTCAGGCTCGTCCGCAGTCGCGCTGCGCAATGGAATATCGATCCGAATCGCGTGGGCGTTCAAGGATATTCCGCCGGTGGTAACCTCTGCCTGAATCTGATCAGCCATTTTGATAGTGGCGATACGAATGCTACGGACCAAGTAGAGCGCCTGAGTAGCCGTCCTGATTTTTGCGTGCTGATGTGTCCCTGGCCCCATGGTAAAACCCTAGAGCATTTTCCTCTGGGACAACAGGCTCCGCCCACCTGGATCGCCAGTGCCCGCGATGACACCACGGCTCCGTTCGCTTTCGCCCAGGGGATTGATGACAAACTCAAAGCCCTCGGCGTTTCACATGAACTCTTTATCGTCGAATCCGGAGGCCACAGCGCTTTCCATTACGGCATAACAAATGGACCTGGCAGCCAGTGGCCCGAACCATTCTTTGGCTGGCTGAGGAAAATAGGGATGGTAAAGTGAGAAGTTCTAAAGTTCGAGAGTTCTAGCCGGCTTCGCTAAGGCTACGCCGAGCCGGGGAAGTGCTAAAGTTGGGGAGACGGGGAGACGTTCGTTAGCACCTTATCTGACGATCATTGTTGAACAGGAGGTGGGTTGCTAGGCACGGAGGGTGCGCCAATTCTGCGAGACTGGATGGATGCGCCGCCTTTCTTGGAAAATTCATTCACCGCGCCCACGTTGCCGACGACTACCCAATAATTAATATCTGCCACGCCGAGATTTTTCGGATCATTCACATCGCTGAGCGTGGTCTGCCACTCGTTATTGGTATCGGACTGTTTCGGGCCGACGCGCTCGATATCCAATTGCTGAATCAAAAATCCGTGCACGCCGGTCACCGCAACCGCATAGGTGCAGCGTTGCGCGCACACTCGGCCTATACGCGAAGCATGGTGGGCCTGGGCAAATTCAAGCCCATGGACAGCGGAGCCGACGTTGATATTATCAGCATCCGTATGTTCGTTCACCGCAATACCCGTATGATAACCGGTCACAACCACATTTCGCAGAATGGTCAGGGCCGCATTGTTGTTGCGCGGGGTGATCAAGCCCTTCGTACCGAAGGTCGGTTTTGAGGCTTGCACACTGTAAAGGTCCGTATTGATGAAGACGTTTTCAATCCGGCACTGCAGGGCATCGCCAAGATCGATCCCGCTGATGGCTGGGTTGTTGTAGGTTCTTACATCAAGGTTGCGAATAACCACATAGACTGCAGAGAAGCCGCCGTAAAGGGCATTCTTGCCCGGGCTCATGGCCTTGATGACCGCATCGCCTCCCGTCGCCAGGCTCTTGACGATCGTGCCTCGGTTTTGCAAGGGGAAGTTGCCTATAGTGCCGAACACGGGTGTGGGTTCGCTCTCGCCGGCGATCTCCACAGTGATCCAACTTGGCAGGGGTTTTGAAACAGGGGAAATTTTGATCTGTCCGCGATAGACGCCATCTGGGATGAACATCTTGCCGCCACCCGCTGCAATGAGGGCTTCCAGGCATTTGGAAAAGGCGGCGGTATTGTCCGTCTTGTCGTCGCCAACAGCTCCGTAATCGCGGACGTTGAATACGTCGCCGTACACACTCGCGCTACTCACCAGCAACCAGCTGCTGAACGCCAAAACACCCATTCTCTTTTTCATTCGCATACCTATGATTTTAAGTTTCTATCCGCAGATGGCACAGATGGACGCAGATAGTCATGCCATCTGTGTTAATCTGTGAAATCTGCGGATAATAATATTATTTCTGCAACGGCAACAATGCATCAGCAAATGCCCGGCCCATGAGGGCAAAGGTCTTGGCACAGCCGAGGTAGTGGTAACCTGCATTTGAGGCCCCGCGTTCCCATGTTTTCCGGTCCTCGGGCGTGATCGTCTTGTCCTCAAACTCCTTCAGCTGCTTGGCGGCCTCCTCTTTGGTCATCTTGCCGGCTTTAACCTGGCTATCGAAGTATCCGCGCTTGTTCTTGATCTGTAAAAGCTTGTTATCGATTTCACCGAGCTTAGCGTCCCAGAAGGGTGCGGTCTGTATAGCAATCACGTTGCCTTTGAACTCCGGCAGATCAGCTGGTGCGGCCATGGCCCGGCGGAAATCGACCGTGTCGACATTGGGTTTGGCCGGATCAACTTCGCCGCCCACACCCATGACGCCGATCACGAAGGGCATCTTCGGTGCGTTGAGATCTTTGCGCACATCACGGATGAAACACTCCAGCAATCGGCTGTATTCATTGTAACGCCCGAGCTTGCCACGTTCGGGGTAGGTTTGGCTATCCACGGCATCATTAAATCCCTGCAACCAGACAAAGCCAGCGATTTCATAGCCTTGCTCTTCCTTGTAGTCCGGATAGACATGCTTGAGATCCTTAAGCGTCTTCTGCACATGCTCGATCATCATACGGTAGAAGCGGCCAGTCTCCGCCTTCTTCTCTGCCAGCCATTTATCCATGTCTGCTGGCCGGCCATGAGCAGGAGGCCCATAATAGAACTTTTTTTGGAACTCATTCAGCTCATACGGCCCGGCGCTGGGTGAACGAAATTCCGTGTGCAGCGATCTCCCGCCCCAGGCGGTCTTGATGATCACCACGGGCTGGTCGAGTTTTTCATCCATTCGCAGACCGAAGGTGTATTCGGGGCCGATCTTCCCACCATCCTTGGTGGGAGCTGATCCGCGTGCACCGAAACCAGTAGTCAGCTTGCCAAGCCCTTCGCCGTTGGCTTTACCCTCATAGTGGCCAGTCAGATAAGACATCCAGACATGATCACACACCTTCGAGGTGCCGTCGGCATTTCGCATCTGCTTCAGAAGCGGTGCCGTGGCTGGATCATCGCCAATGTAATCAAACGTCGTGACCCGCGCATGCCCCTCCATGTTCGACTGCCCGGCCATAATGAACACCTTCACTGGCTTGGCCATCGCGCCTCCACTCAGCCCAGCCGCCAATGCCATTGCCATACACCATTTCATTCGATTCATTGCTACACCTCCTTTTTCTGTTTATCTTGATAGTATCTCACAACATACCCTTATCTGTCACGTCCGATAAAGATCGGACAACCGCCGATTAACGAAATCAATAAAGATGGGGCATGCAGAGGGCTTTGCCGTTGACAAATTAGCGCAGATAAGGGAAACTAATTGCCTTTCATTATTGTTTGCTGGCGGACATTTGTAGGTTCTCCAGCTAGGAGGTTTAAATTGGATACACTTGAAATGATGCGGCACAGTGCGGCGCATGTGATGGCGGCGTCTGTCAGTCGCCTATTCCCGACTGTGAAATTGGATATCGGACCCTCAACCGAAGAGGGGTTCTATTACGACTTTGATTTGGAGCATCGTCTGGCTCCTGAAGATTTTCCGAAGATTGAGGCGGATATGAAGGCCCTCATCAAGGCGGGAATCCCGTTTGAGCGCCTGGAGGTCTCGCGCGACGAGGCTGCAAAAATTTTTGCTGGTCAGACTTACAAGCTGGAACGTTTGGCGGACATCCCTGCCGGGGAGACAATCTCGCTCTATAAATGTGGCACCTTTGTGGACCTCTGTCGCGGACCCCACGTCGCAAAGACCTCGGATATTGGCGCCATCAAGCTGATGTCTGTCGCAGGCTCCTATTACCGGGGCGACGAGAAGAACCCGATGTTGCAACGTCTCTATGGTATGGCGGATGTTTCGCAGGAGGCGCTCGACGCCACGCTCACCCGCATCGAAGAGGCGAAGAAGCGCGACCATCGCAAACTGGGCAAAGAGCTCGAACTCTTCAGCATCAGCGAGGATGTTGGTCCCGGTCTTGCCCATTGGCATCCCAAAGGCGCGCGGATCCGTATTGCCATTGAAGATTTTTGGCGCAAGGAGCACTATCGCGCGGGCTATGAGATGGTCTTCACTCCTCATGTGGGACGTGCCCAGCTCTGGGAGACCTCGGGACATCTGAGCTTTTATCGTGAAGGCATGTTTCCCTGCATGAACGTGCAGGAGGGGGAGGGTTCGCACACCTCAACCGAGCAGTATTATGTGAAACCCATGAATTGCCCCTTCCACATTCAAATTTATAATACGCGCAAGTATTCTTATCGCGATCTGCCGCTCCGCTGGGCTGAACTCGGCACGGTTTACCGCTACGAGAAGGAGGGCGTGCGCCATGGACTTTTGCGCGTCCGCGGCTTTACTCAGGACGATGCGCATATCTTCTGCACACCGGAACAGATCGAAGGCGAGGTCCGCCGGACCGTCAATTTCGCCTTGAGCATCTTGCGCCGTTTCGGCTTCACAGATATTACGGCGTTTCTCTCGACCCGCCCGGAAAAGGCTGTCGGACTGCCCGAGCGTTGGGATCAGGCGACCGCCTCCCTGCGCAGTGCGTTGGACGCCGAAAAAATCGCCTATCAGGTGGATGAAGGCGGCGGTGCCTTTTACGGCCCCAAAATCGATCTCAAGATCAAGGACGCCCTCGGTCGTCCGTGGCAACTCGGAACGATCCAGTTCGACTTTAACCTGCCTGAGCGCTTCAACATGACTTATGTGGGCGAAGATGGCAAGGATCATCAGCCCTACATGGTGCATCGCGCACTGCTGGGCAGCTTGGAGCGTTTCTTCGGCATCCTGATCGAGCACTATGGCGGAGCCTTCCCGCTCTGGCTGGCCCCTGAGCAGGTGCGCTTCCTTCCCATTACCTCCGGACAGGTTGACCATGTGAATGCGCTGGCAGACAAACTGCGCGAGATGGATATACGCGTCGGCGTGGATGCGGATAATGAGAAGCTGGGCGCCAAGATTCGCCGGGCGCAACTTGAGAAGGTGCCCTTCATGCTCGTCGTTGGCGGACGTGATGTCGAGGCCGGTGTGGTCTCGGTCCGCAGCCGCGAGACGGGAGACAAGGGTGCTATGACCCTGGAAGCATTTATGGAGCTCTTCAAGGAGACCTTGAAGGCGTGATTTTTCGATCAGTCCGATCTGTCTGATCCGACAGATCCGGCTGATCTTTAACAAGAACAACAAAAGGCCGCGAAATCGGCCGAAAACAAAGAGGTGAGCTATCGCTTCCTTTATTCGTGTAAACTTCAAGATTAGAGTCCAGACGGTTCGCTTGCTGGATCCCGCAGGTCAAATGCTCGGCGTCATGCCGACACGTGAGGCCCAACGCCTCGCTGATGCACAAGGCCTTGACCTCGTTGAGGTCTCCCCCAATGCTGAACCGCCAGTCTGTAAAATCATGGACTACGGCAAGTTCCGTTACGAGGAGAGCATCAAGCGCAAGCAAGCACGCAAACACCAGAAGGTAGTCCAAATCAAGGAAGTCAAATTCCATGCGACGACCGATACAGGTGATCTCGATCACAAGCTGCGCCAGATCCGTGAATTCATTGAAGAGGGTGACAAGGTCAAGGTGACCTTGCAATATCGCGGTCGTGAGAATGCGCACAAAGAGATCGGTGTGGAGCTCGTGAATAAGGTTGTTGAAGCTTGCTTAGCATTCGCCATCACGGAGCAACCTCCGAAACTCATTGGCCGTGTTCTGGGCTGTATGCTCGCACCAAAGCCAGTTAAGCCAGGCAGTAGTGGTGGTGGGCATCAAACACAGGCCGCGCCCAAGACCGAGGGGCAACAGCATCAAGCGCAACCCAAGGTTCAGCCCAAGCTCTCAAAAGATTTTGATCCGCTTCAGATCTAAACGACTGCTTAATAAGGGTAGGGCAACGGTCTCCGACCGTGCCGCCCTTTCTGTTTGCCGCTTTATAGCCTTAACGATCAAATAAGGCAATAAGGCAATTTCGCAATAAGGCAATTCTTCGCATGCCCCGTTGCATTCTCCATATCGACATGGATGCTTTTTTCGCGTCGGTCGAACAACGCGACAGGCCAGAATTGCGCGGTAAACCCGTTGTGGTTGGCTCCCCTCCGGACCAGAGGGGTGTCGTCAGCACCTGTTCGTATGAGGCGCGCGCTTTTGGCATCCACTCGGCCATGCCCTCCCGCGAGGCGTATCGGCGTTGTCCTGAGGCCATATTCCTCCCTCCGGACATGGCGCGTTACGACGAGGCCTCCCGAAAAGTCTTCGAAATTTTCGAACGCTTCTCGCCGCTGATCGAACCGGTCTCTTGTGACGAGGCCTTTATTGATGTGACCGGCGCACATGCCCTTTTCGGGTCAGGCGAGGCCATCGCCAAACAACTGCGTGCCCTGATTCACCAGGAGGTCAATCTCGCGGCCTCCGTGGGGGTAGCGCACAACAAGTTCCTGGCCAAACTGGGGAGTGAACGCGCGAAACCGGATGGCCTCTTTGTGGTTCCCAAGACACGCGAAGGCGTCATCCGCTTTCTGGGCGGTATGAAGGTCGGCAATCTCTGGGGGGTCGGCAAGGTGACGGGCGAGGCCTTGGTGTGCGCCGGATACCAAAAAGTCACCGACATTCAGAAGGCGGATCCCAAAAAGTTGGAACGTTTGTTCGGTGCACCGTTCGCCCAGCATCTCATGGCCCTGGCCTTTGGCGAGGATAGTCGGGCTGTGGAGACAGATACGGTCGAGAAGAGTATCTCGCGCGAATACACCTTCTTGACAGACTGTTCAAACCCCGAAGAGCTCCGAGAGGTGCTTCGCGAATTGGTCGTTGATGTGGGACAGCGCGTCCGGCGTCACGGCTTTTATGCGGCAACAGGACGCCTCAAGCTTCGCTGGTCTGACTTTAAGACGATCACACGTCAGGCACCCTTTGATGTGCCGGTGTGCGATGACTTTTCATTTCGCGCGCTGGCCCTGAAACTCTTTGACGCCGAGCAGCTGATCCAGCCCATCCGTTTGATCGGCTTTGGCGTGACCGGACTCACGCCACATCCGCGTGAGCAGTTGACCCTCTTTGACGACGCGCGCGTCAGCCGAGCCAAGCGCGAAAAACTCTGCCGCACTGTGGATGCCCTGCGGTCAAAACTTGGCGACACCGCGATCTCGCCTGGTGGCGTCCACGCTCGTTAAGGAGCGCAAAAGAATAACACTTACCAGAAGCCATACTGGCCGGAGATGATCACATAGAGACCGAGGAGAAGATTGGTGATAAAGTGCGCGAGGGCCGCGCACCAAATATCACCTGTGCGGACAGTCAGCCAGCCATAAATTAAACCGGCAAACATGCCTGCGAGCCAGCGGTCATGTTCCATTCCGAAAACAGCCACGACGGTCCAGAAGGCCTGCTGATCAAGTAACGTCAGCGGCAAATTCCAAAACCGTCCTTGCCGTAACCAGCGGTAGAAGAAGCCACGGAAGAAGAACTCCTCGATGATCGCAATGACACACGCGGAACCGATCAGCTTCATGAGCGTCAGGGGCCAGCCCGCCTCAGCCGGCGAATAAGCGAGAGACGCGTGGCCTGGTGGAAGAGCAGGGAAGAAATCTGGGTTGTAATAACTCGGCAACTCCCCGGGCATCATGATACACCATTTGTGATAAAAGAGTTGCACGTCGGGGAGGAGTCTTCCGAACCAAGGTGTCTCTGGCACCACCCACGCGAGGGTTACGATCACACCAGACAGAAGAGCCAACGGCAGGTTTGAAAGTTTGAACGACGGATAGACAGACCAAGGCTTGAACCAAAGGAAAAGCGCAGCACAGGCCACGGTTTTGAGCGCATAACTCCACGGCAACAGGAGTCGCGATGTCACGCCGAAACTCTCCAGTCCTTGGAGTACAAAGATCACGCTGATCCACAGCGCAAACGGCACTACATGCCCCGCCACTATTTTCCGGTCTGTTTGCATTTTTAAAAACAATAACACGCCCACACGCAAGACTCAAGCCTAGAGGTCAGAAACCGTTTACTATAAATCTCTCTGCTTTAAGATTGCGAGAGCCGTAAACAACCATGTATCATACTATCACAGTTTATAAACTATGATAGGGGTTGTTTACATGAGCAAAATACTAGAACCAACTGTGTGGAGAAGTTGCCGAGCATTAGCCAATCGCACCCGGCTGTCATTATTGAAGGCACTGATCGACGAACCGCCTTTGTGTGTTCAAACACTTGCGGCACGTTGTAAATTAAAAAAGAGTGTCTGCAGTCAGTACCTGCGAATCCTAAACGCACGCGGTTTTTTGCAAGCAAGTCGTTGCGGGCGTTGGGTAGATTACTCCCTGGGGGCAAACCCCAGTGTGCGACATGCTGACGACATCTTGAGGGCCGTAATCAAAGCTTTGAAAGGTTGCTCGTCTCCTAAGGATTACAGAACCTTGTTAAAAGACCTGACTATTTTTACCTGTCCCAAACGTATTTTGATTGTGCGTGCTATCCAGGCCCATCCAGGCCATTCAGTCTCTGAATTAGGCACGTTGTGTCACATCCCCTACCAAACGCTCCAGCGCCAATTGAAGAAACTTGAAAGCCGGGCCGTGATCATCCGTGAGGAGACGTGCATAATGCTGTGCCGGCCCACGCATCCATTGGCCCAAACGTTGCTAAATCTAGTTTTAGAAAATCGGTAACGCGCCTATCACAGTTTATAAACTGTGATAGCGTGACGCTTACCATCTTTGTTGCTATCCTTTTGAGTACATTTGCTTTATTTTGCTTTTACTTACAGGGGTCTTGTAACATTCATGCGCACAACTGTAACTTTATCACTCTATCACAGTTTATAAACTGTGATAGAGTCGCGCAGCACTCATAAATAATAAACGCAAAGCTTTTAGCGTGTAATGAAGGGGCTAATATTGTATTTCGGCTTGTGTAAGCACTGATCCTCAATGGCACAATCCTCCTATCAAAGTTTATAAACTATGATAGGGGAGATTATACGTTTATTCGTTTTTATTACTTCGCTATTATCAATTAAAGGGGCGCGATGGGCGTCTCAATTGATCACTGTCGGGGTTCAGTTCCTCAGGGACGAGAAGGTATCCCTTTAAAGTGCAGCTCTATTAATCATGGGGTTCAGGGCAGGAGGACTGTCGTTGTTGCGTTGTCCTATTAATGTCCTATTACGCCGATGGTTCCCTCGGATAGCAACAGATAGAGTGCCGTGATACCTCGATAAACCCAAGGTATCCATAAGAAGGAAACTAGCAATAGGCTTGCCGTGATGAGACAGTCAGAATAGAAGCGCTGTTTTCGGATGGCCATGATCGTATGAACGATCAATAAAAGATCTAAGGCCAGTGCGCCTTCAAAAAAACGCGATGACCATGATCCCCAATGACACCGGCAGTGAATACCCAAAGAGACCTGAAGAATAAGTCCCACAACCACACATAGTAGAAAAATGGTTAGCTTTATAACTTTATTCATAATCAGTTTTTGCCTTCATCTCTTGATGAATGAAACAACGGTAACTCCGATGTATGCGAGAACCCCCACATGAATGAGCATCGTAGCAATGCCTATTCGGGTGTACAGTAATCGACGCCGACGGAAAGCAATAACGGTCACTATAACCAAACTTATAACCCAAGATATAAGGCTCCCTAGCCACATGGGACATGCGATGAATAAACCGAAGCCAGCATACCCCTGATCTTCTGGCTCTCCCCAGAAAAAAATAAGTGCCCGAAGGAGCAGTAGTGGCATGACGCAGAGCGTTACGCTTGAAAGCGCAAGCCAAAAGGCAATGATAACTAAACCCTGTTGTTTATTATCTGTCACCATTACCTGTTGCTTGTTTCGTTAATTTTTTAGCGCCCTTTTTAGCCTTAGCCGCGAGAAGATAGGGAGGATGGTCGAAGGCGTCGTTGTCGAGGCGTGGGTCATTTCCTTTTTCAAGGATGGTTATTACCTGTTTATGCAAGGCTTGCTTCTGTTCCTTATAGGCTGGATCATCCGCGATGTTACGGAGCTGATAGGGATCTTTCTTCAGGTCGTAGAGTTCTTCACCCGGCCGCTTCTCAATGCCCAGTCGCCACGCTTCAGCAACAATTGAATTGGTGCTGTTTCCGACAAGCCATGCTTTTGTCGGTGAGGCATCGAAATCTGCATACCCGGCATAGGTGTTCTTCTGCCAATCAGCAGGGGATGGGCTTTGCCCTTCTGGCAGTGAAGTCGGATCACCTGCAGGCCAACGGTCGGGCTTGAAGTTAATCGTGTACAGGAAGTCGCGGGTGCGAAGAGAACGGACTGGATACGGCAGGTTTCCTGCGCGTGCGGGTTGCGCATGAACTTCACGTCCGATCAGCACCCAGCCTCGCAGGCTCTCTTCGCTCCCGCTCTTGGCCAGCGCTTTCAACAAACTATCGCCGTCCATCTCAGGAAGCGCAGGCACCTCTGCAGCTGCGAGGAATGTTGGCGTCATGTCCACTAGCGAGACTGGTGTCTTGATGACCTTGCCCGATTCGATATGCGCAGGCCAGCGCATGCCCAGCAGTACGCGCGCACCAAAGTCGCAGGTGTTGCACTTGCCACGAGGGAACCCCGGAGCGCCGTGGTCGCCCGAAATGGCCACGACCGTGTTGTCCAGTTCGCCCAGCTTTTCAAGTTCTTCGATGATCACTCCGCATGCGGCGTCAAAGGCCATGGCTTCGCCCAAGTAATCTGCGAAATCTTCGCGGATTTCAGGAACATCCGGCAAGCAAGGATCTAACTTACCCTTGAGCGCTTCAGGGTCTAAATTCCACAAGGCCTTGCCCGACCCTTTTTCCCATGAGCGATGCGTGTTAGTGGGATGGAAGGAGTAGTAGAAGGGTTGTCCAGGTTTACGTTTGGCAAGGAAGGCTCTGAAATTATCCCGCACTTGCTCAAAAATTTTCTTTTTTTCAGTCTCCTTGTCTAGGGCCCTCGAGACGTTTTCCGAGAAGTCATTGATCGCGCGTCCTGCGGCATCATAGATACACGTCTTACCGCCAATCAGCCGCTCATCAATATGAATCTTATAGGTGTGCCCGATGTGATACCCGGAGTCTCTCAGTTGTTCCGCGATGCCTTTGATCTTCGAAATCGGGTCGATCTCGGATCCGGCCCACGGATGATGAAGCTGCGCATGGGAACCGTTCCGAAAGAAGTGCCGCCCCGTGGCTAATGCTCCACGCGAGGGCGTACAAGAGGGTGCGCTGATGAAGGCATTGTCAAAACGAGCCCCCTCGCGGGCGATCCGATCAAAGATGGGTGTCTTGATAATGTCGTTGGGTGAAGGTATGTTGGGATCACCATACGCCGAGGCATAACGCCCCAGATCATCTGCAAACATCATGACAATGTTCGGTTGTGACTTGGCTATACACATAGGAACACAAGTCATTGAAAACAGTGCAACAAAAATACTCCTCTTCATGTTCGATTTTCCCTCTTTCATAACTATAATTTTTTTGACAGGATGAACAGGATTTCGAGGATTAAAATTGAATGTTTTCTTTTTCTATCCCATCATTCCCACCAGCAGGCCTGCGGCAAGTCCGGCAAAGACGATACGAACAGGCGAGACTTGCGTGAAAGCAGTCAGGACAAAAGCAATCGCGGCAATGACCAGCGCGGGCAGATCAGGCCTTGTCTTGAGCAGGGAGACGCTCAAGGTATCCACGTCCCACAGACTATTAACGATCAGCATAATACCTGCCACGGCGACGAGGCCTGTGACGATGGGGCGCAGCAGATCAAAGACGCGCTGGAGGCACGGATGGTTGCGATGCGTCGTCCAAAACCGTCCGAAGAGGTTGACGCAGAGGACAGAGGGGAGGCAGACTGCAATCGTGCAACAGAGCGCGCCGAGCACCGGCAACCAAAATCCCGCTTCAGGATTTGTCAAGGAAGTGACACGGTATCCCACAAAGGTGGCGGTGTTGACCGCCAGTGGGCCCGGCGTCATCTGGGAGACGCCGAGGATCTCGAGAAACTGCTGATGTGTCAACCAGCCTCGCGTGACCATCTCGTGTTGGACAATCGGGATCATGGCTAGTCCACCGCCAACGGTCAAGAGCCCGATTTTTATAAAGACATAAGCCAGTTTTAACATATTTTTCTCAATCGCCGGAGGCCAGTTCACGGCGGCGTAAAATCAAGATTCCCAAGAACGCAAAACACGCAGGGCTCAACAGAACATTCCAAGCTAGGGCCTCTCCTACGGCTTGATCTTCAATTCGCTCCCCATTGATGACCGACTCAAGGGGATCTATACGAAGCGCGTGATGTGCAATGGCGCTCACTCCTCGCGAGACGAGAATACCAGGTTTCTTCAACCACTCTTTTTCCTCTTCTACAGAGACCACTTCGGTCACCGAGGTTCCAATCATCACGAGTAAAAGCAAAATGGTCGAGCTGAAGACAGCAACTGGCAAGGAGAAGCAGGCACTGAGGGTTAGGCCAAAAGCCGCCAGTAGTGCGAGGACACTCCAGTGGACAAGGGCTGAACGCAGAAGGTTCGCCTCGAAGGATCCTCCCTGTGTCAGCACGACCACATCCTTGCGAAAGCGTAGCATCAAGGCCGAGGCCTTGGCTGGATTACCCGTATGTGTGAAAAAAAGGTTGATGCCCGAAAGATCGTGTTTCAGATGAAAGGCCTGGCACGAGAGATCAAATTCAATCTCCTGGAGGGAGAAGTCATCTAATGGGACCTCCACCATCGGCGCGTCCAGTACGTCCGAAGCGATCCGGCAAACACCGGTCACCTGGGTCCGCGTACTGTATTCGGTATCAAAACGAAGGCGGATGGTGATAAGTTCGTTTGTCGCGATAGGCCTGGGCAATTGGAAACGCCAAGAGATGGACTCTCCAGGATTCACAATGGTGTAGCGTTCTTGTGCCTTCGTCGTCAATACCCGCAATATCTGCGCCTTGCTGAGTCCCTGCGGAAGCTCCTTTTGCTTTGCAAGAAGTTCGTAGGCCTCTTGCGCCTCCTCTTGAGGTGTGGGTAGCAAAGGATGCACAACACTCCGATTCACGAGCTGAACGCTTTCACGCCAGCCCGGCTGGCGCTGCTTCCAGCGGAGTTGCAAATAGACAGCACTATAAACAGCAAACAGGGCGATCGCGTTCAACAGTAAGAGCGCAAACCATCTTCCCAGCCAGAATTCAAAGGCACACACTGGCTTCACGGCTGAGAGTTGGATGAGTTGATTGTCAATCTCTGCGGCAAAGAGTGCACACGCGGCCCAAAGCGTCGAGAGGCAAAGGAGTGCAAAGGAGAACCCGAGCGTATAGAGCACCAAAATATGACAGTCACCTTGGGGTGTACCATCACCCTTGACCACCGCAGGCAAGAGAAAAACCGAGGTGACCATCAGTAACAATAATGCGAAGACCGTCTTGGTACGCAAAGAAGCGCGCAAGGCGAGTAGAAAGATGCCAAAGATTTTTCTTATTGTTTTCACCGTTATTGTTTCTTCTCGAGAAACGGTGCCACCTTGAAGGCAGTGTTATTCGCATCAGGGGAGACGACCTTGAGGAAGTAGGCTTCGAGGCTCATCTCTGGAAAATCCTGCTGCACGGGCCTCGCAGCGCGTTGCTCGAGTTGCAGGCGAATCTCCGCGGCGACTTCGGCGGTGAGTCCCGATACGGAAAAGCGCACCATGTCGGGATTACGCAACAAATCGCGCGTCGAACCATAGGCACAGCGTTCGCCTTTGTTCATGATCGCCACGCGGTCACAGACATCCTCAACGTCTGCAAGCAAGTGAGAGGTCATCAACACCGTGACCCCACTCTTCGCCAATAGACGAACCAGATCTTTGACTTCACGACAGCCAATAGGATCTAACCCCGAGGTTGGTTCATCCAAGATCAGCAACTCAGGAGCGTTGATGAGCGCCTGCGCCAGACCCACACGACGCGCCATGCCTTTTGAAAACCTTCCAACAGCGCGATCTGCGACGGACTCCAGCCCCACCATCTGCAGAAGCTCCTTTGTCCGACGCTTGGCGTCAACTTGTGGCAGACCAAAGAGGGCGGCGTAATACATGAGCGTCTCACGCGGCGTCAGAAATTCATGAAGATGTGAGACCTCGGGCAGATAACCTAAGCGCGCTTTGACCGCAACATCTTCAGGTCTGAGGCCTTCAAAAAGCTCAATGGTTCCTCGCGTTGGACGCAGGAGCCCCAGCAGCATCTTCAAGGTGGTGCTCTTGCCAGAACCATTGGGTCCCAGAAGTCCGAAGACCTCTCCCTGCTGAATGGTCAAGTTCAAATCCTTGACCGCTTCGATGACGGGCCGATACCAGAAGTCCTTAAAGGTCTTTCCTAGATTCTTAATTTGAATGAGGTGGTTCATAGTCTCCATTATCCTAAATCTCGATTGGCAAAGGAGAGGCATCCTCCTGTGAGGAACAGGATACAACAGCTTAACGCATACAAGCCAGCCTCCGCAACATACCCCCATGAAAGGCTTCCCCCTTGTGCCAAGGCATCACAAAGCCAGAAGTGTTGAATATCAGGCAAGAGGCCTGCTAACCAGCCTTGGACTGAGAGCAGGGATGTCTGTACAGCAAGGAGATCTCCGGTCAGTCCCAGCAGAAGGACCAATACACAGAGCGCAAACGTCGCGCCTGTTTGCAAGCGTGTGGCCAAAGCAGTAGCAAGCGCTGCAAAGATCAATAATGCCAGGAGAACCAAGGTTCCAACAGGAAGAATGCGCCAATCTAGGTCGCTGACAAAGACAGGGCTTCCCTTGATAAGAAACAGGAGGTGTCCTGTACGGTCATAGAGTCCACAGAGTCCGACAATAATCCCTTGGGAGACGGTAATGCCGACAAACGCATGGACGCCAAAGCGTCTACGCTTGATAAACTGTTGGAGGGCGGCATAGATTAACGCAACCAGGACACCGCCTATTCCTAGTCCAAGGGTCAGGGTGTCCATAATATAACCCGAGGGTTCGCAGAGATCATCGGCACCGTGCTGGGTATGCGTACAAACCTCATTCAGTATGAAGTGAGAGGAACCCCGTTCCGCCAAGAGCGTGGCTGCTGTCACCCCCAGCCAGAAGAGGAAAAGCACCCCGCAGACACCCAACCATTTTGAAACCACGAAGAGGGAGCGAGCCACCGGTTTGCCGATGATGGCCGCGGCAGTCCCCCTCCGGATCTCCACGGCAACGGCTCGTCCGGCTGTTGTGACCGCAAGGGCCAGACCAAAGACCATCATGGTTGAAAAGCCTGAATCCCGCGCCAAACGTCCGTCCTCACTAAAACGATGGAACTGAAAGAGCGGAACCAGCAATGTGGAGAGGACACCTGAGGCGAGGATCAAGAAGGCGATCGGTTGCTGAATAGATTCAACAACCGTCGCCTTTGCGATCGCGAGACTTTGCTGTAGGTATAGCATGCATTATTTTACACGCTTTCTAGCGTAAAAGTACAGCGTTCTTATGCAAAGACAACTACTTTCTTGAAAGGTGCGATTCTCTTTTACTTCACCACAAACTCTTTGACGAGCCGATTCTCATCGCTACCTTTTTGAAGACGTACCAGGATCTTTTGACCTGCCTTGATTTCCTCGGGGATGCTCACCGAGCATCCGCATGTGCCTCCTCAGCCATACTCCATATTTTTCCGGCCAATAAGCACTTTGGCGGGGTCAGATGGATCAACCACATCCACAACTAAAGGTTCCTTGTCACGGCCCAGGGAATAGGTGATGCCCTGGTCATTCGTCGAAACGACCTTCCGATTAACCGTCAACTTACGGTCTTTTTGGGTCACGGCCAGCTCGGCCTTTGGCTGATCTAAGATAATTTTAGTCACTTGCTCAGGCGAGAGAATGATCTTTTTATCCATCCGGAATCCAACAGACTTTGCTGCATCCCCTGTCTGCGCGATATGTGCATTACGAATCGTGTATTCTCCTGCAGGAACAACAATGGGCTGATTGGTGAGGGCCGTTTTCACAAAAAAGAAATTAGGCGCATTTCTGTTTTTAGTGACTTCCGTGCTCATCAACATCATATCCACCGTTCCCTGGCTTCCTGCGGCAAGCAACTCTCCCCCCAGCTCTAACTTGCCAAAGGGTCCCGTGA
>CAMBQV010000018.1 GCA_945870145.1 Akkermansia muciniphila
GTCAACTCCTCATCAACTGCTTTCCCAGCATCTGTTTTGACTTTCAGTACGGCCTCTTCTTGTAGGTTCGTGCTGCTTGCTTTGTAGGCTTTTTCAGCTGCCAGTCCCGCAGCTTCTTTCATTTTGGCGAGGTCGGCATCTGGATCAAAATCAGCGACAGCACGTACAAAGGTTCCTTCTGACTTGTACCAGAAACCGTCCGCAACCGAAACCTTGCCATCGGGTATCGCAACCGCATCAATGTTTTTCTTGTAGGCTTTTCCATTCGAGACAAAGACTGGGATGCCCGGAATATTAGGATCCGTGGCTAATGCCTCAAGAACAGCTCCAACTTGTTCGCGAACCGTAAGTTCCTGTTTGGCGATCTCCATCACCTTTTCAGGGGTAATCGGCGTGAGCTTATCACCATTCCGTGTGGCCCAATACGAAGGCCAGACCATGCGACGGGGTTCAATCTTGCCTTCAGCATTGCGGACAAAGACGGGTTCCATGATAAAAGGTTGCGGCGTGACCCAGCGGGCGCGGCCATAGATACCCATGCGATTTGCACGGGAGGTGCGGACTTGAGCCAGTTCGCCCTTTTCGGTAACACCGGAGTGGCAGGTGGTGCAACTGAGTTTGTCAAAGTGCGTGACGGGGATACCGACATGTTTGGGCATGGGGGCGCCGAAACGTCCGGTTTCAGCACCTTTGCCTCCGAGATGGCATCCAGCGCAACTTGCGGTTGCGCGTGTCTTGTCCATCTTGCCGGTGTTGTCACCGAGATATCCACGGGCTATTCCATGGTCAAGGCCATTCGCATGGCAATCTGTACAGGTCATACCCGCGCGTAGATGCACATCGCCATCAATATCCTTGCTGTGCATCCCGACCTGTGTCGTCGAATGACAGTTCAGGCAGTTCTCATTACGGGGCTTACCCAGTTCTAAGATGGTACGATTCTTAACATCAAATTTGCTCTTGTCGTAGACGACATGAGGGGGTACGGCATAGATGGAATCATCTTTATTGAGTCCCCGCATAACACCCCAATAATCTCCAACGCGTTCGCCCATGCCACGGACTTCACCCAGCCCGAGTGCACCTGTGGCAGCCCAGCGGAAATTTTGACGCGTGACGAGACGTGCCCATTCGCTGTGATCATACGCTTTGTCTGTACTGTGGCAGGCAAAGCAATTGATTTCCATGGAGCCAGAGACGTCCCAGCGCGCATGCGGTCCGCCCTCAGCGTAAATATCCACAGGATCAGCGGCATCGCCACCTGGCATATTGCGTCCAAAGGCATGGGTCCATTGCCAATTCGACATTCCGATGTCGGAGGGCTTATAGAGTCCGGGCCAATCGCGCAAGCCCATCGGAATTTGTGAGCCACTGACGGGGTCAATCAGGAACCAAGGTTGCGCTGGACGTCCGCAAACCGCGTTGGTTTTGGACATGTTAAAGTGCCAGCCCCCTGCGATCGTATCATAATCGTGGCACTGACCGCAGGTTTGACGGGTACTGACTGGCAGCACGTTTTGCGCTTCTGGCACAATGAGATCGCCAAACTCATCATTGAGGGTCAGGCGGTGAACAGGGAGTACACGCCCTCCATCGTAGTGGGATTCGACGGAGGCAACAGCCGAGCCTGCTGCAAGGGCAAGTGTAATAAATAGTAAGTTTCGCATAGTGAATATCCTGTTAGTCAGACATGTCAGATAGGTCGGACCTGTCTGACCTATTGGGCTCCTCAATTCTTACACGTGAAAATCTTCTGGCTTGAAATAGATGGTCTTGCGCTGTGCAACCGAATCATTTGCCGCCAAAACCGCCACGGCTGATTCGTAGGCCAGCAGGGCAGGGCAGTTCAAGGCTTCCGGTTTGTTCTTGCGCACCGCAAAGAAGAAGTTTTCAAGATGTGGCATATGCGCCGGCTTGAGCAGGTCCACAGGCAATGGCCACCCGTCCGCTTGCGCCGATACACGCGCATCAATTGCAACCTTGGTTGTGACTTCGCGCGCAACGGTCTTCTTCGGCTGAACGACGAGACCCTTCTGAGCATAGAGCGCCCAGGCATTTTCGTCAGGGGCGCCTGCACGGATTTCGCGCTGGACGGTGTTGCCGCGTGCAGAAATCTCTGAGATGGTCAGGGAGCCATTTTCACCCATGAACTGCTCATAGAAGCCGCCACGGCTGGAGGTCGTGAGCACTTGATAGTAGGCGCGGTTAATCTTGCCCTCTTTTGTCTTAAATTCATACATGGCCATGACATTGTCGTTCATCTGGCGGTCATAGTAATCGTTACCGCCAATGGCCGTGACAGAGATCGGTTGGCAATCCCAGACCCAGAAGAAGAGGTCAATCTGGTGCGAGCCAAGATCCACCATGGGTCCGCCGCCGTACTTGGAGAACCAACGCCAATTGAGGAACTGCTCCATGTTCTCGTAACCATACTTCTGCAAGGTTTCAAGAGCAATTGGTTTCTTGACCGTCAGGAACGGTGCGACGGAACGGTTCCATTGAGCATACGCATGGGTGACGCGTCCAAGCATGTTTTCCTTGCGGATCACGTTATTGAAGGCGTGCATGTAACGAGGATTCGAACGGCGCTGATGGCCGATCTGGAGAATTTTGCCGGTTTCGCGTTGGCAGAGCACCATTTCTTTGGCCTTGGCGAGCTGATTGGACATCTCCTTTTCGCAGTAGACATGCTTCCCTGCACGCAAACAGGCGCAGGTGTGTTCCGCATGCATCCAGTCCGGGGTTGCGATGATCACGGCATCAAAGTTCTTGCCCTCTTTGTCCAGCATCTCACGATAATCTTCGTACGTCGTGACCTCATGACCGAGGGAACGCATACGCCCCTTAGCGAGTTGACGACGAAGCAACCACACGTCGCAGACTGCAGTGAAACGGATGCCTGGAATCTTCATGGCGGCATCGCAGAGGATTTCACCTTCAGCGCCATATCCGATCACCGCGACCTTGATATCATCATCTTTAGGGCCGATGGTGATGTCACTCTGTTGGCTGAGGATGTTAAAGGTCGGTAGGAAGGTGGCAGCTGCTGCGCTTCCCTTGAGAAATGTTCTGCGGTTAAATGTTGTGCTCATGACTTTTTCTCCTAGCGGACAACCCTAGTGGCCATCCTGACAGTGTTTTAGTTCCTTTGTTCTTACATCCGGGTGTAACGTGGACCGTCTCCGCCTTGCGGGAAGTTCCACTCGATATTGAGATAGGGGTCCTTGACTTGACAGGTCTTGCAATGCAAACAGTTTGAGAAGTCAATGTGAACATGTCCCTCTTCCACCCGATAAACCTCAGCCGGGCAGAAGCGTTGGCAGGGGGCTCCATACTTGAGGAGGCATTCCCGGCAGGTGGCACGATCCTTAATCTTCAGGTGGCACGGTTGATCTTCATCATGAATCGTGCCAGACATGAAGACGTCTGTCAGACGATCAGGGGAAATCGGGGTCGCGGTGAGGGATGGCGTAGGGGGTAGTTTGCCACCTTTAAGGGGGTGTAACTCCTCATGATCCGGCGACATTTTTACCATCCAGAAGGGCAGGAGCCCTTGCAATGCCCACGCCATACCAGCACTCATGACGCCTAAACCAAGGAAGGTGGAGAAGGGTGCGCGAACATTTTTCACACGCCTCAGTTGCTTCCATCCTGAGGTGGCTTTTAAACGCTTGGAATAGGGCTTTAAAGCATCGTAAGAAAAATCGTTCGCATTCCAGCAGTCAGCCAATGTCTGGGCTGCCGCGACGCCGGACTGCATACTGATGTGTACACCTTTGATGCGAAGTGTGTCCACGAGTCCAGCTCCGTCCCCGACGATCAAAGCACCGTCTGCGACCACTTCAGGAACCGAATAGTAGCCTCCTTCAGGGATCACTTTAGCACCATAGGCGACCGATTTGCCGCCTGCGATATGCTGGGCGACCGATGGGTGTCTCTTGAAGAGTCGGAAGAGAGTATGCGGATCTTTCTCTGGTTGTGTGTAGTCCAAGGCGTAGGCATAACAGATCATCACCTGAGTCGCAGAGACGTGATAAACGAAGCCACCGCCGTAGGTTGACCAGTCCGCGGGATATCCGAACGTGTGATCAATCTCGCCAGCCCGTTCTTCGTTGGCTGGCACTTCAATGACTTCCTTGATACCAAGAGCGTAAGATTGATCCCCGCGCAGGCTGTAGAGACCTTTGCTCTTAATCAATTTTTCAGTCAGGATACCGCAACCCCCTTCACCCAGAACCACGGTCTTGGCATAAATGGCTTCACCTGGCAGATGGTTATCTTTTGGCTTACCGTCACGGTCAACACCCTTCGCACCCGTGCGCGCCCCGATGATTCGCCCTTTGGCATCCTCAATCAGTTCCGTTACCGCAAAACTGGTATAGATCTCAGCACCCTCTTTTTCGCAGAGTTGAGCAAAGTATTGTGTGAGCTTGGTCAAGGAACCCACTGGAAATCCATGAGCCTGCATCATCGGCGGAACCCAGGGAATCTTCATCGCAATCTTCTTGTTAAAGAGCATGTGGAAGGACTCCTTCGTTACACGCGCTTCAATCGGCATCTTCGCAATCTCTTCGGGGGTCAGCAGACCTTCAAAACCTTCGGGATCAATCACTGCGCCAGAGAGGATATGGTTTCCGATGCTGCGGCTCTTTTCAACAATGGTCACACGAGGCAATTTCTTTCCTTGCGCCTTCAGCGTGCGTAAGAGAGATAAGGCAGTTGAGAGCGAGGCGATACCCGCTCCTACGCACAGTATGTCAGTCTCTAATTTTTTGGCCATAGTATAAATTCCTTAATGGTGGCTAGCTTTTGGATTCCAGTGCATCAATCAGTAGCGGGACGATTTCAAACAAGTCACCGACGATGCCCAGGTCCGCCACGCCAAAGATGGGCGCGTTCGGATCGGAGTTGATGGCGATAATCGTGTCAGAGGCGCGCATGCCCTCCAGATGTTGAATTGCACCAGAGATGCCAATCGCGATATAGATTTTCGGGCAGACCGTCTTTCCTGTCTGCCCAACCTGACGCGCAGCGGTCGTCCAGCCGGCATCAACACAAGCACGGGAAACACCGACCACACCGCCGATGAGCTTGGCAAGTGTTGAGAGCATCTCCATGTTCTCAGCTTTCTTGAGGCCTCGACCGCCAGCAATAATAATTTCAGCTTCAGCAATGTTTAAGGTTGAGGCGCTATGCTCTGCTTTGATGATTTTGGTCCGTGCTGTGATGAGCTTCAACGTTTCAATGAGCGTCTCACCTGTACGCTTGGCATCTGGAGCCGCCATCTTAAAGACCTTGGGACGGACCGTCGCCATTTGCGGACGATGGTTGGGCGTCATGATCGTCGCCATGATATTGCCACCAAAGGCCGGACGCGTCTGGTGAAGAAGGTAGGTCTCCTTGTCAATCGAGAGGGCCGTGCAATCTGCTGTCAAACCGGTATGTGCGCGAACAGCTACCTTGGCGATAAAGGCACGTCCAATAGCTGTTGCTCCGGCAAGGATCACCTCCGGCTTGTATTTCGCAATCAGTTGATGGAGGGCATCAGAGTAGACATCTGCTTCATATGCGGCGAGTTCAGGCTGGTCAACAATATAAACGCGGTCAGCGCCCGCAGCAATAAGATGCGAGGCAGAGTCTTTGATGTTGTGGCCGAGAACCACGGCCGCCAAATCACAGCCACGCTCTTTCGCAAGACGGCGGCCTGTCGACAAGAGTTCGTAGGCAACTTCTTGGACTTTGCCCTCATGCTGCTCGGCAAAGACCCAAATATCCTTAAACGCAGCAAGGCCGGTCGGGTTCGAATCTGTCTTTTCGGGTGCACTTGAGATTGCCTTGAAGGGGCAGACCTTGACACAGGCGTTACAGGCGCGACACTCTTCTGGTTTCAGAACAGCGAGCTTGCCCTGCATTTCCAATGCATCAAAGGGGCAAGCGGTGATACATTTCTTGCAGCCCTTGCACAGGACGGGGTCAATAATGATTGGTGCGTCACTCATGGATTAGGCAACCCCCTTATCTTGCAACAGTTTAATAATCGCCTCAACAGCTGCTTTGGGCTCCTCGCGGCCATCCATGCGCATCCCGCCTGTCTTCACAGGTGGTGCAAAAATTTTGACAACCTTTGTCGGGGATCCATTGAGTCCGCATAAGGCAGGTTCGGCATTAACATCTTTGGCTCCCCATTTAGGGATCGCTGCTTTTTTGGCGATCATCCAGCCACCTAAACTTGCAAACCGTGGCGTAGAAGCTTCCTTGACGACTGTCATGACGGCGGGTAACTTTCCTTCAATTACATCCGTACCCTCATCCATGTGCGTCTCAACAATAAAGGTATCCCCTTTGACTTCAAGGGCCTGCACGTAGGTGATCAGGGTGCAGTTTAAAAATTCGGATACCCCAGGTCCAACTTGGGCCGTATCTCCGTCAATGGCCTGCTTGCCAAAAAAGACGAGATCAGGGTTGGGGTTGATTTTTTTGATGGCTTGTGCGATGGCGTAAGAGGTTGCCCAGGTGTCAGCCCCTGCAAAGGCACGGTCGGTTAGTAATACACCGTCATCAGCACCGCGTGCCATGGCTTCGCGAAGGACGATGTCGGCCTGTGGCGGTCCCATGGAGATCACCGTCACGCGAGCACCATGCTTGTCCTTTAATTTGAGAGCCTCTTCCAATGCGTATTCATCATACGGATTGATGATACTTTCAACGCCCTCGCGTATCAATGTATTCGTCTCCGGATTAATACGAACATTGGTCGTATCCGGAACTTGCTTCACGCAAACGATAACATGCATAGATTCCCCAAATTATTTAATGAGCACGTGTTGAAACTGAAAAACAAAAAAGGAAGGTGAAATTAAACCAAAAAATTGAACGTTTGTCATGTATTTGTTTGTAAAAGAACAAGATTTTTTTGCCTATATTTGCGGGCTCCTTTTTTCACAGTTTTTTTTAGTCTTGCGTAAGGGGGCCAGCTTCTATAAGCTAATTAACAAATTAGGAGGTTTTATATGGTTGATAACAGAAAATTCTACTCGGCATCAGGCACAACGGAGGGGCAGACGCGACAGGCACCCTCTCTTGCCTCTTTGGGTATGTTGACACTTTTGCCTTTTGTGTTTCTCTTTCTCGTGGTTGGCGGTTCGCTCTGGTGGTGGTATGGCTGGCGGATTGAGCCAGACAACGGAAAATTTGCGATTTTAATCAAGAAAACAGGCAAAAATCTGCCTGCGGATCAGATCATCGCACCCTCCTTAGATTACAAGGGCGTTCAGCTGGAAGTCTTGCCCGAAGGACGTTTCTTCTATAATCCGTACGTATGGGACTGGAAGATCGAGAAGATGATTGATATTCCCGCAGGTAAGTTTGGTGTCCTCGTCCGGAAGTATGGCAAGAATCTCCCGGGTGGGGCGATCATCGCCAAAGATGAAACCTACAAAGGTATTGTGCGCGATGTCATTGGTACAGGTAAAAAACGTCTTAATCCTTATGCATATGAAGTCAAGATCTTCAATGATATCAAGATTGAGCCAGGACATGTCGGTGTTGTCACCGCGTTGTGCGGTAAAGATATCCTGACGCAAAGTGGCAACGAACCACCAGTCTCCAAGAAATTTCTTGTTGGGTCTGGCGAAAAGGGTGTGCAACCCGATGTTTTAAAAGAAGGAACCCATCGGTTGAATCCGTACCTTAATGCGGTCTCTATTGTGAATATTCAGAGTCAGCGGTTTGAACTGAGCGGGGCAGATGCTATTTCGTTTCTGACGCTAGATGGTTTTCCGATCACCGTGGAGGGCACCTTGGAGTTCAATTTGAATGTGGCGAAGGTCGCTCAGCTCACACACGAAGTGGGTGATATGGATGATATCATGCAAAAACTCATCCTCCCGAGTGCACGTGGATTCTCCCGGTTGGAGGGGAGCAAGAAGAACGCGACAGACTTCATTGTCGGCCAATCTCGCCAAGTCTTCCAAAACAATCTCGAAGCCTATTTGCAGTCGGTGTGCTCGCCATGGGGCATCTCGATCAACTCGGTGTTGGTGCGTGACATTATTGTTCCCCAGCAAATAGCCTCGGTCATCCGAGACCGTGAACTGGCGGCCCAAGAGGCGAAAATGATCGAACAGCAGATTACGCAAGCCATCTCCCAAGGGGAGCTCGGGAAACAAAAGGCCCTTGCCGAACAGAACCGCCTGACCGTTTCAGCCGAGACCGAGAAGATCCGGCAGACCATCTCTGCACAGCAGAAGCAAATGGAGAAGACCATTGCAGCGCAGACAGAGCTCGAAGTTGCCAAGATCGCTTTTCAGACTGCGAAGGCAGATGCTGAATCCCTCCTGAAGATTGCCGAGTCAGAGCGCAAAGTGGTGGAAGCTCAGAATAAAGCCACGGCGGATGTGCTTCGTCAGCAAGTCACGGTCTATAAGAGTGAGGCGGATTATATTCGTGCGAAACTCTATGAAAAGACGGCTCCGCGTGTTGAGAGTGTTTTGACGACAGACAATGGAGGCGGACTCTTCGGACTCCCACTCCAGTCAACCCAAGAAATGAAGGGCGAAGCGATGAAGAAAGAGGTGACACCATGAAGAATTTGATCGGTGCAGTGGCAACGTTAGTCACGGTGATGACAGTGATGTTTTGTGCATTCCTCTGGTTTTTCTGCCGTATACAGGTAGAACCTGGCTATATGGCGATTGTGACGGCGAAGGTTGGTAAGTCCTTGCCTCCCAATGAGATTCTTGCTGCTCCAGGTGAAAAGGGTGTCCAGCGCGATCCTCTTCCTGAGGGGCGCCATTTCTTGAATCCCATCAATTATTCCTGTGTGATCGTCCCTGTTGTCTCTATTCCTGTTGGCAAAGTGGGCGTGGTGACATCAAAGGTCGGCAAGGAGTTGCAACTGGGGGAGATTCTTGCTGCGGATGACAAGGGAAAAGGTATCTGGAAGGATGTGCTGGGCCCAGGGACCTATCGCTTGAATCCACAGGGTTATGATGTCACAATGTTAGACGCGATCAATATTCCGATCGGGTATGTAGGTGTGGTAATCTCTCAGACAGGAAAGCCCGTCCCCTTCGGACAATTTGCTGGACCCGGACAGCAGGGGGTTATGGAGCAGGTTCTCCATCCTGGACTCTATTACAACAATCCCCGGGCCTACCAGGTAGACATTTTAGAGATCGGGATGAACCAAGTCTCCATCCTCGGACGTTCTGGAAGTATGGTGATCACCAAGAGCCAGATCGGCTCCGAGAATGGCAAGGAGTTGCAGGCTTTGCAGATGAATGCGGTGCGTGCACAACAGGCGAAACGCAATGAGTATCTCGAGAAGAATAAAGACAGTGGGTTTGTGGCAAACCAGTCATTGCAACAAGCTGATGTCCAGAGTCAAAGTGACGAACAAAAACCAAGGTCGAACTCATGGGGAAGCCGTGGACGGGATACGCAACAACAAACCGCGCAATCACGTCAACCCAATGCTCCTCAAGGAAATTCCTTCGGGACCCAACAGGGGCAACAGGCCGTCATCCCCGAATCTGCAGCCTTTGGCATCACACGTTTTGTGGAGTTCCCCTCGAGTGATGGTTTTCAGATCCTGTTGGATATGACCGTGGAGTTTGAGTTGCTCCCTGAGAATATTTCTCGCATCTATATGCTCTACGGTGATCTGCCCGCAGTTGTTGAAAAGATCCTCTTGCCTCAGATTCTTTCCATCTCTCGGATCAAAGGGTCCAGCTATAAAGCGCGTGACTTTATTGACGGCGAAGGCAGGCAAAAGTTCCAGAACGAGTTGACATCGGAGTTGATCCGTGTTCTCAAGGAAAAGCATATTCTTATTCATAATGCGATCATCCGCCATGTTGAAATGCCGAATGATATTTTGGCACCCATTCAGTCTGCAAGTGTGGCCGTCGAACAGGATAAGACCAATACGGCTCGCCAGGATACTGCTCGTAAACAGGCTAAACTCAATACGCAGACCGCAATGGTCGAACAGATGAAAAAGCAGGTTGATCAGGAGACTGAAAAGTTGATCGCCACGACTGTTGCAGAAACCAAGAACAAGGTTGCTTCTATCAATGCTAACGCAACCCTCGCGGCTGCCGAGTTGAACCTGCAGAAGGCCTCTGTTCAGGCTCAGATCGCACAGGTGCAGGGCGAAGCAAAGGTACAGTCTAACTTTATCGTTGCGAATGAGCGGGCGCTGGGCGAGAAGATGAGGGTCTCTGTCTTTAAGAACGCTTCGTCGCTGGCAGATTTGACTTTTGTGGATAACCTGAATCCAGGGTTGTCGATCAAGATACTCCACGCGGGTCCTGGTACACTCTGGACGGACATGAAGGGGTTGACGCCGACAGTGCCCGTAACGAGGTAGTTAGAGGAGCGTACGGGCGTGTCAATGTTACTTCAGCGTTAAGCGTTGAACGTTCAGAGTTAAACGTTTTTAAGTTTAAACTCTCAACGCTCAACATTTAACATTTAACTCTTAATTTAAGAAGTTACCCGCCTCGTTTATTCTCGGTACACTGCCTACTGCCACTGCCTACTGCTTGGCTTCGTTCGGGAGGCTCCTCACGTTCAACGGCTTCTTTCCGATCGGCGTTAATCGTTTAGCTATATTCGGTGTACAGAGCAGTGTCAGTTTTTCGGGGGTGTCAGGTATCCAGATGGCTTCACATCCTGGGTAATTCTTCAGAAAGGCTACGCCTGCTTCAGGCCCAAGGACAAAGAGGGTCGTTGAGAGTGCGTCTGCCAACATTGCTGATGGTGCCACAACGGTGACACCTGCCATGCCTGTCACTGGACGCCCAGTTCGCGCATCCATGATATGCGCATATCGTCTATTCGCGATCTCCACAAATCGCTCGTAATTACCTGATGTTGCGACCGCTTCGCCGTTTGTCAATAGAAACTGGGCTGTGCAACTCCCTTCAAGAAAAGGATTTCGAATGCCCGTGCGCCAGCCTCCGCGTCCAGGCGAGGCCTCTCCTATCGCACGGAGATTGCCCCCGAGGTCGATCAGAACGTTGGTAGTCCCGACCTGCGTCAGTCTGTTGTACGCGAGATCAACGGCATATCCCTTGGCAATAGCCCCGAGATCAAGTTTCATGCCAGATTGCGGCAGGGTGAGTCTCACCGGCGTTGTTGTGGGACAAAATTGGATTTGACGCCAGTCAGCCAGTTTCCGAGCTTCTTGAAGTGCCTCTTCGGAGGGAAGCGAAGAAGGTACACGTTCCTGGGTGAACCCCCAGACGGACATGAGTGAGCCGGCAAGGGGATTAAAGGCCCCATCGCTCGCTTCGGCTATTTGAAGCGCTGCATCTATAAGTGTTACAACTTCAGGAGAGAGCGGAGTTGCCACATTTTTGCCAGCAGCTTGATTGAGGAGTGAGAGCTCACTAGTCGCTTGCCAGGTTGAAAAGAGTGTGTCGACCCTTTCAAAGAGGGGTTGTACGAGTTCCCGTCCCTTTTTCGCCTCCTCCATAGATTGTGTTTGGATGGCGGCAACCGTACCCATCGTGAACCATTGGGATCGCGCAACATTTGACCCTGAGCCACAGCCTAGCCCAGTCAGGAGGAGCACCACTAAACCCGGCATTAGGGGCATTGTAAGCACCTTCTCATGGGGGCTAAACAGTCTCATGATATTCCTGTATTTACTCATTTCGGTAAAAGGTTAAATGGGTACTATTTTTTCGCTTCAATGCGAAGGCGATGTGTGACTGGTACCATGGCAGATGCGATAGCTTGCGCGAGGGGCTCACGTATCGACTCCGTGCGTTTAACTGCGGCTTCTATCTCCTTCTTACCTTCTGTACCATGAAATACTTTTTTGATTTGTTCGGTCTCATAGGTCTGTTTCTTGAGCACGGCAGCATCAACAGTGGCAAACGCTTTTGAGAACGGATTGATCTCGAAATCCGCTGCTAAATTGATGCCTTGGGCAAGTTGGGATGCCGTATAGGTCCGACACTCGCTACCCCAGGTCACGGCATAGTTCGCAGCCGTGGCACCCCTCACCACGAGTCGCAGGCGGTTGAGCTCTTGGTTGAAGGGGACTAGACTCATTCCGGAACGAATACTGGCATCATTGGTCAGTGATCCGGAGGCGCAGAAGGGATAGCGAGAACTCGTCACCACCACTTCGTTCGTGGCAAAGGAGTTTACCACATGGCCCTTTGTGGCCATGGCTTTGCTGTTGGCAAGGTCAACAGTGATCGTTCCCAGATTTCCATCCAGTCCCATCGCCTTGAGAAAAGCATACGCCATCACCAGTTGTCCTGCCCACTCGGGATGCACACCATCAGTGCCTGCGAGATGATAATTTGGACCGTATTTCTGTTTGGCCACATGGGAAGCGGTGAACATCGGCCAGAAGACGTCGGCGAACCGCACCTCTTCCTTAGTTGCGATCTCGATGTCAATGTTGCGCAGGGCACAGAGGTGGAGATTGTGCTCTTCCAGCGTGCCTGAAGCACTCTTCACCCAGGAAGCCACCTTGCCGACGCAACCCGGGGACCCGACCACCACACGTGCACCCGCCGCCTTAAAACGTTTCACGACGCTGGTGGTGCGATCACGATACCAGTTTGCATTGGCTTCGTCATACGGCCGGTATTTGTAATCGTTCATGCCATAGCAGGTAGTGGCGATCGTCGGTTTGAAGCGTAAGCAATCGTTCTCCATACGGTTGAGGAACCCTTCTGTCGTCTCGCCACTCCAGCCGTACTGGCGAACCGTGACGTTAAAATCAGGTACGCAAGCGGTCAAATAGGTTTCGATGATCCGGCCGTACTTCTTCTGCTCCGTGATGGAGTCCCCGCAGATCGCCAACCGGTCCCCTGTTTTGATGAGGAGACCGCCGGGTGCAGGCGCCTTAAGCGGTTGATAGTTTGCAAACGCTGCATCAGCAGGTTTTACTTCATACTCGGCGCAATGGAGCGTGCTGGAAAGTGAAAGGACGGCAAAGATACTCAGGTACCACGTGTGGCGGATATGGGTTAATAGCTGCATAGAGTTTTCCTCATTAGATTGCATTATTCCAATGTCTCAACATTCTGGTGTTCTATTTGTTTTTTCGTGCAAAACAGTCTCATAATTTTCTACTGAGGTCAAGACTCGTGTAGTGACCCTTGGTTAGCTTAACGAGCTTTCGCTGCTCTTGTAAAGGTGAAGTTGTTCGGAGTACCGCCTTTAGGCGGAATTTTGATGGTTTTCTCTGCGCTGCCGCCTAAAGGCGGAACTCCAAACGCTTAACAGCGTATAACTTTCCACTTGGCACTATACCCAGCGCATTTTTTGTATTGAGGCCAGCGCATCAAACCAGTATGCTACTCACCAGCTAAGGAGAGGCTCTACCATGGAACATGAAGAGGGTGTCGTTGAAGCGTATGCAAAAGTTCAACGCGTCATCGCGGAAGCCTGTGCGAAAGCAGGGCGGAGTGTTGATGAGATTGAGGTGATTGGCGTAACCAAGACACACGGACCTGATGTTGTTCGCGAAGCTTGGGATGCCGGTCTTCGGCTCTTTGGTGAAAATAAGGTCCAGGAGGCTGCCGGCAAGATCCCTGAAAGTGTCAGTCAAGCTGAGTGGCATCTCATCGGCCATCTTCAGCGCAATAAAGTCCGGCCGGCGCTCGAACTTTTTTCCGTGATTCATTCAGTGGACTCCCTGCGCCTTGCTGAACAACTTGAGCATGTTGCAGAAGAGGCAGGCCATCGTCCGCAGATCTTGCTGGAAATCAATGTAGCAGGGGAGTCCAGCAAGGACGGGATGCGTCCGGAAGCGGCACCTGAAGTCATTGAATACATCATGGGATGCCGAAATTTAACCTGGACTGGACTCATGACCATGGCGCCATTTTACCCTGACCCAGAGCAAACACGCCCAGTCTTTGCCAAGCTGCGTAACCTGCGCGACACATGGGAAAAGGAATATGGCGTTGGCTTACCCCATCTTTCCATGGGGATGAGCAATGACTATCGTGTCGCTGTCGAGGAGGGGGCCACATGGCTTCGCCTCGGCACCGTCCTTTTTGGTCATCGACCCAAATGGCGCCCCGTCGCAGAGGAGAGTTTTTGACAGGATTTACAGGATTGACAATTTTACCGCAAAGAACGCAGAGAACGCATAGAAAAGAGTTGTATATCTGATTGCGAAACAAAGAATTTAGAAGTTGATCTTTGAGATCTCTGCGTTCTTTGCGGTTAAATAAAATCAAATTATAGGTAGAGATATGAACGTTTTAAATCGAGAATATTGGGTGGCATTGTTTGTCTGTTGCGTGGCTGTTGTTGGTCTGTCTGCGGATCAGCCGCAGTGGGGTGAACGCTATTCGCGAAACATGGTGTCGCAGGAGAAGGGGTTGCCAGACCACTTTGATCTCGTTACAGGTCTGAATGTCAAATGGATCGCGGATAATGGTACGGAGACCTATTCAACCCCCGTGATCGCAGGGGGCAAAGTTTATATCGGTACGAACAATAAAAAACCGCGCAATGAAAATCATATTGGTGACCGCGGTATCCTGATGTGCTTTGATGAGCAGACCGGAAAGTTCCTCTGGCAATTAGTGGTCCCGAAAATCACCACCAGTGTCTATTGGGATTGGACAGGGGCGGGCATCTGTTCGTCCGTGACCGTGGAGAGTAATCTCGTCTATGGGGTCAGCAGTCGTGGTGAAGTGGTGTGCCTGGACCCTGAAGGTATGGCCAATGGCAATCAGGGACCCTATACGGATGAAGCACGGCATAGTACACCCCAAGGGATGTCTGTCGTGGAGGTCGGCCCGAAAGATGCGGATATCCTCTGGCTCTATGACACGATTAAAGAGCTGGGCATCCGGCAACATGACTCTGCGGAAGCCTCTATCTTGATTGATGGACGTTTCCTCTATCTCAATACCTCCAACGGCGTGGATGATACCCATCGACATATCGCGTCGCCAGATGCACCCTGCTTGATCGTACTCGATAAAATGACGGGAAAGCTGGTGGCAACCGACAATGAGCGTATTGGATCAAACATCGTTCATTGTACCTGGGCCTCTCCTTCATTTGGAGTGGTCAATGGACGTAAGCTGATCTTCTATGCAGGACCCAATGGTGTCGTTTATGGCTTTGAACCTATTACAGAGGTGAAGCCCGAAGTGCAAAAGCTGAAGAAGGTCTGGTGGTTTGACTTTGATCCGACAGCCCCCAAAACAGATGTGCACCGCTATATGGGTAATCGCAAGGAGAGCGCCAGCACGATCCATGCGATGCCTGTATTTGTCGATGGCCGTCTCTATGTGGCCGGTGGCGGTGATATCTGGTGGGGCAAGCGCCAAGCGTGGTTGAAGTGTATCGATGCGACCATGAACGGAGACGTGACAGCGGCTGCCGAAAAATGGACCTATCCGCTCAACCGGCATACCCTCTCAACGCCTGCTGTTTGGAATGGACTTGTTTTTACGGCTGATTCAGGACCCAAAATTCATTGTGTGGATGCTGCGACCGGCAAGCCCTACTGGACGCACGATGTTCAAGGCGAAATCTGGTCCTCTCCTCTTGTCGCGGACGGTAAGGTATATGTGGGCACACAGAAGAGAGAGTTCATTGTCCTCGCTGCCAGCAAAGAGAAACAGGTGATCTCAACCAACATGCTCGACAGTGCCATCAGCGCCACACCTGTGGCCGCTAATGGCACACTCTACGTCTCGACCTATAAAAAGCTCTACGCCTTCGCGCTCCCCAAGCCAAAAGAGTAATTTTGACTCGTTGTGGTTTTTCAAAAACTGCTGAGGACTTTACCGCAAAAACCGCGAAGAAGAGCTCAAATGCAGGGGCCCGGCGGACCCGCACGGGTTCCATTAGCCTGCCTCACCCGTGAATACACGGACGGCGGAGCGGGCATTTGAGCTGGAAATAGGACTACTGCAGTTGATTAAAGTGAACACTAATCATGAATGATTTTCGACAATGTTAAATTTCCGCGTGACTATCCATTCCGCCGTCCGTGTATTCACGGGCGAGGCGGATGAGATAGTCACGCAATATTTGCGGTTTTTGCGGTAAATGTATTTATTAAAAAAAGCGACTTATTTACGCACAAAACCAAGATGTTCCTGCAAATAGGCTTGCAGGTTCGCAGGTTTGATCGCGTAGAACTTGCCTTCTGTTGCGTAGATTCGCTCCATGAGCGCCATGTAGCCTGAATAGTAATCCGATGCAATCGCGGCATGAAGCGCTTTGACCTCATGCGGAAATTTTCCGCGATTGTGCACAAGCTCCCAGCAACGGGCGAAGCGTTGCATGCGGCAGAGGGTGTCAAAGTCCAGCACATCGGAGTGGATGAGTTCGTAGGGTGGCTCCGAATTAAAGGCGATCCCAAGCTCTTTTGACTCCTGATTCATGCGCGTTCCGGGAAGTCCCTTCAGCCAGTTGACCTGCACTTCCGGGGCGCCGCAGGTGGCGACTAGTGTGTTGAATCCCTTTGCAAAGGAGCCTTCATCCTCACCTGGGAGACCGAAGATCAAGTCGGCATGCACAATCGCGCCTGTGTCATGGCAGAGCCTGCGGAGATTTTCCAGAGCATGTCCCGTATTCTCGCTTCTTTTGATTCGTTTTGCAACTTCGGGGTTGAGGGTCTGAAGTCCGACTTCAAGGTGCAATGCACCTTTGGGATAGGAAGCCATACGTGTGAAAACGTCTGGATGTAAATGGTCGGGATTGATTTCAAAATGGAGGCAGGTGCCGGGCGTCACGCGGGGAAGAAAGAAGTCCAGGACCGCACACGCATGTTCGACCGGCGCATTGAACGTGCGGTCCAGAAACTTGAACTTCCGCACACCCCGCTGCCAGAGCTTGTCAAACGCGGGTAACAATTTTTCCAGCGGAAAGAGCCTCAGCGTGGTTCCATTCGAGGTGCAATAGGAACAGGAGTAGGGGCACCCCCGGGAGGTCTCGGCATAGATCGTCCGTTGCGCGATGTCCGTGTCGCTGTATTCATCGTAAGGCAAGGCGAGTTGCGTGAGGTCTTCGGGAATAGCATGGAAGTACGGCAAGGTCTCAGGTGCCGGAATCAGGGGGTCCGTCGCGAAAACGGCTTTGCAGACTTTTTGAAAGGTGCTTTCCCCTTCGCCGAAGATCATCACATCCCAGAGCTTTACACCGGAAGCCTCACTGTTCTCAACGAGTTCCGGTCCGCCTGCGACGCAGATGATTTCTGGATGTGCGACGCGGAGGATGCGCACCGTAGCTTCGACGAGGAGTCGATTCCAGAGGTAGACAGAAAAACCGACGATGCGCGGTTTTCGTTGTGCAATCTGTTCGGCAAGTTGAATAGGTGTGACATCCAAATCCGTTTCGAGGAAGGAGGTGCATTCGGCAAACGCCCCCAGATTCGAGCGCAAGCTCCGTATGGCGTACGAGGCGTGGCTGTAACGCGCATTGACGGAAACTAAAAGTATGTCGGAGGTGTTCATTGATTGGCTCTAAACTAGAATTGCCTCATTGCCTTATTACCGCTTTGCTTTCGGCATTCGCCGAATGGTTTACGCTTCGCTCCAACGAGCCTTATTAATTTGCCATGGCACTCTCTACTCAGTACCGTAGTACCGCAGTTCCGTAGTACCCCCAGTCACTTAGGTCGGTACTACGTGTTTTGCCAACTGCTACCTTGGCCGCCGTAGCCTTGGCGAAGGTGGCTGCCAACTGCTACTGCCCACTGGTACTGCCAACTGCCTACTGACCTAATCATCTTCTCCAACACCTGCCACTTCGTTCCCGGGGTGATCAGGTAGAGTCCCTTGAGCTCGCTTCGAAGTGACTCGATCAACGCGAGCGTCTCGTCCGTGGCGTAACGTTCCTGATCCGCTGGATCCAGCGACGAAATCTTTTTCAAGAATGCCTCCGGGAGTCGAATGCCTGGGACTTCATTGTGCAAGTAGAGTGCCAGTCGTTCAGAGATGGGGGGCAGGAATCCGAGAAAAATATGCAAGGTCGGAAAGGCCGAGAGCGCCTCAAGGACACGTCTGGCCTGATCTCGGTCAAAGACAGGCTGGGTCATGACGAACTGAGCACCCTCCGCTGCTTTTTTGCGGAGCTTGGCGAGTTCTGCCTCAAGATTCGCGGCTGCTGAGTTGAAGGCCACGCCAATAGAAAAGTTTGTCTTGCCTTTGATGTCACGGCCGCTCATGCTCCGACCGTTATTCAGGGTGTTGAGCATCCGGACAAGTCCGACAGAGGTGTTTTCATAGACACCCACCAGCTTGTGATGTCCGCCTAATTGGGGCGGATCTCCCGTGACCGCAAGGATCGCTTCGATTCCTGCGGCATGAGCAGCCATCAGCGCAGATTGTGTTGCAAGCGCATTGCGGTCGCGGCCGGTCAGATGACAGACTACCTGCTTCCCTGTCTCCTGACGCAGACGATGGGCGACAAAAAAGTTTTCCATGCGAGCCGAGGCGAGCGGATTTTCAGCTAGACTGATGGCATCCGCGCCAGCGGCACAAAGCGCCTTGGCGCCAGCCAGCATCGGAGCCAGGTCAAGATGCGGTGGCGGATCAATCTCCGCAATGATGGGCAGAGAAACTTTCTGAACGGCTTCCAGAAAACCACCTTTGATCGGCGTTGATTCGGTCATGTTTTCGCGTGGAGGCGGCGTCAGTGGTGTCAGATGCACTTGCCCGTGTTGCGGCGGGACGACAGGTGAGGACGGGACATTGCGCATCCCTGCGATGGATTGGCGGATGGCACGGATGGTTTCCGGCGTTGTCCCGCAACACCCGCCAATGATACGCGCCCCTTTACGGACCCACGTGACAACTTCACGCGCAAGATAGAGCGAGGTATCGATATAGGCGGTTCGTCCGCCGATGCGCTCCGGGTAGCCGGCATTGGGGAAGACGCAGGTGAACGAGCGGTCGCCACCGCCAAGCGCTAGGCCGTCAATGGCCGCGCGGACAGCCTGCATGCCGCGTCCGCAATTGACCCCGACGCCCGAGACCCCCCAACGCGAGAGACGTTCGGCGATGATCTGCGCGCCTTCGCCACTCGCTAAGACCCCCTCGGCAAAGACCATGTTCACGAAAACCGGTATCTTCCCGCCAGCTACGGCGAGTGCCTCTTGTGTCGCGATGACGACATGATCGTAGGATTCAAAAGTTTCCAGTAAGAGCAAATCGACCCCCTCACTGCAGAGGAGATCAAATTGTTCGCGATACGCTGTCCTCAGAATCTCATCGCTCTGCTCCTCATCATCGGACAAAGTGATCGGGCCGATGGCTCCTGCGACATAGGCACGGTTATTTGCGCTCTCCTTGGCTAAGGCGACGCCTGCACGCAAGAGCGCTTGATACTGGTCAGTGGAAAACCTATTAGCTGCAAAGGTATTGGTCCGTATAAGCTCAGCACCCGCCTCGAGATAGGCGGCATGAACCCGACGGATGGCATCCGGGTTGGTGATGTTGAGTTGCTCCGGACGGTTCCGTAAGTCAAACCCCAGTTCATGGAGATAGGTCCCCATTGCGCCGTCTCCGACCAAAGGGGCTTGTTGAAGTCGTTCAAGGAGAGTCAGATTCATACGCACAGAATAGCATGGTAAACAATCGGGTGACAAGCCCGTAAAAATGTTGTTATCTAAAAGTTTGTGATGGTAAGTCATATTGAAAAGCTTTAATTTTGACAGACAAGGACTTGTTTTGAGTATTTTTCGCGAAGACCGCTATTAGGTGCTTGCACGGAAAGCCCCGCAAGCGGCGGAATACCGCCTGGGCTTATCTCGTGCAAGCACCTGTCGTCATTGTTTATCGGATTATGGGTGAAGGACGAGCTGTGCCGACGGCGTATTCGCCGACGCGAAGGCACGCCGTCCTTCACCCAATTAGCGATCTTTGCGGAAAAGTACTTCTGCATCATGAAAAATTGGACATTACAAAAATGCGATTTTTGTCACATTAGGCTTGCACGTTATCAAAAATAATGTATGTTGGTGCGTCTTCCAACCCGAATAAGGATTTTTATGGCAGGTGAATACGCTTTCAGTTTAATCAATGTGACCAAGCAACATGAGAAGAAGACCATTCTTGAAGAGGTCTATCTCTCGTTCTATCACGGGGCGCATATTGGTGTGATCGGGGCAAACGGCTCTGGTAAGTCCTCGCTTCTCCGGATTCTGGCCGGACTCGACAAGGAATACATGGGCGAGTGCCAGATTGCGAAGGGTACGAAGGTCGGTTTTTTGTCGCAAGAACCTGAACTTGATATGACGAAGACCGTGATTCAGTGTGTGGAAGAGGGCGTTGCCGGGTCAAAGGCCATCATGGCGCGCTATGACGAAATTTGCGAATTGCTGGGCAATGATTTAAGCGATGCGGAGTCCGAGAAGCTCAACGCCGAACTCGGAAAACTTCAGGACACGATTGATCATAATGACCTCTGGAGCCTCGATCATCATATCGAATTGGCCATGGAGGCCTTGCGCTTGCCTCCGTCGGATGCGCCTGTCGCGCCACTCTCCGGCGGTGAGCGTCGCCGTGTGGCGCTCTGCCGACTGCTGATCTCGAATCCGGATGTGCTCCTCCTCGACGAACCGACCAACCATTTGGACGCTGATTCTGTTGCCTGGCTCGAAACGTATCTGAAGAATTTTAAGGGAACGCTCATTGTGGTGACGCATGACCGCTACTTCCTCACGAACGTGACCGAATGGATCCTGGAGCTTGATAATGGGCGCGCCTATCCGTACAAGGGTAATTACGAGGCCTGGTTGCAGCAGAAACAGGATGCGATGGTGCGCGAAGCCAAGCAGAGCGAATCGCGTCGGAAATTAATTGAGAACGAATTGGCATGGGTACGGACAAATCCCAAGGGGCGTCGCGCCAAGAATATCGCCCGTGTGCGCCGCTATGAAGAGTTGGCTGGCCAAGAGGTCAATACGCGTGAAGATGAGTTGAGTATCCAGATCCCGGCTGGTCCACGCCTGGGCGACCTCGTGGTCAAAGCGGATAAGGTGTCCATGGGCTTCGGGGATAATCTACTCTTTGAGGATATGAACTTTGATTTACCCCGCGGCGGCATCGTGGGAGTGATCGGTGGAAACGGCGCGGGTAAGACCACGCTTTTTAAAATGATTACTGGGCAACTCCAGCCCCTCTCGGGCACGTTGACTGTCGGTCCGACGGTTGTCCTCTCTCATGTGGATCAAATGCGTGATGCCCTCGATCCGAACCATACGACGTATGAAGAGATCACTGGGGGTTCCGAATTCGTGATGCTGGCGGGGACGACGCAGATGAATGGCCGCGCCTACTGCAGTCGCTTCAACTTCAAGGGAGCTGATCAGCAGAAGCGAGTAGGGGTGCTCTCCGGCGGTGAGCGTAATCGCGTACACTTGGCCAAGTTGCTTCGCAAGGGCGGCAACCTGCTTCTGCTGGACGAACCCTCGAATGACTTGGATGTCGCCACATTGCGTTCCCTGGAAGAGGGCATTTCTGACTTTGGCGGTTGCGTCATGGTGGTGAGCCATGACCGCTGGTTCTTGGACCGCATCGCAACGCATATCTTGGCTTTTGAAGGTGACTCCAAAGTGACTTGGTTTGAAGGCAACTATGCCGACTATCACGAACAGCGTCGCAAGTTGCTGGGCGATGCGGCAGACCGTCCCACCCGCGTTCGTTTCCGTCCGATGAAGCATGGCTAAAAGAAGATTGTCCTTCTTAAAGGATGGTCACTTGGACGCTGCTCTCAATGACTCCCTTTTCGATTGCATACCGTGTCAGCCCGGCCGTATCATGGATATCAAGTTTATTCATGAGATGATCGCGATGCTTTTCAATGGTTTTGATACTAATGCCCAAATTCGATGCCATTTCTTTGTTGGACTCACCCTCGGCAACTCGTTGAAGCACTTCTAACTCACGTGAACTTAAGTGTCCTACCTTTGCATTAGGAATCCCGTTTCTATCAAGGGATTTCAGTTGCTGCTTATTGAGTCGCTTCGATATGGTGGGGCTGTAGAATGCTTTTCCTTTGTGGACCTCACGTATCGCTTCAGAAAGAACATGGGCAGAGGATTGCTTGATCAGGTATCCATTAGCTCCTAACGCCATGACGCCCTCCACATACGCATCGTCGCTGTGTGCTGAGAGAATAATAATTTTCGACTCTGGACTCTCTTTACGAATCTGACGTGTAGCTTCCAATCCGTTCATCTGCGGCATGGCGATATCCATGACAATCACATCGGGTTGTAACTTTAAAGCCATATCGACTGCAATGCGACCAGTAGAAGCCTCGCCGACCACCTTAATATCGCTCTCCGTCTCCAAAAGCTTGCGCAAGCCTTCTCTTACAATCACGTGGTCATCCGCAATCAGCACGGTAATTTGTTTCTTTGTATTCATTTAAGAAGAGATTCCTTTAAGCTCTTTTCTGAATGGAAGGCTAATCTGAATTGTCGTTCCTTGCCCTTGTGTTGATTCGATTGCGAGTGTACCACCGACCATCTCAGCACGTTCTCTCATACCGAGCAATCCCAACCGTTTATTGACCCCAATTTTCCAAATACGTTTTAAATCAAAAGATCTTCCATTATCCTTAATTCGCATGACCACAACATCAGTGTTCTTTTCAATGAATACGTCGACTCGGCTTGCGTGCGCATGACGCTCGACATTGGTCAATGCCTCTTGCACAATGCGATAGAGAACCGTCCGTTTCATATTGCTCAAGAGCTCAAGACCTGCAAAGGCCGTTAAGCTGACGCGGATTCCCGTATCTTTCGTAAAACTGGTCATGTAAGAATGTAGAGCTGGAATCAAGCCAAGATCATCCAGTACAGCAGGGCGTAACTCTCGAGCAAAGCGATGGACGATATCCACCGATTTTTCAACCAGTCGTTGCGTGCTTGAAATTTTACGGCTAATTCCCTTGCTGTGGGCAGAGGCTTCAAGCTTCAATGCAGCTAATCGCACATTGATGCCGGTTAATACATGGGCAACCACATCGTGGAGTTCGCGGCTAATTCGTTTCCGTTCCTCCTCTTGTATCAACAGTATCCTGCGAGTTAAGTGACGTAATTTGTCTTGAAAAAGTTGCGATTGCGCCAATAACTTGCGAGATTGTTGCTCGCTCTTTAGGAGTGTTTCTTGAACCACCTTACGTCGAGCGATTTCTTTTTTCAACTGTTCATTTGAACGCGCAATATCAAAGGTACGCTTGCTGAGGGCAGCATTCATCCGGCTAAGTTGCTCGTTAGCCTCGATTGCAACACGATGCCCTTCTTCCAGTGGTAAAATAACGTCCGCGAAAAAATGTCCGGCCCGTTTCAGGACACGTTTTTGCTCAGCAGGCGAGGTTGCGGTCAAGGCCTGTTTGATTAAGACCTTCTCATGGATTAATACGACATCCAAGGTCTCTAGCCCAAGAGCCACCACGAGTCGACCCAGTTTAACAGCAACCTTTGAAGTTGATGAAGGTCTCTGGATAAGATATTGCTGCAAAGCCTTTTCATAGCGCTTTGCTAAGGTGCTCGCTTTCTTTTGCACATCACGCGATAATGACGTATTCATACGAACTGCTCCTATCTTGATCTTCATTATGAAGGTCAATGGAAATAATGTCAAATTCTGTCTAACCTTTATTGGAGTTTATTCGAGCGAAATGTTTCAATGAATCAATCTCGTTTGAGAAACGTGCTTCCACTTTTTTGTCGGACACCTTCATGGCCAACAACTCAATATTAATACCCAGCAATGCTTGGGCGATCTTGTCTTGGAGGACTCGACTTGTCTTTTTCCGTTCTTTCTCTTGAGTTGTTAATATTGCTTGAGTCTGACTGCGTAACAATAAACGTAGACGTCTTGAAATCTGCATCAAATTGACGTGGTTCGCATTACTCTTCACCAAAGCCGATTCAGCCTTCTTTCGTTTGATGATCTCTTTCTCTATGTGCACTCGGGATGCTTTTAATTCGGCCGTGAGATTAAGAAGCTCGTGTGTTAATTGATTTAGCCGGTCTTCTTTTCTCAGCATTATAATATGGGTCTTTTCTATCGAACAGTTGGTTTCATTAAAAAAGTTCTTAGCTTTTAAAATTATTTTTTTTTGAGCGAGTGACGAATCTTCGTGCGAAAGAATATGAATCAAAGACTGTTCATGTATCTGCGCGAGTTCCAGTGTCTCCATGCCTAAATCAGCCACTTGAGAACCTAGTTTGCAAGCAGGCTTAAAGTTTGAAGACAGCTTCTGGCACAAGTAACGCTGCAAAGAAGTTTGATAGCGATGTGCCCAGTCTGTTTTTTTCACCTTCAATGTCATCGCAGTTCTTGCTCCTTTTGGGTTAGGTTAGCCCGTTTCATTTTTTTATCATTCATCACGTGTGAAGTTTATATCCGGTTGAACAGGATCAAAATCAACAGAACCACAATAACGACACCAAGTCCACTGCTTGGGTAGTAACCCCATTTCCGACTATGGGGCCAGGTCGGTAGGGCGCCCAAGAGGAATAGGATCAATAAAATAAGAAGAAAAGTTCCAATCGTCATCACAAACTCCTTTATTTTGGATTTTAAACGTTCGATGTGCGGTGTCAGATTGAATTATGCGGTTCACCTGCAGTAATCCTCAATCTCCGATAAACATGAGCATACGCCCTCTTACACACTTCAACTATAGGGTTTAACCCTACCTAGATGGGGGGGGGTAAAGAATTCAAGGTTTTAGACTGCACAGATTGTCTCGGCTATCATATTAGTAGCGCCTGATTGTTTCATCCAACGCTTTTCATCCATGCACACGACAAGTGCAACGATGCCGGCAAGCGTATAGGAGAAGCCAAGCATGAGTCCCAAAAGCGCCTTAGTTTCCAAAGAACACGGTAATAAAATAAATAGACCGAAATGAATGAGTAAGACGCCGAAGCAGATGAGGCCGATTAAGAACCCCATCCACATCAGGTGCAGCGTCAAAAGCCTTGCCATCCGCACGCCCTGAAGATAGGTCTTCGTCGCTTCGATTTGGAAGAACTGGGTCGACAGATGACGATAGTTGTTCAGCAACTTGACCATCATTGTCGCCAGATATCCTTTAAACAGGAAATTAATCATATAATCTGCCTAGTGAGGACATTACTTTTGATTTCGTCCGAGAATAAACCCCAGCAACAAGCCAATGACGGCAGTGCCGCCGATGTAGGGCCATGGATTGGTGTGTACACTCTTATCTAAGTCCTTGGCAAGTTCAACGCCCTTCTCTGTGCCAATCTCCTTGGCTTGCATGACGGCGCTGACGGCTTGGGTCTTGGCATCGGTCACGGCCTTGACAAAGCCCTTTTCAGTTTCCATGATCATGCTCCTTAAATGTCCGTATTTATTGGTGATGACACTCTTTAACTCTTCCTTTTTCAGCTCGGCGGCATCGTCCAAGAGTTTCAGGGCATCAGCGATGTTTGCACTGCTTGTGTTTATATTGTCCATAGTTTTCTCTCATTCTTCTTTTAAGTCGGTTTTCGTTGTCGGGATACAAAATTGTTGCCTGCGGATACGTTTCCATCCCCGCAGGCAACATCCAGGCCCTTTAGAGGGTCTTGATCTCATCAATAGTCATCTGGTTCTTTACGCCGGTCACCCCATGAATATCGGTGACGAGTTTAGAAACCAATGCCTTTTCAGCTGCGTTCTTAGCAATGCCCGTTAAGGTGACCTTGCCATCACGCGTCTCAACCTTGGTTTTCAGTGAACTGGTTGAGCGATGTGTCCCTAACGCCAGTTTGACCTGAGCCGTGATAGAGGCATCATCGATCTTAACATTCGCTGGACGTTCTGTCAGTGCAGGGGCCGTAGCCACAGTCATCTCATTTTTGACCTCTTTAACGCCGTCGATGTCAATGGCATATTCGGACGTCAATTCCTTCTGAGCTGTATTTTCCGCTTCACCCTTTAACGTGACAACGCCGTCCTTGACTTCAACATCCGTCTTACTGGCGTTGACACAGCGGTGAAACAGTAAGGCGAGTTTGACCTTACGGCCAATCCACGTGTCCTTACTTTCAGCTGCAGCTTCCGCCTTGGTCACGAGTTTGTTCTCAACCTTGGTTACGCCGAGAAGTCCTTCTGCGGTGTCCTGGGCGAGAGCTTTGTGCGATTCTTGTGACACGGTTCCGGTCAAGGTTACGACGCCGTCCTTGGCAGCGGTTTTAACCGAATCGTCCTTCAAATAGGTCTGATAGACATAGGTCTTTTTGAAGGAGGCCTCGATCGTGTCATCGCTCTCAGATGCGTGAATGGGGACGGCGGTGACGATCAGTGCGACTGTGGCAGCCGCGAAATGCATTGCTTTCTTATTCATTCTGTTTTCTCGATTCTTGATTTGTCATACGGTTAGCCCGCCGTTTGGCGGATCTGTTGATGCTCGTCTCTTTTTCCTTCACCTCTTTTCTGTCTAATACTTCTTTCGTTGTAAAGACAGAATAGGTGAAAGATCGGGTTTCTGCTATGGGGTCAAACCCTAGAAGTGCCAGTTCACAAGGATCATCCCAGGGGCCAGCTCTTCTGGTAACTTGGTGAACCATTCATTTTTGGGTATGATGTTGACCACGCCGATCTGTAAGCCAGCTTCTGTCGAAGTTGCATAGTTGACAAGACCGAGTTGAAATCCGTTCAGAGTTCCTGCAGTGTTTACTAAAGCGCATTGGAATCCGGTCATGTTACCGCTGACAATATTTACGCCACCGATAACCCAGCCAAAGAAGGGTCCGCCTTGCCAACCCGTAAGGTCACCCTTGGCGTAGTTTATGAAACCCCATTGAACACCCGTATAGGAATCTGAGTAATTCATGAGTCCCACACTCAAACCAGCACTCTCGCCGGTTGATCCATTGACAAGACCGAGAGCAAACGCTGACTGAGGATTCTCACCCCAGACACTGAGGCTAAATCCCTCAATGCGCTCGTTTCGATCCTGTAGTGCAATATCAGGTGTTAAGCTAAGCTGGAAGGGCTCACTCGCCATGACGCTGCTTAGACTCAGTACACCGGTTATAACTGATAGTAACTTTTTCATTACTTGCTTCTCCTTTTAAGTTCGTTATTGATTTTAATTGATGCCGTGTCACCCGAACCCGTCACACGACACTTGTTAATCTTGAGACATCCATAGCTTACATGATGTGGGCTCTTGAGCCTATAGGGATAAACCCTACATGGACGGCGGAATGGTTAGCCACCCAAAGGAGACTTTCCTCTCTTAATACTCAGCAAAAAACAAGTTTTTTGCTGAGGAAAAAGTAATCTTGCTCCGCGCAAATGTCCGTTCCGCCGTCCGTGTATTCACGGGCGAGGCGGACGTGACATTTGCGCTCTTTCTGCGGTTTTTGCGAAAAACTCTTATGCCCGGTACCGGCATCCTGTTTCGGACTCCCCGTAAACGCCCGCTGCAACATCAGACAGGCCCCACAAACAACTCGGAACTGCACCTATTAACGACTTGACGCTCTCCTGTTGTTTGTTATAACGTATGAAGACTTTAAATAAATTGCCGAGAGGTGGGGGAGGTAATCGAATGTACCGCGTTGTCATTATTATGGCGTGTTGGCTGATTGCGAGTGGGGCAGATGCCGCGATGGAAGAAAATCTCAACGTTATTGCGCGTGAGAAAAGCGATGAGCTCCTTACGGATTGGCTTCAACAAGACTTAAAGAACCCTTATGCCACCGATTTACTCAACTCACCTGAGGGTGTTAAGCATCTGAAAGTTGCCATTGACGTGGCGCTTGCGGAAACGCGCACACGTGTCGGGGGTACGTGGAATGATGCGAAAGCACCAGAAGGACAAGAGATCAAGCCCTTGATGGACTTTTATCGCCAACTCTCGCTTGCGCGTCGCGCAGCTCGCCTGAAGCCACTTTTTGAGGGAATGCCCAAGCTCGTCTATGCGCGTCACGCGGTCATGGGGGGCTCGCACTATGCCTATACTGAAGCCCTTTCTGATGCTCAGGCGGAACGTAATTTTGCGGCAGGAGGCCAGCTGTGCCTCGCCGAAGCGACCGCCGATGGGCTTTGGAAGGAAATCGTTCTTTTGGAGACAAAGGAGGGAATCATCCGCGATGTCGATGTGGATTATGACGGAAATAAGATTCTCTTCGCTTGGAAAAAGTCAGACCGTGGGGATGACTTTCACCTCTATGAATGTACGTTGGACAACACAGGAAAGAAGATCGCCCAGATACGCCAACTCACGGAGGGTGTTGGCGTTGCAGATTATGAAGGGTGTTATCTGCCCGATGGCAAGATTATCTTCAACTCCTCCCGCTGTATGCAGATTGTCGATTGCTGGTGGACAGAGGTGAGCAACCTGTATGGGTGCGATGCTGACGGAAAGAATATTCGGCGTCTCGCGTTTGATCAGGTTCATGACAACTATCCCACAATCACATGGGATAATCGTATCCTCTATACGCGCTGGGAGTACAATGACCGCTCGCAGATGTATCCTCAGCCGTTGTTCCAAATGTTTACAGATGGCACCGCGCAGACTGCGGTTTATGGCGAGAACTCCTGGTTCCCGACCACCATCGCGCATGCTCGTGCCATTCCTGGCTCTCCGAACATCTTTGCGATTGCAACGGGACACCACTCCTATCAGCCAGGGGAACTTATTCTCATTGAGCCTGCTAAGGGACGTCAGGAGACAGAAGGCATCACGCTTCTGGCCCCAGTACGTCCGCCACCCCCTCAACGTCCGATTATCATCGACCGCTACGGACAGGAGAAGGATCTCTTTGCTTATCCCTATCCGATTGATGCGAAGCAATTGCTGGTCACCTACACTCCCCTCGGCTGGGGGAAGCTGAACGAAAAGAGACGTCGCGAGCGGGATCATAAGACGGGGTTCGGCCTTTACTGGATGGATATCGATGGCAAGCGCGAGTTGCTCGCCTCGCGACTCGGTTTGGCCTGCGGACGCGTGGTGCCGCTCGCTCCGCGCAAGCGTCCGTTGCAGCGTCCCTCTATGGTCCAGGAGGGCAAACGAGAGGGTTCCTTTTATATACAGAATGTCT
>CAMBQV010000019.1 GCA_945870145.1 Akkermansia muciniphila
CATAAGCCTTTGAAAAGGCTATGGTGGACAGGCCTTTAGTTGGGAGCGGTGTCCTTGCGTCCCCTTCAACAGTCCCGTAGTCCCGTTGTGCCGTAGTACCCCTAAAAAAACCATTCAAAATCGTCTAAAAGTGTATATTTCTACAAAAATAGCCGACAAATATGTAAGCATTCAAATTTGTTGTTAACTAAAACCCGAATTCAAGCTGGCCTGCGACCACGACTTTTCGGCCTGAGGTAAAGGAGGCATCAGAGGTGTCGTAGACCACGAAACGGACAGAGGGGAAGCGCTGGGCCAGTTCGAAGCGGATATACTCTTCAACGGCCCGTACGTTTGCGGGGTCGTCGTCCGAGAAACCCACGCTGATCGGCTTATGGACGCCGAGGCGTTTGATGATCTTAAAAAGATGTTCGAGAAAGTCACGAATGGCAAACTGTTTACGAGCCTCGGATTGATTGAGATCAGGGACCTTGCCTTCGGCCAGTTGCTCAAACTGTGGGGAGGTGACGGCATGATATTTATTCAGCGAGAGATAGTAGTCCAAAATTTGTCTGTCGGTCATGGACTCGTTGGCAAGGGGACCGTCAAAGCTGACCACATAACCCCGCAGGTTGCTGATCATGGCAGCTCGTTCTCCAGGGGTGAGGACGCGTTCAATAAAGAGTTCGACTCCCCTCTTCAAGGTTTCGCTGCGGTGACCACGGGCTGTCACAATGGCGAAAATGCGCCCCTCGATCAGGGAGTTTTTAAAGGTATTGAAGCTGGGGGGCGGTGCGGTTTCCCCTTTGAGCAAGGCGTCGATTGCGGTTCGTGCATCCTTGAGGAAGGTACTCTCGTCGGTACTGCCAAAATCTCTAAACTCACGGAATGCCTGGGACCAGTCACCATCTGGCGGGCGATAGTTGATATGGTCATTACGAATGACGGCAAAAAGCGAGGTGGAAACGAGGTGGGGAACCCAGGAGCCGTCCTGGAGTTTTCGCTCCAGGTGGATGCGCGTGGGCATATGCAGAATGTTGTCGTCCCAGTCGAAGATGTAATATTTCAGATCCCTGTCGGCGACCGAAAGATTAGCGTTTTGTTTCATAGAAAAATAAGGTATTCTTGTTGCCATGGAAAGTCAATCCTCAAAAAAAAGAAATCCCTGTGTGTTGGTCACCGGCGGGGCACTCAGGATCGGTGCGGCCATCTGCATTTCGCTCGCTAAATCAGGCTGGAATGTGGTCGTTCATGTGAACCAATCCCGCAAACAAGGCGAGGCGCTCTGTGAGATATTGCGGACGTATGGGGTGGAGGCTTGGCTTGTCGTCGCAGACATGGGCCTGCCAGAGGCTGCTACCACCCTCTTTGAGGAGTCGTGCAGGGTTGCCGGTCATCTGGATGCAATTGTGAATAATGCCGCACTGTTTTCTCTCAAGACAGAGATGCCAGACCGCGAGCGGGAGCGGCTTTTCAGGGTCAACCTGGATCAACCCCTCGAATTGATTCATCGTTTGCACGACCACCTGAGCGCGCGACAAGCCAAAGGATCCGTGGTTAACCTTTCAGATCAGCGGATCGCCAGAATCTCGCGCGAAGAGGCGACGCCTTACGAACTCTCTAAGATGCTGCTGGCGGATGTGACGCTGGAGAAGGCTCGGGCTTGCGCCCCGTTCCTGCGGGTGAATGCGCTAGCTCCGGGTGCGGTGATCTCACCCTCCGAAACGATCAACAAGGAGGCTGCTGGACGCTTCCTGCTCGAACGCCGCCCCACGCTGGCAGAGGTTGCGGAGGGGGTTCGCTGGTTGCTCGAGGCTGAGTCGGTTACCGGTCAGACGCTCTATATTGATAGCGGCCAGCATCTGGTGTAGGCGGAGAAAAAGGATTCCCTGCTTTGCGCAATCTTGCACGGGGAGTCTAAATTTGTTATTCTCTATCCTTTTATTTCCCTTCGTCGGAGGGGAATCTGGAGTTATCATGTATAAAATCGTCTCAAAGAAACAGTTGTCGGCTGAGGTCTTTCGCATGGAGCTAGAGGCTCCGCTGATCGCGCGCGAACGTAAGCCCGGACAGTTTATCATTTTACAGATTGATAATGACGTTGGTGAACGTATCCCTTTAACCATTGCGGATGCTGATCCAGAAAAAGGAACAATCACAATTATCTTTCAGACCGTCGGACGTACGACGCATGTCTTGGCGGATAAGCAGGTCGGGGATGGTGTGCCGGCTTTGCTCGGTCCGCTTGGACAGCCCACGCACATCGCGAAGGTCGGTCATGTTGTCTGTGTCGGCGGCGGTATCGGTGTGGCCCCCATGCATCCTATCGCTCAAGCCATGAAGGCTGCCGGCAACAAGGTAACTATCATCATGGGTGCGCGCAATAAAAGCCTGCTCGTCATGGAAGAGGAGATGCGCAAAATCGCGGACGAGCTGATCATCGTGACGGATGATGGTTCAGCGGGACGCAAGGCTCTGGTCACGGTTCCGCTCAAGGAGCTCTGCGAGCAGACGCCGAAGCCCGATATGGCCGTCATCATTGGCCCGCCCATCATGATGAAGTTTGGTGCAGAGACCACACGGCCTTACGGCGTGCCGACTGTCGTCTCGTTGAATACGATCATGATCGATGGTACAGGTATGTGCGGGGGTTGCCGCGTGACGGTTGGAGGCAAGACCAAATTTGTCTGTGTGGACGGTCCAGAGTTTGATGGTCACCAAGTTGATTTTGATAACATGATGAAACGTCTTCGTGCCTACAAGGTCCGTGAAGAAGTTGACCACAACGATCACCATTGCAGAATTGGCTTAGCGTAACGAGGCGTAACCTAAATAAGGCAATTCCGCAATAAGGCAATAAGGCAATTCTTTCTATGCACAAACAACTTGAAACCCTCTACAGTGAAGCTACCGCGACGCTTGCGCCGCTCAAGGAAAAACCCCTGACTCCCAAGGATCGCATGGCTATTCCTGCTCAGGAGATGCCCACGCAGGATCCGCATGTACGCTGCCATAATATGACAGAAGTGGCACTCGGGTACTCTGCCGAGCAAGCGCGCGTGGAGTCCATGCGCTGTCTGCAATGCAAGACCGCGCCCTGTATCAGTGGTTGTCCAGTCGGTATCCGCATCCCCGATTTTTTGAAGGCCGCAGCCGAGGGGCGCTTTGATGAGGCGGTCGGAATTATCCGCGAGAACAGCCTATTGCCAGCCGTTTGCGGACGTGTCTGTCCCCAAGAGACCCAGTGCCAGGCGCCCTGCACCTTGGGTAAGGCGTTGAAGAATCCGGAATTGGCCGTCTCAATCGGTCGCGTGGAACGCTATGTTGCTGACCTCCAGCGAGAGAGTGGCAAGCAGGAGGTTCCAGCAATCAAGCCCGCAAGAGGCAAGCGCGTAGCCGTGATCGGTAGCGGACCCGCAAGTGTCACGGTCGCAGCGGATGTCCGTCGTGAAGGCCACGAGGTCGTGATGTTTGAAGCGTTCCATAAGCCAGGCGGTGTGCTGGTCTATGGCATTCCGGAGTTCCGTCTGCCCAAGGCTATCGTGCAGAAGGAAATTGATACCCTGACCGCGATGGGCGTCAAGCTGGAAACCAATTTTGTGGTCGGACGCACACGCAAGATCAAAGATCTGATGGAGCAGGACGGCTTTGATGCTGTCTTTGTTGGCACCGGCGCAGGTTTGCCCAAATTCATGAACATTCCAGGCGAGAACCTGGTAGGTGTCTTTTCGGCAAATGAATATCTGACACGCTCGAACTTGATGAAGGCTTATGATTCGGCGCGATCGCACACGCCGATGTATCAGGCCAAGCGCGTTGCAGTGCTCGGGGGCGGCAATGTTGCGATGGACGCCGCGCGCACCGCCTTGCGTCTCGGCGCGGAAGAGGTCCACCTCATCTACCGTCGTACGGAAAAAGAGATGCCCGCGCGTATTGAAGAGGTTGCGCATGCCAAGGAGGAGGGCGTCCAGTTTCACCTGTTGCAGAATGCGGTTCGTATCCTCGGTGATGAAAATGATTGCGTGAAGCAGATCGAGTGTTTGCGTTATGAGTTGGGCGAACCGGATGCTTCGGGGCGTCGTAGTCCGGTTGAGATCAAGGGCAGCGAATTTCTGATGGATATTGACTCGGTGATTGTCGCAATCGGCAATGGTTCGAATCCCTTGATCAGCCAGACAACCTCAGGGCTCACCGTGAACAAGTGGGGCAATATCATTGTTGATGAAACAGGCCTATCCTCGCTCCCCGGCATCTATGCGGGTGGCGACATTGTCTTGGGTGCAGCAACGGTGATTCTGGCCATGGGTGAAGGTCGCCGCGCGGCAGCCTCGATCAACAGCTATCTGGCGAAATAGAGGCAAGTTTGCCGCCCGGCGCGGCACAGTGGCAGTTGGCAGTAGCAGTTGGCAGTGGAATCCCGTGAACAAACGGAGTGAGTAACTTTATCAACACGGAGGCACGAGTTTAAGGGATCGACAAAGCTCGCGACAAAGTTCGCGACAAAGTTTTTTCTGAACCCTGACCCCTGACACCAGAAGTTTTACACAAGGAGGCAATATGGACTGGAAAAGCGAATTAGGCAGCATTATGGAGTTGAAGTCGCGTGCTACGCGCGCAGAGCAGGAGAACGCGGGGTTTGAAGCGTTTCTGGATGCAGTCGCTGTTCCAGGCTTGACGGAAGTTGCTGATGAGCTGTGCAAGAAGCACAACCGTGATGCACAGGTGCGTCGTGCGCCTGCCTCAGTCAGTCTCTCGGTTCGCGCCAACGACGTAGAGGAAATCATTTTTCGCGTGAGCAAGCATTATGTGCAGAATGGCATCCTGCCACGTGCGGAAGTGCGCGTCAATCGGGGACAACGCCTCACAAAATATGAGAGTATGTTTCGCGCTGACCCACAAAATTATTCGATCTCAGCGGTGACGAAAGAAGATGTGATCACGACCTTCATTAAGTTCTATCGCATGGGGCTGGATAGCGCAACCTAATGGACTTTTGTGTATTAGCAAGTGGCAGCAAGGGCAACTGCACATACGTGACGGATGGCGAAAGTGCTGTGCTCATTGATATCGGGTTAGCCTCGAAAACGATTGTGGCTAGATTGGAAGAGGCCCAGATCGATCCCGCTTCGATACAGGCGATCCTTTTTACACATGACCATATCGACCACTATCGTGGCGCTGAAGTCTTCTCAAAAAAGTTTCCTGTGCGCTTAATGGCCAATGAAGGGACCGCTTCGGGTATTGATCGGGCCTTTCCTAAAGCACGGCTGAACTGGGAGATTTTTGAGACCGCCTCCTCTTTTAACATCGGCAACCTGCACATTGAAGCCTTCTCGGTTCCGCACGATGCCTCGGATCCTGTAGGTTTTGTGATCACCGACGGCACTGCCAAGCTTGGAATTGTCACGGACTTGGGGCAACCCACGCCCTTGGTAGTCAACAAGCTCTCGACTTGTGACGCCATTGTGCTGGAGAGCAATCATGACTATGAAATGCTCATGGCCTCCAATCGTCCGTGGCCACTCAAGACGCGCATTGCCGGTCGCAGTGGCCATCTCTCGAATGAACAGGCTACCGAATTGTTGCAGCAAGTGCTTTCGGAACGATTGCGCCTTCTTCTTCTCGCGCATCTCAGCGAAGAGTGCAACACCCACCATCTCGCGCAACATCTAATGCGCGAGACGCTCGCCGCCTGTCGTCGGCCGGATGTGGTGATCGCCTCACTCCAGCAGAACACCATCAGCATACGCTACACGCTTTAATGCCGAGCCCTCCGCCCTCACTGGCGCGGCGTCTTGTCCGCCGTAGCCGTATTCGCGAAGGAGGAAGCCTTAGCGAAGCCAGCTGACTCCTGACTTCTGTCTTCTGACTTCCGCCCCTCTTCACGCTACGATAATATAAAGCGAAATGAGGACAAGGACAGCTGCTGAACAGTAGGGGAGCATGCGCTTCACCCGTGTTGAACGTTGGAGTGCGGAGCCAATCCAGCCTGAAAAGAGTCCGACAAGCGTAAACCAGAAAAAGCCCTGCAACGTGAAAAGCAATCCAAGTGTTCCGAGTTGCACCGGAGTGGAGACGCTGGACGTGTGATCCACAAACTGCGGCAGGAAGGCGATGAAGAAGAAGGCGACCTTGGGGTTCAGCAGGTTCATGAGCACGCCACGCTGGAAGGCTGTACGAAACGTGGAGGCCTCCACCTGCGGCGTGAGAATCACGGCTGAGCGTATGGTTTTGTATGCGAGAAAGAGGAGATAGCCCGCGCCAAAAATCTTGATCGCAATCAAGAAGCGTGGTTCAGCCAGGCAGAGGGCCGAGACCCCGAGAGCGACTGCCAGGGTGTGCACGAAACATCCACTGCACATACCCCAGGCTGTAGCTAATGCAATTTTACGTCCCTGCTCCATGCCCTTGGCCAGCACGAAAAGGAGATCTGGTCCTGGCGAAAGCGTCAGCAACGCCGCTGCCAATAGAAATTGGAGAAAGAGCATCATTTTCTAAGCCTAATAACGGCAGTTCGTTTGCGTTATCCGTCCTAAGTAACCAGTCATCAGTGACCCGTAAGCTTCGCACCAGAAGGGTGACGCCACTGTCATGCGGATGTCCTTTGAGTTCAACTGATTACTGAATACTGATCACTGATAACTGTTCTTGTTAGAACAAGTCCTCCTACGCCTAAAGCTGGTGAGCCAGCTTTAGGGCTCCGGCGGACAGCCTTCGCCGGCTGGCCTGCCAGCCGTCTTGTCCACCGTAGCCGTATCCGCGAAGGTGGAAGACCCTTTTTCGCTTCATCGAAAAAGGGCGAAGGCTGGTGGGCGCGGAGGGGGTCGAACCCTCACGCCTTGCGGCATAGGAACCTAAATCCTACGTGTATGCCAATTTCACCACGCGCCCTTGAAAACGGTTTGGATAATAACAGATTGACTCCTTGGCCAGCAAGCTCGAAAATAAAACGCCGTTGTGATCTCTTACGATCTACCCTCCACTGACAAGCAGGAACTTTATATCATGGTCAGTGCTTGGCGACATAGGCTGCACCAGTAGGCTAGACATATTCGACTGAAGCGAAGCGGCGATGGATGCCTTTTGGGAAGCTGATTGCCGGGTACCCGAGCGTCATGGCAATGGACGGAAAGTTCTTCTGCGGTATGCCCCATTCAACGCGACTCGACTTAACTATTGTCTTCGTGGGCATTTTGGATTCCCTCAAATAGTTGACGCATCCCAATCTTGTTAAGAGTATAACACTAAACCATATCTGTGTTGTTTGAAAGTGTACGATAATACTTTTCCACCGCTCGAAACACTAAGAAAGGTAAAGACGAAGTAAAAATAATGAGAGCTGCAATAACAATGACTACGAACAAATCAGAATTGATGCTATCACTCAAGCAGGTCCTGATGAATAGCACAAACAAACCAAGAGAAACTGGAAATGCCAGAAAGACTAACCCGTATAACCATTCACATAACTTTCCCACGCCTAATAGAGAAAGAAAGACCCCTATTGTGAAGGAAACAATTGCTAAGATAAATAAAGTAAATGCCCCTTCGGTTAAAAGAGCGAATATAGCTAACAGGATATAAGACAATATGACCAAGCCAATCCCGGGTATCCCGCAGAAAAGGAAGAAAATTGCGCAACGCATTTTATTTTTAAAAATGTCTGTCATATCTGTCTTGCACAACAGTGTTATTGAACTTAGCCCATGGGGATGCCGCTCCCTGCTAGAATGAGGAAAAGAATATAGGATGAGCTCAGAACAGTCAAGACTTGCGGGACGAAAACGTTAGGCCAGCCCCAGTCTATCGTAAAAGCGTACAACCCCTTCTTCGGGAAGGCTCCTGGGCCTTCTTAGCTAGTCCATAGGCGCATCTATAACCTGAAATGGTTCTCCCTGAATATGGCTATCTAGCCACTCTAAAGGCCTATACAAAATTGAGATTCCACGCTTAACGGGCTCCGGACATGCGGGATGGTCGAAAGAGGTGGACAGCTGGGCCTGAGAGGGCAATATACAGAAGACGAGCCCATCAATATATTGACTCCGTGATTCTTACCATCCTGTGCGCTATCGGGTAAGTTGTTCATGGGTTGCTAAAGGGAATCGTCTTGTGTTTGAGATTCTGTAACATCAGATGATGTTAGTCGAAGTGAATCTAAGCGCAACTCACGATCAGCGAGTTTTTCTTGTCGCGCAAGCCATTTCTGAAGCTTCTGCGGGTCGCCTTCAATGTCAAGGCTCTCTCTATATTGGATTGCCTCGGCAGCTTCTGTCCAATGGACCACTGAGAGTGTTTCGGTTTGGCTGATCCGCTCCACCTCCTCGCGAATATCTTTGAGTGATACACGAAAGAACTCCTTCCGAGAGTTAACTTTATTAATTTGCATTGCTAGAAAACGCTTTTGAAGTTTGTGCTCCAATACAGGAGCGTTATCGCTTTTGATCCAAGCATGAACATCGAAGTCAAAAGGCACGCTAGCGTCTCCGAGCTCGTCAATACGTTCTTGTGGGTTGGGACGACGCGTTTGGCCGATCTTATAGATTCCTTCTCCTAATGTGCCAACGTTAGAGATAATATAAACAGTTCCAGTTTTGGTTTGCTGGGCGATTGTGAGTTTCTTCTCTGTGGCAGCAACTAGGTCTAGTCGAAGAGTCTCGTTAGTTTGCTGCATTTCGGCAATTTTACGTTCCCACATTTCCTTATCTTGTGCTGTCGCTTGCTCGAATGCAAGCCGTGCAGTAGCGAGTTCACGTTCTTTCTCTTCGAGAGCCTTCTTTGTGAGTTCCTCTTCCTTTGCTGCCTGACGTATCTGCTGTTCGTACTCCCTGCGGGCTTTCTCTTCATCGCGCATGCGCGCTTTGATCTCGCGCTGCTCCTCTAGTTGCCTGCGGACGAGTTCCTGTACGACGACAGCCCATTTCAATTCATCAAGTCGAGCGGTTAGGTAAGTATCAAGAATACGGGCTTCTCTGAATGCTTTGCCGTTTAGATTAGCGAGACTGAAGGAGTCGCGAATCTCTTGCTCTAAAATGCCATAGTTGTCGCGTTTCACCCTTGTGAGTATGGCATCGACACGGCCATTGAAAGCATCAATAATAAATCGGATGGCGGTCTCTCTACGGTTTGCCTCAACGTAATCACAGGTTGCAGCTTCGCCTTGCTCCACCATACGGCGGGATTGCGCCCTGGCAGACTTGAGGGATTCGCCAGCTGAGGTGAAGCCAAATTCAGCAGCCAAGTTATCCAGTAGACTATGCGTTGGAATTATATATTTATCGCCGTAGCCTTCGATGATGTTTCGCATGGCTTCAGTGGCACGTTCAAGAAGCTGTTTGTCACGCAGTGCATCATATGCCTCGCCAGCGATCTCTCTTGCCCTTTTTTCGGCATCCGCGACGATTAGACCAGCATCTCGCGTGGCTTGATTGAGGCGCGCATCAGCCTGCTCATAGATTGTCTTAGCTATTTCAGTTGCCTTAACACGTTCACTTTCTGCGGCTGATCGGGACTGCTCAAGGAGAGACTGGGCCTGTGCGCGCAACGCGGTTGCCTCTGATATTGCAGTATCGAGCATCTGTCTAACTTCGACTTCGGCATTAAGAAGGGGGGCGAAATGACTTAGGGCGTCCAGCTCAGTTTTAGCTTTGGTAAGTTTAGCTTGAAAATCTTCAACGATATTTCGAGCCTCTACTTCATAATGCAGTTGGACGCGCTCAGCTTCAGCGCGCATATCAGCGACTTGCTGGGAGACAAGCTTCTGAGCTTCGTCGAGAGACAGTGCGGTTTCAGACTTTATGCGGTCCGCTTCTTGTTTAGCGGCAACGACCTCAATCTGGCGCTCGGCCAGAAGTTTTGACAGGTTATTGGTTTTAAGATAGAAGAATAAAGTTGCAGCGAGAAGAGCTAAACTAATTATTGAGAGGAATATAATCATTAAAGTTCTCCAGTTATTTCAAGGTTGGGCAAATTGTGGGTTTAAAGTTGAACACTGAGTTGCAAGTTCAGAACGAAGTTGGCGGGCGGTCTCAAGCGTAGCATTGAAATCTCTCATGGCAAAGGTATCTTGAGGCTTGAGATCAGCAACAGTTAATGGGGTAATAACTTCAAAATCACCAGTTTTACGGGAAGCTTTGAGCTCACCTCGATGAGGCATGTTCATAATAGCGTCAGATGGGTCAATCATATCGAAGTTAAGAGAGTTGATGATAGTTTTAGAAATGGCAACAGAAAGAAAAGTTCGTTCGGCAGTCTGGCCGGTAGATGTGTCTAAGGTTTCTGCGGAGGCAGAAATTAAGATAGTCTCGATGGGGAGCAATGCGAAAAGTTCACGGGCTACACGTAAAACGCTGCTGCAAATGTAGTCCTGATAGATTTCAACAAATCGAGATTTAGTGATGGGTTTGACTGAAACTTTTCCATTTGCAGTTAAAATCTTTTGTTCTTCTGGAACTATTTTCCTCCCGTGAGTGCTCAGCGCCACCTCGACAAGATACGAATTATGGCTAGTAAAATGAAAAGAAGAGCCAATATTGGCCAGTTCATCAAAGGGGTTGATAGTTTCTATTGCCTCAATATAGGCAGTTGAATCATTGTTGAGGATATTTCGGGCAATACACACAAGTTTCGACCATTTTTCATATGAAACGTTATAAGCTAGCAGGGCTTCTTCATACTCACGCTCGTCTTGTCGTTTTGTTTGTTCAATTGTAATTTCGGCATTTGTGCAAACTGTTAAGATGGCCAGGCGCTGACGAGTTTTGAATTCATTATACTTATGGCGACAAGGGGGAACAGGGGGGAGAGTTACAGCAATAGCAACCCAGTCCATCATCTGGGCTTGTTCTTTGTGGAGAGAAAGTAGAATGTCTAGGGAGTTCTCGTAAGTCTCAACTTCCAGTCGTGATTGTTCAAGGATTGAAAGTTTTGCTATCTCTTTGATCTGGCGTTCGAGTTCACGTTTTCGGTTCTTAGCTTCACGTGGCTTTCCCCAATCGCTGGTTTTCGTCGTGCGCATAATAGTATTTAAAATAATTGAAGTGACACGGTTTGGCTAACGATAAAGGACGTTAAAATTTTTTTAACTAAACTTTATTGAAGTCTCGCGTTTTTTCGTTAATAATTCAAGTCAAAAAAACTATATATAAAAAAAATATTACGAGTAATTTAAACATCATATTGCCAACGAGACGTACAATTTAGGCAGAATATATATAAATGTGATGAATTTGTACGTAGAATGGGCTTGTTTGGAGTGATAGACTTTTGATAAGGTAACCCCATCTTGCAAATGTGAGTTCTTTAGAACAAGTTAATTTCACTAAGGTTCCACTTCAATAGGCGTGAAATGGTAAGCAAAAAGAAAGTTTATGAGATTATTGGGTTGAATGGGGATAACAAGTGGAATAGGTTTTTTAATCTTTCCATGATGTTTTTGATCCTGATTAACATTGTTATTCTTTTTGTTACGACCCTAGACGTTCGAGAAGAGCTCCAGCTACGGCTAAATAATATAGAAATGTTGATCGGAATTGTGTTTTCCGTGGAGTATGTTTTACGCTTTTGGACTGCAAATTATTTATATCCGGAACATTCATGGTTAAGAGCCCGCATTTGTTACATCAAGTCACCGATGGCTGTGATAGATATGCTCTCTATCCTGCCAGTTTTCTTGCCTTTCTTACTGCCTGCAAGCTTTTCAAGTATCCGTGCGCTTCGCGTTATCCGAATATTCAGAATTGTCAAACTACATAGATATACGGATGCCTTTGTGTCTGTCGGGAGTGTTTTTAAATTGAAAGCTAAGCAGCTTTTTGTCTCTTTTCTGCTAGTAGGCGTGTTAATGTTAATCTCCTCATTGCTAATTTACGGGGCTGAGCACGAAGTTCAACCAGATAAGTTTGCAAATGCATTTTCGGGGCTTTGGTGGGCGGTGGCTACGTTGACAACAGTTGGTTATGGTGATATTTACCCTCTTACAGCTTTAGGGAAGATACTTTCATCAATAATTGCACTGTTAGGTATTGGTATGGTTGCTGTGCCAACAGGTATTATTAGCGCTGGATTTTTGGAAGTAATGACCTGCAAGGAGAAGGAAAGCAAGCATGAAGCCTTCAGGTATTGTCCACATTGTGGGGGTAAACTATTTGAACATACGGAGAAATAATATGGCAGCGATGAAAAAACAAATCAATAAGACACGTGTGGCGGAGCTGACGCGTCAGCTTCTGATTGAATTGGGTGAAGATCCTGATCGTGAAGGACTCAAAGGAACACCGAAGCGTGTGGCGGAATCGCTTGCTTTTTTAACCGGCGGCTATCGCCAGACTACCAAGCAGGTTGTCAACAATGCCGTATTCCAGTCGCATACGAATCACATGATCATCGTGCGTGACATCGAAATTTACAGTTTGTGCGAGCACCATATGCTCCCCTTCTTTGGCCGTTGCCATGTGGGCTACATCGCGAAGGACAAGGTGATCGGCGTCAGTAAGATCGCACGTATCGTGGATTGTTTTGCGCGTCGTCTCCAGATTCAGGAGCGACTGACCGAGCAGGTGGCCAATTCCATCATGAAAGAGGTTGATGCCGAAGGCGTCGGCGTCGTCATGGAGTGCCGTCATCTCTGCATGATGATGCGCGGTGTGGAAAAACAGAACTCGGTCATGACCACGTCAGCCGTACTCGGTTCCTTCCGCACCGAAGGCGCTACGCGGCAGGAGTTTCTCACGCTTATCAAGGCACATTAGTCACGCGGACTCCGAGCTAAAAATTTAGGTGTCAGGGTTCAGGGAAAACGGCTCAAAAGCACTTGACTACTTGAGCGTAACGTAGCGATAGCAGCACCGGCTGACCTCTGATCTCCGTCCTCTGATCTCCGCTCTCGGCACCTTTACCAGCTTCGCTCGATCTCTTCGAGCGACTTGCCCTTGGTCTCGGGTACAAAGAACCAGACCACCCCGATCAGGATCAGGCAGAATACCGCGTAGAGATAGAAGGGGAAGGCGTGGTTGAACTGCGCGACAAACCAAGAGCCCTTGGCATCCATCATCGGGAAGGTTTGCGTGATCGCATAATCCGACACCCACAGGCAGAAGGTGGCCAGTCCCAGCGCGCGTCCGCGCACCGCAGTCGGAAAGATCTCTGACAGGATCACCCAGACCACGGGTCCGACCGATAGGCCGAAGCAACCGATGTAGAGGATGATGCAGGCTAGCATCAGATTGCTGGCTGCCGCAGGATCGCTCAGGAGCTGAGCCATGAGTCCCATCGCCACTAGACTGACGCCCATGCCAGCTGCGCCAATCAGCATCAGCGGGCGCCGCCCCCAGCGGTCTACACTCGCAATGGCGATTAGGGTGAAGAAGGTGCAGGAGCCGTTGATGATAATCTGTTGCAGCAACCCGGCATCAACACCTGTAGATTGACTCATGTTCTTAAAGATCGTGGCGCCAAAATACATGAAGACATTGATGCCGGTGACCTGCTGTAAAACAGCCAAGGCGATACCGATCATCAGCGGCAATCTCAACCGGCGTGAAAAGAGTTCGCCCCAGGTTCCCTTCTCCCCGGAGAGCGACTCGCGGATACTGGCAATCTCTGTGTCAGCAAAACCACGGCCCCCGACGCGTGCGAGAATGGCCCGGGCCTGCTCAACGCGTGACATCTCCACCAGCCAGCGCGGACTCTCTGGGATCAATAGCAGGAGCAAGAAGAAGATCACTGCTGGTAGAACGCCTGTTGCGAACATCCATCGCCATCCTGTCTCAATAAGCCAAGCCTGATTTCCCGCATGCGCAATGAAGTAGTTGACGAAGGAGGTTGCGGCGATGCCGCCCACGATCGCAATCTGATTCACAGCCACCATCCGTCCACGGACATTGGCCGGTGTGATCTCGGCTATGTACATGGGTGTTGAGATGGAGGCGATGCCGATACCTACCCCGCCCAGAAAACGGAATAGAATGAAGACGCGGATATCGTTTGGCAACGCAGTTCCGATGGCAGAGATCAGAAACATAATAGCAGCAAGGAACATCGCGACTCTACGACCGTATCTGTCTGAAAGGGGGCCCACTGCCAGCACGCCGGTCGCGCAACCGATGAGGACACAGCCAGAGGCCCACCCCTTCATGAAGTCGCTCAGATTAAACTTGGCGGTCAAGGGTTCGATCGCGCCCGAAATCACACCCGTGTCATAGCCGAAGAGCAGTCCGCCCAGCGTCGCTACGAGACAGACTAAAATCAGGTAGACTTTGCTACCGGCATCGGTTGCCATACGCTCGCTCATAATAAACCTCTTTTCGTTTTATACGAATTGGTAAGCTTCAATGTTCGTGATGGAAAATACTTTTTCGCTAAGGTCGCTATTGGGGTGAAGGACGGCGTGCCTGCGCAGGCGGCGAATACGCCGTCGGCACAGCTCGTCCTTCACCCGGCATCCGATAAACAATGACACGCAGGTGCTTGCACGAGATAAGCCCTGGCTGTATTCAGCCACTTGCGGGGCTTTCCGTGCAAGCACCTCATAGCGCTCTTCGCGTAAAACATTACCAGACCTTGATTTTGCCGGACATGGGCTTTTCAAGCGGACCACTCAGTGGCGACGCAGCCCGTGCATTTCCAAAATAATCCATGTCAACCTTGATAGGGGAGCCGTCAGCAGTCACATAGGGCAGTTGAGGGATCTTGGCCACGCCCAGGATCTCCGTGGTGACGAGTTTCGCTGCGGGGTTGAAAACCCCTTTCAGTGCCTCAGTCTGGAGATAGACATTCTTGCCCTCTTCCACAACCGTGACCGGACCGCCCTTTTCAGTGGCGCAGAGTGCATCTTTCTCTTGCTGATAGGGTGCTGCCTTATCAAGATAGACGTTGCCTCCCACAAACGAGGGGAGCGGGCGATCGTTGTAAACATAAAGTCCAAACCCTTTGGATTTGCCTTTCTTAGCAGGTGTCTCCGTTGAGCTGGGGGTGGCTTGTTGCTCTTTCCCATCCCCCACAAAGAGATTGTTGTAGAAGCGGTTGTCCCCTCCCTTGATGTTTTGGAGCCCTGAGACAATGGTGCTGTGTGCTGGATGATAGGGCGTCTCCCGGCTCAGTTCCGGTCGGCTGAGCAGTTGTCCCGCAAACAGATTGTGAGCGTAAGCGCTACCTTGCGACCAGTCTGACACATTGACCTTGGACAGGAAGAGATTGTTGTCGAAGAGGAAGGGGCCATGATTGACCTCGGCAAAGACATCCTCGAGGGTGTTCTCGAAGAAGAGGTTGCGCGAGATGCGTGTCCCTTGTGCCATCCAGTCCAGCCAGACGCCACGAATGGAGTGAGAGAATTTATTCCGGCTGATCACGGTGTCGATCGCGCCATGGAACTTGAGGGCACCCATCTCTGCGCCAGTGAAGAGCTGGCGGACGTGAACGTGATGGACGTTGTTGTCCGTGACGGTACTGAACGCGCAGCCGAGGCTACCGACGATACCGGCCTGTTCGCAATGGGAGACCTCATTGCTCCGTACGACATGGCTCCCGATGTGCTCTTTGGTCCAGGGGATTGAAAAGGCATGAGCCCGCTCGATGGTCTTCACATAGCCCTCTGCTGAATTAGCAGAAGTATTGTCAAACTTATCCCCGTGCTTGCCCAGGGCAATACCGGAACAGACCGAGTGGCTGATGATGTTGTTTTCGATAATCCAGCCTTTGCTCCAGTGCGTACCGATCAGACCGATCTGCTCGGCGGTCGGGGGTGCCCAGGGTGTGGCGGCATGGCACATGGTGAAGCCGCGCACGGTGATATAGTTTCTGCCGGGCTGATCCGGATAGAAGACCGTCTGACGGACATTGATCTCCACTAACTCCTTGTTGGGGTCCACCCCTTGGAACTGCGCCTGGATGGTTGTCTTCTCGGGGCCAACCGTTCCGAACCAGAGGGGCGTCTTGCCGATGGGCTTCAGGACCTCCTCTTGTTTGGCGGCCTCGGTCAACCATTCGCCGTTCAGATAGACCGCGCCTGTGTGATGGTCGCGCTTGCTCGGATTGAACCAGTCGCCCCGGATCAGGTCGCGGTAGGGGTTGAATTTCCCGAAAAGGGCGTTCGGTACCGTGGCCTGCCACGTGTCGTTCGTCACCCGCGTCCAGCCCGTGACAATTTCAGAACCCTTGATCGTAACCTTTTTGCCTGTTGCGGCCTGATAGGTGATGCGCTTCGCATCGGATTCACCACCCCGTGGCGGATTGATCCGTTCACGGTAGGTTCCTTCGTGCACAGTGATGACATCGCCGGGTTGCGCGAGGTCAGCGGCGTGCTGGATGTTGCGGAATGGCGAGCTTGCTGTTCCAGCATCCGCATCCTTGCCTGTGATTGCCACATGCCATTCGGCGGCCATACTGGCGCTACCGCAGAAGAGAAGACCTACTAAGACACTTGATTTCATTTTTTTCTCCATTTCCCCTTTTGTTATTAGACTGATCAACTTTTAAAATAGGTTAACGCGGCCATACTCTGACTGCGATATCTGTTTGCGGTGCGGCACTGAAAGGGCCAGGGAACGGGTTGGCTCCCTGGCGCGTCTTGCCAAAATAGTCAATATCGATTTTCACGGGCGACCCATCTGGATTTTCAAAGGGCAGGTTCGGGATCGTGGCTTTGCCGAGGGAGTCCGTGGTGACGGATAGGGTAATCGCATCCTTGAGTTGCGTGCCAAGATTGCAGTACAGATCGAACTGGCCATCCTTTTGCTCAAGTTTTACGGCTGGATTATGGGTCGCGAACATCAGAGGTCCTGCCTCGGTACCACAGGGTTGAGCACCGTTGTAATAGACGTTGCCGGCAGCCCGGAGCTGCGCTACGCGGCTGTCATACACCCATAACCCATATCCTGCTCCGCGTGGCAAGTGTTGAGATCCCCAGCCAGCCGGCCCTTCGCCTCCAGGTGTACCATTGCCAATAAAGATGTTATTGAGGAAGCGGTAGTCACGGGTCACAATGTTGGTGATGCCAGCGATCTCTGTACTGTGGGCCAGATGGAAGGGTGTCATGCGGCCTCGGTCCGGCTGTGTGACAATCTTGCCTGCAAAGAGATTGTGCACGAAAGCGCCTCCCTCGGACATGTCCCAGAAGTTCCAGCGGGAGAGGAAGAGGTTGTTGTCCACGATGTACGGACCGTGATTCACCTCCATATACAAGTCTTGGTCTGTATCATTATCATGTAGCAGATTTCCAGAGACACGTGCACCCTGTGCCATCCAGTCAAGCCAGATGCCCCGGTTGGTCCGGTAGATGTGGTTCCGGCTGATGAGCGTGTCGATTGCGCCATGGAACTTAATTCCTGCCATCTCGGCGCCCGTAAATAACTGGCGCATATGGATGTCGTGAATTTCATTATTCGTGACCGTGCTGAAGGAACAGCCCAGGCTGCCGACGATGCCAGTCTGCTCACAATTTGAAATATGATTGTTGCGTACGATGTGATGTCCGATGTGTTCCTTGGTCCAAGGGAGGGTGTGTGCCTGCGCCCGCTTCACGGTTGCAACATAGCCCTCCGCGGAGTTGGCTGATTTGTTATCGAAGGTATCGCTGTACTTTCCGAGCGCGACTCCTGAACAGGTGGAATAGGCAATGTGATTGTCCTCGATGATCCAGCCCTTGCACCAATAGGCCGTGATCAAGCCGATCTGTCCGGCAGTCGGGGGAGCCCACGGTGTGGCGGCGTTGCGCAGGTCGAAACCGCGCACGGTCAGGTAGTTAATGCCGATCGCCTTCGGTGTGAATACGGTCTGGCGGACATTGATTTCAACGTTGGCTTCATTCGGGTCTACACCTTTAAATTGCGCCTGGATGGTCGTGTTTTCCGCGCCCACGGTGCCAAACCAGAAAGGGTTTTTGCTGACAGGCTTCAGAACCTCTGCTAGCTTGGCGGCCTCTGTCAGCCAGTCGCCATTGAGATAGACAGCGCCAGTATGGTGTTCCCGCTTTTTCGAGTTGAACCAGTCCCCCCGGATACGGTCGGTATAGGGGTTGAAGGCTCCGAAGAAGGTATTCGGGATCGTCACGCTCCAGGTGTCATTAGTGACCTTGGTCCATCCTTTAATAGATTCCGCACCCGTAATGACCACCTTCTCGCCCTGTGCGGCCTGATAGGTGATGCGCTTTGCATCGGATTCTCCACCACGCGGCGGATTAATGCGTTCACGGTAGATGCCGGCATGCACAGTGATAACATCGCCCGGCTGAGCCAGATCAGCTGCATGCTGTATAGTTCGGAAGGGGGCGCTTGCTGCGCCTGTGTCCGTATCCTTGCCAGTGATTGACACATGAAATTCTGCAGCGTTCAGGCTGGTCGCCAGTACAATGAGGGTTAATGTTGTGATGCTTACTCTCTTCATGCTCTCTTTTTTATTTTCGTGTTCGAACTTGGGACTCGGGACTTGGGACTTGCAGCACGTGACCCAAGGACAGCAGGATCCAAGGACGCAAGCCCACTGCCAACTGCAACTGCCAACTGCCTACTTCCCATCTCCCTTGATCGCCTTGAACATGGCCAACATATTCTCTGTCGGTGTGTTGGCCTGGACATTGTGAATGGCGTCGAAGACAAACCCGCCGCCGTCGCCGAAGATCTCGATGCGTTCGCAGCACTCGCGATAAACCTCATCCGGCGTGCCAAACGCAAGCGTCTGCTGTGTGTTAGCCGCGGCGCCCCAGAAGGTGATCTCCTGGCCGAATTCGCTCTTCAGCATCCGGGCATCCATGCCCTCGGCTGAACATTGCACAGGATTGAGGATGTCGAAGCCAGCCTCGATAAAATCAGGGATCAGTTCGCTGACCGCGCCACAGGAGTGAATGAAGGTCTTCCAGGTCGAGTACTTGTGAATAAAGCTGTTGATCGCTGTGTGATAAGGCTTGAACATCTCGCGATAGGCTTCAGGACTGATAAAGAGTCCGCGTTGCGTTCCGAAGTCTGTCCCGGTGAGGAAGACCGCTTGCACGGTGTCGCCAAGCAGATCAATCAGCGTCTTGAGGTTTGCCAGGCCGATCTCACATTGCTTCTCGAAGATCGCATGGACATAGTCCTTGCGGACTGCGGTAGAGATATACCACTCTTCGATATCTCGGATACCTTTCGGATTTTTCATCCAGGGACCGGGCACGAGTGCGATATCGCCGAAGGCGGTTCCCGGCATGGTCATGATTACGCCCTTGTCGCTGGCGCGCAGGGTCTTTGCCTGTTCGCGGTACCAGGCGAGGTCCTCCTCGCCCAGAAGGCCGAACTCCTCGGTGTTATCAGCGGGGTTGAGGTTATCGTCATCCACAGGGGGTTGGCGAATGATGGAATCAAAGAAATGAAACCCCTTGGGCATGCGGCCGCTTGGCGGCACGGTCAGGTCGCCTTCCGGATAGATCAAGAGGTCGCCGTTGGGTTCGGTTGTCGTGTTGAAGGTCTCCGGCACGAGAACCTCGGTACCGTCAAAGAGCGTAAAGGGTTTCCAGCCCTTGTTTTCAAGCCCGAAGAGGTTTTTGCGGGTGAGCAGGCCTTGGACATCCACGCCCAGGCGGTCAGCCAGTTCAGCATCAATTTCGCCCAGCATCTGGTAGGGTTCGATGACCTTGACCCGGAAGGTTGGATCTTTGATGAGTGCCTGCCGGAGTCGGTGGATCGCCGCGACATGGATACCGGTCACGGCTGTGCTTCCGAAGTCAACAGCCACGCGGTCAGGCTGCCGATGGTTCAGGGTCATGTGCAAACGTTCTCGATGTGTCATAAAGAGCTCCTTAACAAATACTCAATAAGTATCGCAGGTTATGTCTTAAAAGGCAATATCTTGAATTTCAAAAACATATCTGGGAGTTCAAATTCGGAATAGTGGAATAATGGAATAGTGGAATGATGGTTTGGCGAGACTTTGGCGGTCAAGTACTGGGAGCACAGGCATCTTGCCTGTGCAAGCGCGGAACAGGCAAGATGCCTGTTCTCCCAGTTTTCAAAGACAATACCCAGTTAATTTTCTTTTGAATGAACGGTATTTCAGCTTGCTTTGGCCATCGAAAAGAGTAAAAATTTGACCCTGAACCCTGAACCCTGAACCCTGAACCCTGAACCCTGAACCCTGAACCCTGAACCCTGAAGTTACCTTCCATGAAAAAACGTGATGTTGCTTATGATGGTGCGAAGGTAGAGTGGTACCAGCGGCATGTTCACTCAGTCGAGGCGACGATTGGACACGTGAGTTATAATCCGGGAGGGTACTGCGGCCCCAGAAGCCAGCGCGACTTTGAACTGGTATTGCTCCAGTCCGGCTCCTGCGAGGCGACGGTTGATGAACTCTCCTTTCCGTTGCAGCTTGAGAAAGTTTATCTTTTCACACCCCGCCATCAGGAACGTTTTGAATTTTCGCACACGCAGAAGAGCCGCCACTTCTGGTGCAGTGTCTCCTCGAAAGCCATGCCTCCTGAGATGAAGCGGGCGCTGCTGGCGGTTTCAACCCGGGAAGTCGCCGCCTCAGAGTGTTTTCATCGCCTCCTCTCGGCGGCCTTTCTGCTGCGCATGACCGAATCGGAGGCGTCACAGCAGGTGGTAGACCGTCTGGCGCTCGCCCTGTTCGCCGAGTTTTTGCATGGCGCCACCCATTTCCAGAATAAGACTGACCCCGTCATCCTAGGCGCGCTCCGGCACATGGAAAGCCATTTGGCTGAGGAGGATTGTTTGAAGGAGGCTAAGCGCCTCTCGGGTTACTCGAATACAGCCTTTATCTATAAGTTCAAGGAGGTCACCGGTGTTACACCCGCCCGCCATCTGTGGAAGATGCGCGTTGAGAAGGGGGTGCAACTTCTCGTCGAGACCGGGCTCACGATCGCGGAGATCGCCTATCATTGCGGCTTTAAGAATCCCTTCCATTTTTCACGGTATGTCCGGCAACTTCAAGGGGTCTCGCCGCGGGCCATCCGGAAGTCCGCGTGGAAGTAGAACAGAGGTCAGAGGTCGGAAGTCGGAGGTCAGCCTCCTTCGCGGATACGGCTACGGTGGACAGGCGGGGGCGCAGAGGTTGAGATTGATTTGGAGTGCGGCGGTAAACGGTATTCCGAGCGACGCCGCTTTTGCGAAGCCAAGAAAAGCGGTGCCGCTCCGGCTCTGCCGGATTGTCACCGCACTCCAGAAACAATGCAGCGCCACAAATCTAAAATCCCAAATCTAAAATCTAAAATTATCCAGCCTACGTATTCTTTTTGGCTTTCTTTTTCGGGGTGTCACCCGGTACTTGAATTTGAGGTTTAGCCTCAGGCTGCTTAGCGAGCAAACTTTGCAAGTTTGTCGCCACTTCCGGGAGATCCTTTATCAGGTTCTTTGTCTCCAACGGATCCTTCTCATAGTCGTAGAGTTCGTAGACTGCTGTTGACACAGAGGCGCCGATCTCCTTCCATTCGACGAGACGGTAGCGTTCGCTACGGACTGCTCTCCCTATCAGCTTCCCGCGCGGATAAACATGGAAGGTCGCCTCTTTTGTCTTTGCTGCGGGGTCTTTCAGGGTGGCGACGAAGCTGGTACCATCAAGGCCCTTCGGGGGTGGCAGGTTGGCCAACTCGCAGAGCGAGGGATAGATGTCGACGGTTTCGGCTAGTGATCTAGTCTTGACGCCAGCTTTTGCAATGCCGGGTGCGCAGATGATGAGCGGGATGCGCGCGGCCTGTTCGTAGTTGGTGTGTTTGCACCACATGCCGTGGTCCCCGAGATGCCAGCCGTGGTCACCCCAGAAGAGGATGATCGTGTCATTCGCCAGCCCTGTCGCTTCAAGGGCATCGAGCAGGCGTCCGAGCTGGGCATCCATGTAACTAGTCGCCGCATGGTAACCGTGGATCAGCAATCGCGTCTTCGCGTCATCCAAGGTTCCTACCTCAGGGATGTCAGAGTATTGGCGCAACTCGCCCCAGGTGGTGGGGGCAAAGTTTGGCGCGCCGATCGGGGCTGTTTTTAGTGCCGGCAACGGGAAGGACTCCCGCTGATAGAGATCCCAGTATTTTTTAGGGGCGACAAAGGGAAGATGGGGCTTGGCGAAGCCGACACCCAAGAACCAAGGTTTGCCGGGGTTCTGTTTAAAGGCCTTCAGACGTGCGATCGCTTCATTAGCGATCTGGCCGTCGGCATAGGTCGTGTCAGGGACGTCCGCACACTCGGTTGATGCGCCGCGGGGGCCACCTTGCTTATTGGGGCGCCCATTGTCAGTACTCTCCTTCAATTGGTACTGGGCGGCTTTGGGCTTCCAGTGCGGGGTACTCCACGAGGCGGCATCCTCATCATTGCCATGCCCGACGTGCATGATCTTGCCGAGGGCGTGAGTCTGATAACCCTGCTTCATAAAGTACTGCGCGACCGTGACGGATTCGGGTACGGATTTCCGGAAGTTCGTGCCAAGATCGTAAATGCCGATTGAGGAGGGGCGCAGTCCCGTCATGAGGGAGTTACGGGAGGGCGCACAGACCGCCTGGTTGCAGAAGGCGCGCTCAAAAAGAACACCCCGCGCCGCGAGCTTGTCAATATTGGGCGTCTTGATCATGGGGTCGCCGTAACACCCCAGGAGCGGTTTTAAGTCGTCCACGCAAATGAACAGGACGTTCTTCTGTGCAGCCGACAAAGAGAGGGTAAGGGCTCCCGTCAGCGTTGCCCCCCAGATGATTCTTTTTATACGCATGGAAAATCTCCTCTAGAAATATTCTGGTGAAGACTATAACATATGACTTCTGGTGCGTCAGCAAGTTTGTATTGTTTAAAACAGAGGGTTGTCAAAGGCTATGAAATAGTGTAACTTTAAAAAAATAAAAAAAGGGGGACAAAATGAATCTGAATCGCAGGACCATGTTGAAGGGGATCGTTTTTGCAGGGGCGCCGCTGATTTTACCGTCACGTGTCTGGGCACAGGGAACCAAGGCGAATGGGAAGCTTCGCGTGGGTTGCGTGGGCATGGGCAAGATGATGACGAACTTGACTAAGGGGTTCATGAACCAAGACGATGTCGAGCTCGTCGCAGTCTGCGATGTGGATACCACGCGGCGCATGGCTTCTTTTAATGCTTTGAAGGAGGCCTATCAGAAGAAGGGCGGGGGACCCGAGATCAAAGCGTATGCCGATTACCGTGAGCTACTGGCGGACAAATCCATTGATGCTGTCATCGTGGCGACACCTGACCACTGGCATGCGATCATTACGATTGACGCATTGAAGGCCGGCAAGGATGTCTATTGCGAGAAGCCGTTGACCCACAATGTCAAAGAGGCGCTCGCCGTCATGGAGGCCGTCAAGAAGTATGGCCGTGTTTTGCAGACAGGGTCCATGCAGCGTTCCTCCCACCAGGAGTTCCGCGTTGCGTGCGAATTGGTCAGAAATAATGTACTCGGCAAGATTAAGGCCATCGAGATTAACATTGGCGCACCGGCCATCCCCTACAATTTGCCGGAAGAGGCGATGGAGCCTGGACTCGATTGGGACAAGTGGTGCGGTCCCGCGCCTAAGTTTGCTTATAATTCGACACTCTCCCCTCGCGGTGTGCACAAGCATTTTCCGCGCTGGCGTAACTACAGTGAATTTGCGAACGGCATGATCGGCGACTGGGGTGCGCATCACATCGATATTGCGCATTGGGGCATGGATATGGACAACAGCGGCCCCATTGAGATACTGCCCTCTACGAATCCGAACAATACCGATGGTGTTTCGATGAAGTATGCCAATGGTGTGTTGCTGACGCATGTCAACAAGGGGAACGGGCTCACCTTCACTGGCGAGAATGGCTCTGTGTTTGCTGCGCGTGGCGAATTCCATCTGATTATGGAGGGGAAAGATTTCGTCCGCTTCCGTGATGCGAAGGTGGATAAGACCATCTCCTGCGAAGGGGCCTGCGCTAAAGCGACGAAGACCTTCCTGAAGGATGCCAAGGTGAAGTTGGAAGTCAGCAAGAACCATGTCCGCAACTTCCTGGATTGCGTCAAAGACCGTCAACGGAAGCCGATTACCAGTGAGCTGGTGGGCGGGCATACCGCCATCGCATGCCACTTGATGAGCCAGGCGTATTACAACAAGCAGCGCATGTGCTGGGATCCCGCAGCGTTCGCCTTTACGAATGGCACAGGTGATCCCGCCTGGCTGGGCCGCGTCTATCGCGATGCCTATAAGCTGCCAACTGTATAAAGGGTAACCAGTCAAAAAAGAGGCGTACCTGAAAAGGTGCGGCTCTTTTTTCTTTGCCTAAATCGCGATGATGCCGCGCTGAAGGGCGGTCTTGACGGCTTCAGTGCGATTGGTCGCCCCTAATTTTTCAAAGATGATCGTGTTGTAAAAGCGTATCGTCTTTTCGCTCAGGCGCGTGGTATCGGAGATCTCCTTGTTGGAGAGACCCTTGGCCATGAGGGTGAGCACTTCCATTTGACGCGAGGAAAGTCCCTGCTGGTGTTCTCGCCGCTCAATCTGCTGGAGGATGTTTTTAGGGAAGACCGTCTTGCCGCTCTGCACCAAGCGTATCGCCTCAATGATGGCATCGGGCTGCGCGCTTTTCATGAGGTATCCGGATGCGCCAAGATGGAGCGTCTGATAGATGTCCTCTTCCGTGTCGGACATGGTCAACATAATCACCTTAATGGACGGGTAGTCCACACGCAAGCGTTTAAGTAACTCAATGCCAGTGCTTTCCGGCATACGAATATCCAGCAAAATGAGGTCCGGCTTTTCCACCTTGAGCTTGGCAAGCGCCTGTTTTTGGTTTTCAGCTTCGCACAGGACATTGATGTCGGGTGTAAGCTGGAAAGCCATACGCAGACCCATGCGCACGATATTGTGGTCGTCGATCAGCATGACGTTAATCATAATGCCCTCCTATTCTTGGCATTGGGGAAGGTCAGGATGACGCGCGTGCCGTGTCCAGGTTCGCTCTCGATTTGAAAGAGGCCGTCAATCCTGCGCATGCGCTCTTTCATGCCGGTCAAACCGTAATGCTCCGTGGCAGGGAAGGAAAGGGCGGTGGCTTCGAAGCCTTTTCCGTTGTCATCAAGGGTGATCTGAAAGCCCTCTTGTGTTTGAGAGGCGGTGATCACGATTTCGGTCGCAGCGGCATGTTTTACGATATTGGTGATGGATTCCTTGATCACGGCCAGCAGTTGGGTGGAGCAGGCCTCGGGTATATCCTTAGGCAACGCATCGAGCCGACACGTCAAGGTGTGTTCGGGAAGGCCACGAGCCAAGTCCAGAATGGCTTGCGCAAGCGACTTGCCGCAAGTGTCTGCACCGCGGAGATCCCAGACGGAGATGCGCAGCATGGCATGTGCATCCTCCAGCGCCTGGCGGGTCATTTGCAAGAAGCTGGCGACCTTTCCGGGTGCTGTCTCGGTAGCCTTTAAGGCAGTCTTGACTTGAAGGCTGATGCCTGCCAAGTTTTGCTGGAGCGTATCATGCAAGTCAGCGGCGATGCGTTTGCGTTCGGCCAAGAGAAGATCCAAATCGTGCTGGTGCTGCTTCTGCTTGCTGATCCGGATGCGAAGTCCGATGATGATGATAATCGTCAGTAAGAGCAGCAGCGCGGTGATGATTTGCAGTGCAACTTCCCGCTGGCGCGTGAGCCAGGGTCCGCCTGGCAAGATTTGGATATCGGAGGTGTCGCGTAGCAAGAGCGTCCAGGCTTGCGGGAAGTTCTCATGCTGATCTGCAGTACGGCTAAAAACCAAGATGCCTGTGATGGTGACAGGCTGATCTTGGGGAAGGTTGCGGACAAAAGCCGCCACCTCCTTTTGCTCTTGAAGAAAGGCCGTATAGATCGTTTCTTCGAACTGGAAGAGGATGCTTCGCAGCTCGTTGACAGGTTCGCCGATCTGAACAATCCGCCCTTGCATGCGCACGACCAGTCCGTCGATGTCACGGGCGGTCTTTCCGGGGTTGGGCTGCCGGCTTGCTGCGATAATCTCTGGCGACAAGACCAGCGGCTCTGGAAGGGGCGAGGTGGCTGTCCGGCGGATCAGTGTCTCATTGAGTTCCGCAAAACAATTTCCCATGGCAGGAAAGCCGACAGCTTCGATGACCGTTCCAACAGGAAGGTGCATATCCGTGTGGGTGTTGATTCGGATTGCATGTGTGCCGTCCTGTACGTAAAGCGTGTTTTGACGGGAGAACGTGACCGTCCCGTTGACACGTCTGCGATGGCCATTGTTACGAGAGTCTCCGATGGGCAAGATTTCATCCAGGGGCGTGACAGGTAAATGAAAGGGGTCTGCTGGAGCAGGCTTGAGCACGACAATGTCATTGGTTCCAGAGACATGAAGGCGTATGCCAAAAAATTCGGCGCGTTGATTGTAAAAGGGCGAGAGACAACCGCGAATCATAATCTCTGCGTCAATCAGGGCTTCGGCATTCCAGTCCTTTGGATTTGCCATCTGGATTTCCGCTGTGAAAGGGCCGTCTGGCGTCATGATACTCATCTGCACGGCTTCTGAAAGCGTTAACCCAGAGGCGGTGAGCTTGATGGTTTGAGGGATGCCGACAAGCGAAACCAGGGGATTATTTTGACTGATGGCCTGTAAATCAGCAATACGCATGACCTCTGGGACCGGGATCGTCGCGGTTCTCAGATGTGTAATCTGAGTGGCCTGCACCCCCGGGACGAGGCGTCCGGCGGAGGTGGTGCCCACAATCTCCAGCACATCGCCGACCTTTAGATCACGCGAAAGCTGGGGTGCTGTTCGGATGAAGAGCGCACTGCCAGTCGGGTCGCTGAGGTCTGCAAGGGTAAAGGGCGCCTCCGCCCAGTCAAACTGATGCGCGACGATGCCGGTCAGCCGGACAGGAAGCCCCTTGCCCGCTTCGACACGCGACAACTGCTTGACAGCATGAATCGTCGTGAGGTCTTCCGCTTGAACAGAAAACCAACTGGACAACATAACAAAACTCAACATCAATCGTATCGTCATAGCAAACCCGCTACAGTCTCGTCCAACGTACGCCCGACAAACGCAAAACCTAGAATCTGGAGGGTGAGTCTGTGCCGAACCGTGCAAACGGCTGTCAGTTTTTCTGCTCGCCATCCAGCGGCTGCAGACCCCTCCAGAAACAACATTCCAGTATTCCATCATTCCCACATTCCAGTGAAGTTGTCAAAAGGTTTTTTATCTTGTCATATAACCTACCCGAAGGCAACTCTTGAATAGAGTTCATCGCAAAACTGTGTAAACAGAAAAAGAATAGAGCACGGCATACAGAGAAACAGACAATTCGACATTTGTTCCGTCATAATGACCGCAAAAATGACGACGGCGTTGTCTTTTTTTCGATTTACATCACTATCGTCTCATGTTAATCTCTTTACATGCAAAAAACAAAACGACTGTTACTCTGCCCCACTAGAAGCTTCTTCCTTTTTGGTCCCCGTGGCACCGGGAAATCCACTTGGCTTCGCATGCAGATACCCGAAGCCTACTTTGTGGATTTGCTTTCACCAGAGATCTGCCACCGTTTCACCGCGAGCCCAGATCGATTGCATGAACTTGTGACTGGAAATGCAGATCGACGAACCTTTGTGCTGGATGAAATCCAGCGCGTACCATCCTTGCTGAGCGTCGTCCATCAACTGATCGAGGCCAAACCCGAACTACGTTTCATCCTGACAGGCTCCAGTTCTCGCAAACTCAAGCGTGCGGGTGTGGATCTTCTCGCGGGCAGAGCACTCATGACAACCTGCCACCCCTTTATGGCGGTGGAACAGGGAGATGCATTCTCACTCGAAGACGCATTAAACTTTGGACTTGTGCCGCTTGTACTTGCCGACAAGGATCGTGAGGCTGTGCTAAGAACCTATTTGGCCCTCTATGTTCGCGAAGAAGTACAAATGGAGGGATTGGTCCGAAACATGGAAAGCTTTGCCCGTTTCCTTGAAGCCATTAGTTTTTCCCACGCCTCACTCCTCAGTGTTGCAGAGGTAGCACGCGAGTGCGCCGTCAGCCGAACCACGGTAGAGGGCTATGTCTCGATTTTGGAGGATCTCCTAATCGCTGTACGGTTACCCTCCTTCTCCAAGCGTGCCAAGCGAAAATTGATCGGCCACGACAAATTTTATTTTTTCGATGCAGGTGTCTACCGGTCGATCCGCCCTAAAGGGCCGCTCGACCGTCCGACGGAGATTGACGGTGCAGCTCTTGAAGGGCTCGTCTTCCAACATTTACGGGCTTGGAACGACTATTCCGGACAACACAGCACGCTCTATTTCTGGCGTACACGTGCAGGCTTGGAAGTCGACTTCGTCGTCTACGGCGAGAAAGAACTGGTAGCAATCGAAGTGAAAAATGCCGCCAAGGTTTCAAGCCATGACCTGCAATCGCTGAAGGCTTTCATCAAAGATTACCCCGAATCACGTGCGGTGTTGCTTTATCGCGGCCAGGAGCAGTTCCTCCGAGACGGGGTTCTGTGCGTGCCGTGTGAGCGTTTCCTGAAAGCCCTTCGTCCGGGCCACTCCCTGCCAGACCAGACATGGGTGAGGTAACAGTAAAGAGAGGGGTAGTCATTCGATTGCGCCATTGAACACAATGAATGTCGGGGGTCACCGGCTGACAGGTTGACTGATTGACGGAGTGACTCTGTGAGTTGCCCAGTTTCAGGTTTGCATTTCTAACTTTAAAACTTCCCTGGCACGGCGTTTTATCCACCGTTTTATCCGCCGTCTCGTCCGCCGTAGGCATCGCGTAGGCGGAAGCCTTGGCGAAGGAGGAAGACGTATCCGCTTAGGTGGAAGCTTTCAAGCGAAGGCAGCTAGAACTTTAGCACTTCTATGAGAAGGCTTGTCAAGGGCATCCGCATGGCGGACTCCACTTTTCCTCAGAACGCAGTTGACGTCTCGCTTCTATCCGCACTCTTAAAGGACAATGTCTTGTCCGGTGCATGGAAAGGTCCGTCTTCGGG
>CAMBQV010000020.1 GCA_945870145.1 Akkermansia muciniphila
TGTCCGATTGCAATGAACAAGCCTTGTACCGGCAGTTCACTCGTCTCGCCACTCTTGATGTTCTTGAGTTTGAGCGCGGTGACCTCGCCTTTTGTGACATCTAGGACATCCTCGACAACAGTGTTCCAGGCGATTGAAATGGAGGAGGTACTGAGGACACGATCAACCATGATTTTCGAGGCGCGGAAGGCATCGCGGCGATGGATGAGCGTCACATGTTCAGCGAGGCGGGAGAGATAGAGCGCATCTTCCATGGCGGTGTCTCCGCCTCCCACGACAGCCACACGCTGGCCCTTGAAGAAGGAGCCGTCGCAGGTGGCACACGCGGAGACGCCACGCCCCTGCAACTGTTGTTCAGCGGGAAGGCCCAAGTAGCGTGCACTTGCACCGGTTGCGATGACCACGGTTCGCGCTTCGAGCGTACCGTTCATCATCAGGGAGAGTTTTTTGGTTGTGCCCGTCAGCTCGCAGGAGTTGACTGCATCCATGATGAAACGGACTCCGAAACGCTCCGCCTGCTTACGCATGGTTTGAACCAGTTCAAAGCCGGTAATCGGCTTCTCAAAGCCAGGGAAATTCTCGACCTCGGTTGTCTGGGTCAGCTGGCCGCCGGGTTGCATGCCGTCAATTACAACTGGGGCGAGGTTGGCACGCGCTGCATAAATGGCGGCGGTGAGTCCTGCAGGACCGCTGCCAATGATCACGATATTTTCCATAGTGGGGGTATCCTTCTGTCTGGTCAAACTCAAAAGGAAAAAATATATCAAATAGGGGGGAGTAGCGCTATCTCATATTTTTGAGGTAAACTATTCAAAAAAAATCGGTTGCCTTCTGTAGGTGTTTTATGGCATATTATTCCTCGTCATGAAAAGCATGTTTCACAACAATTGCCTTCGACTTACGAACCTTGGACTGCTAAGCGGTCAGGGGCGTTTTGTCATGTAAGTGTTAGGAACAGCAAACTTTCAAAATGAAACTCCCGCGCAAAGGCTCAATTAGGAACCTGCGGGAGTTTTAATTTTAAGGAGAGAAGCAATGAGTAGCCAGAAGAGAATGATCACAGTTTTTGATACCACGCTGCGCGATGGTGAGCAATCACCGGGATGCACCATGAACCTCCGTGACAAACTACTGGTGGCTGAACAGCTTGAGGCTCTTCGCGTGGATGTGATCGAGGCTGGTTTTGCAGCTGCTTCCAAAGGCGATTCCGAGTCGGTGAGTGAAATTGCACGCTTTGTCAAGAATGCTGCGGTCGCGAGCCTCTGCCGTGCCTTGCCCAAAGACATTGATGCTTCTGCTGAGGCACTCCGCTATGCGAAGCACCCGCGTATCCATACCTTTATTGCGACATCGCCGATTCACATGGAGTATAAGTTGAAGATGGCTCCGGACAAAGTTTTCGAGCAGGCGATTGCTATGGTCAAGTATGCGCGTAATCTCTGCGAAGATGTCGAGTTTTCACTGGAAGATGCCTCGCGTAGCGAACGTCCTTTTATTTATCGGATGGTGGAGGGGGTGATCAAGGCAGGCGCTTCGACGATCAATATCCCTGACACAGTCGGGTATGCCATCCCACACGAGTATGCGCAACTGATCGCGGATATCCGAAAGAATGTGGATATTGGGAAGGCTCGTTTGTCAGTCCATTGCCATAACGATCTGGGATTGGCGGTCGCCAACTCGTTGGCCGCAGTCACGGCGGGTGCGGACCAGGTGGAGTGTACGTTGAACGGTATCGGCGAGCGTGCCGGCAATGCGGCGTTGGAAGAAATTGTCATGGCCCTGACCACGCGTCGTGAGGCCTTTGGCGTGGAGACTAACATTGACACGACCAAGATCTACTCGGCGAGCCGTTGCATTGTTCAGGTGACCGGTAGCCGAGTCCAGGCGAACAAGGCTATCGTCGGTGAAAACGCCTTTGCGCATGAGTCAGGGATTCATCAGCATGGCGTGTTGGCCAATCCGCTGACCTACGAGATCATGACGCCTGAATCAATTGGTCTGCCCAAGAACAAGATGATCCTCGGCAAGCACTCCGGACGTCATGCGTTTGACTCGCGCTTGGTCGAGTTAGGCTTCCAGTTCTCTGCAGAGAAGGTTAATGAACTCTTTATCCTCTTCAAGGCGTTGGCGGATCGTAAAAAGACCGTCAGTGATGCCGATATTGAAGCGATGGCCCGTGATGTACTGAATCCGTATGTTGAACGGATCAAGCTCAAATATTTCAATGTCTTGGCAAGCAATGCAATCACGCCCATGAGCACGGTACGCTTGATCATTGACAACAAGGAGGTTGAGCAGGTCGCTTCGGGTGACGGCCCAATCAACGCATCTTTCGCAGCCATAAATAAGCTGGTGGGAACCAAGGCTGTCCTGGAAACCTTTAAGCTCAACGCGACCACCGGCGGAGCAAACGCTTTAGGAGAGGTGGATGTCAGTGTACGAGAGGGCGACCGCCTTGCGCGTGGACATGGCTCCTCGACGGATGTTGTGGAGGCCAGTATTCGCGCCTACCTTCATGCGTTGAATATTTTGGAATCCGAAAGAGTGTCGACTACTGTGGGGTAACCGACAGCACGTGAACACCAAAAATGGAGTGAGTCATGGCAATGGTTGACATGAAAGTCGGGGAGCGGATACGTGCCTACCGCGAACGGTTGCAAATGGGGGTCGATACGCTGGCAGAGGCATCCGGAGTCAATCGAGATGTGATTGTGGCAATTGAAGAGGGGCAAACTTTTCCGGCTCTGGGTATTTTGGTCAAACTATCGCGCGCCTTGGGGCAGCGGCTTGGAACGTTTATGGACGATCAGTTTAAAGCTGATCCGCTTATCGTGCGGGCACCTGAACGGTTCCATGCGAAAGCAAGCCACAAAGCTCCTGTCGCCACGGGACTTCAGTATGCGCCGTTGGGCTGTGGTAAGCCAGACCGGCACATGGAGCCCTTCTTTATTGCCGTCGCAGCGGATGCGGTAGCCCCGCTCTCTTCCCATGAGGGCGAGGAGTTCCTGTATATCTTGACGGGTGAGGTGCTTCTCGTTTATGGACATGAGGAACAGGTGTTAAAGGCCGGAGATTCCGTGTACTATAACTCTCTTGTTCCGCATGCGCTTCGCGCGGTTAATCATACGGACGCAACGTTGGTCGCAACAGTCTTCATGCCGATGTGATCTTAAAACGAGTCGAATGAATATGCAAACACTCTTTAAGCTCACAGACCCGTATTTGACGGCGCCGTCTAAGCCGCCCTATAGGCAGTCTGTGTCACGAGGTTTACCTTGGCATCACTTGCCTGTGACTCATTCCTACACGTTAGGACAGTTATTGGATCAGACCATCGCACGATGCGGGGTTCAGGACGCCTTGGTTTATGCAGATCGAGACTTTCGTTTGACCTGGTATGAGTTTGGTCAACTCGTGGATGATCTGGCCTGCGGGCTCATGGCGCTAGGCGTGAAGAAGGGTGACAAGGTTGCGCTCTGGGCGACCAATGTGCCACAGTGGATTCCTCTCATGTTTGCCACGGCCAAAATCGGGGCGGTTCTCCTTCCGCTGAATACGAGCTACACGTGTGCTGAAATCGAGTTTGCGCTGAAACAGTCGGATACTGAAAATCTGATCCTGATGAATGGTACGCGTGACACCGATTATGTTCAGATTGTCTACGAACTTATTCCTGAATTGCGCGAGCAACCTCGCGGTCATCTGGTTTCTGCGAGGTTCCCGTTGTTGAAGCGTGTCATCTTCTTGGGGCCTGAAAAGCATCGCGGTATGTATTCCATGAACGAAGTTCAAGCGATGTCCGTCCAGACATCACTGGTGGATTACACGGCACGCCAGGCAGCGTTGAGGTGCCACGACGTGGTCAACATGCAATACACGTCCGGCACGACAGGATTCCCAAAGGGCGTGCAGTTGACTCATTCAAATATTGCGAACGATGGCTTCTGGATTGGCGCTTGTCAGAATCTGTCGGTCCGTGACCGTGTCTGTATTCCGGTCCCGCTCTTTCATTGCTTTGGATGCGTCCTTTGTGTAATGTCATGCGTTAATCACGGATGCACCATGGTCATGGTGGAGAAGTTTGATCCGGTTCAGGTCATGATGTCGGTTGAAAAGGAACATTGTACCGCGTTGAATGGTGTGCCCACCATGTATATAGCAATTCTGGACAACCCGCTTTTTTCGAAGTTTGATTTTTCCTCCTTGCGGACGGGTATCATGGCGGGTTCGACCTGTCCGGAAAAGCGTATGCAACAGTGTGTTGAGCAGATGTTCATGTCGGAAGTGACGATTGCGTATGGTCTTACGGAGTCCGGTCCTGTCATGACCATGACCCGTTACTTTGAGACGAGCATTGAACGGAAATGCACGTCGCTTGGACAAGCATTGCCGGGTATCGAGGTGGCGATTATCCATCCGGAAACGGGAGCGATTTGCGAGCTGAATGAGCCTGGCGAGATCTGCTGTCGTGGCTTTGCTAACATGAAGGGATACTACAAGATGCCCGAGCAGACGGCACGATGCATCGATCAGAACGGGTGGCTCCATTCCGGTGATATCGGACGCATGGATGAAGATGGTTACTATTATATCACGGGGCGCTTAAAAGACCTTGTTATCCGTGGAGGCGAAAATATATCCCCCAAGGAGATTGAGAATTTTATTAGTCACATGCCTGGCGTCAAGGATATACAGGTGGTCGGGGTCGCCAGCAAGAAGTATGGTGAGCAAGTAGCCGCGTTCATTATTCAATCGCCTCATGTGACGATTACAGAGACAGACGTCCAAGATTTCTGCCGTAATAAGATTGCATGGTTTAAGATTCCGAAGTATATTAATTTCGTTGCTGACTTTCCGATGACAGCGAGTGGTAAGATTCAGAAATATAAATTACGTGAAGAGGCCATTCGATTATGGCCTGAGGCTTGACCTTGCCTGCAAGAGGAGATGATGTTTTATGAATGACAAAGCGCTATTTTCAATCTCCTGCGGACTCTTTGTCGTAGGAGTCGAGGCTCCCGTCGGCTTTTCGGGTTGTATTGTAGATGCCTTCATCCAGTCAACAGCCTATCCACCGACGGTGATACTCTGTAGCCAGAAGCACACCTTCACGCACGAGTGCATTCAGCGCACTGGGGTGTTTAGCGTATCTGTGCTGCGCAAGGATGTGGACCCCTTGACGATCGCTCTCTTTGGTTTCCAATCGACGCGCGCGCTTCAGAAATGGCCCTTGGCACCGCATGTGATGTCCGCAGGACTTCCAGTGCTGAAAGATGTCGCCGCATGGTATGTCTGCAAGGTTAAGCAGTCGCTCGATCTTGCTACGCATACGATGTTTCATTGTGACGTGCTTGAGGCTGAGGAGGGGCAGGGGGAGGCGTTGACCTACGGGTATTACAGGGAACACTTACGTCATTCAACTGCAGCGGCTTTTCAAGTATTTAAACAGGAACATCACAAACCATCCTGATATTATTTTCTGAAGCGTTTAAAGTTCAACGCCAGGCTGTGCGTCGATACCTTGCTGAAAGCCGTGCTTGGTGTTCTCAATGGTGCTGACTGTATCTGCACAATCAATCAAAGCCTGTGGCGCATGTCTGCCAGTTAGGATAATGATTTTTCCGTTACTGGTTGACGTGAGGAGGTCTAGGACCTCTTGCTCATCCAAAAGGTGGTGATGGATGGCCGAGCAGATTTCGTCCAAGACGATCATCTGGATAGAAGGGTCTGCGAGTCGTGATTTCGCAATACGAAGCCCCTCAGTGGCAGCTTGACAATGGTTCTCACGCTGATTCGTAGCGTCCTGTTGGGTGACAAAGCCGTTTCCACAGATGAGGTGTTCAACGCCGGGAAGTAGCGCAAGGGCGCGCGCTTCTCCCGTGTTTCGCGATTTTTTAATAAACTGGAGTACGCTGACGCGCATCTGGTGTCCGACAGCGCGAAGCACCATGCCGAGTGCGGAAGAGGTCTTTCCCTTTCCTTGTCCCGTCAAGAGGATAATTCGATTTTTCACATTCTTTTCCATCACAGGCTTGGAATTTTCAGACAGTTGTGGTATAGTTTTGGCTTCATTTTTCTTTTACACCCGATTAGGCCCTTGCCTGACTGGGCAAAAGAAAAGATGATATTAGCGTTTTATGGGTTGTTCGTCACGCACGTATTTTTGTAAGTTGCTTGTTTTTAAGCACGGCTGACGAATAATTTGTTATGAACAGAAAACATACGATTCTGATTGATGCACGCGCGGCAACGCGCGCCCACTTGGGCATTAAGCGTTATGTACGTTCGTTGTTGGAGGCCTTGATTCCCGAACTGGCTGATGACGAAGTTTTGCATGTCATGCTTTCGCCTGAGGCGGAGGAGATGCCCTTTCTTGTCCATCCAAAGGTCACGTGTCATTTGACAACGGCACCGTTTGGAACCTTCAAAAGCCATTATCAGGCCTTTAAAATCGCTCTCTCGGTCAAGGCAGATATTTATCATGCGCCCTACATTTTGACCCCCGTCTCGGTGCCTGGCAAAATGGTTCTGACCATCCATGATGTGATTCCCCTTTCGCATCCGCAATACAGTTCTTACTGGATGCGGTTCCTGTGGAAGTATTTGATTGGCAGAAGGGTCGTCCGGCACAGTCGCAAGATTATCGGTGTCTCCAATGCTGCATTGAAGGCTTGCGAAGAGGAGTTTGGCGCTCGGATTATGAATCGCAGCACGGTGATCTATCATGGCATTGCGTCAAATTTTACGCCCCAGTCTGAGGAGGCTGTGGAGTCGGTTCGGCTCAAGTATGGTTTACCAGAACGGTTCTTTCTCTACGTAGGTTCCGATTTGCCACATAAAAATGTTTCGACGGTTTTACAGGCGATGGCATTGATGGACCCCACATCATCCCTTCCGCTGGCGTTGGCGGGCTTCTCCCCAGAAAAGAGCGAACTCAAGGACGAAGTTGAAGATTTGCATCTCGATGATCGGATCATCTGGGTCGGAGAGGTTCCAGAGGAGGATCTTCCCGCTCTTTATACTGCAGCCCGTGCGCTGATCTTCCCGAGCCTTGCAGAGAGTTTTGGTTTTCCTGTTCTCGAGTCCATGGCCTGCGGTACCCCTGTTCTTTGCTCCTCGCTGAGTGTACTCAAGGAGATTACAGGGGGGAATGCCAAGATTGTTTCCGCGCGTGAGCAACGCGAATGGATGCATGCCATGGATTTGGCAAGTGTGTCATTGGAGTGGCATGAAGCCTTCCAAGCAAAAGCGCTGGCGTGGGTTTCTCGTTTTTCGTGGAAGACCACGGCGCGGTCAACGCTCAATGTGTATCGTTCATTGTATCGAAAAAAATAAGAGAGGTGAGAGATGGCTAAAGCTTGCGATTTAAAAAAGGGAGCACTTGTTGGGATTGATGGAAAGCCACACGTGCTGGAGAGTTTGAAGATTTCAACACCGAGCGCGCGCGGAGCTTCGTCGATCTATCATTTCCGCTTTCGCAATCTGGTGACAAAAGTCAAAAAGGATATCTCTTGCAAGGGCGATGAGCCGTTTGCAGATATTGATTTTGAGCGCCGTGCGGTCCAATATCTCTACCGCGAAGCAGATCTTTATACCTTCATGGATGCCGAGGATTTTTCGCAGTTCTCGCTCGTGAGGGAGACGATTGAGGAGCAGATGCTCTATTTGGTTGAGGATATGGAGGGTATTTATGCTCTGAAGTCAGACGGAAACGTTTTGACGATTGAGATGCCTCAGAAGGTTGAACTGGTTGTTTCTCAGTGTGACCCTGTGATGAAGGGGGCGACCGTAACCTCCCGCAGCAAGCCAGCGACCTGCGTGACAGGCCTTGTTGTTCAAGTCCCTGAATATTTGGAAGCGGGCGAAAAGATTATTGTTGATACGGAGACTGGTACCTTTTTGTCACGTGCTACTATATCCAAGTTTTAAGACTCTAAAATTATGAATCCATTTCCCATTACGCTTGACAGGTCCCTGATCGTTTTTGATATTGAGTCCACGGGGACGAGTCCGCGAGCAGACCGGATTATTGAACTCGCTGCAATTCGTATTGATCCGGATGGAACCGAAACTTCAGGCTATTGGCTGCTGAACCCGGAGATGGCCATTCCCGAGGACTCGATCGCTATTCATGGGATTACCAATGAAGTCGTTAAAGATTGTCCTACATTCAAGGCAAAGGCTCTAGAAATTCTTACCTTTTTTGGTGAAGCGGATTTAGCAGGGTTCAATGCCGGGCGTTTTGATATTCCGATGTTGGCAGAGGAGTTCGGTCGCGCAGGGATCATCTTTGATCCTGATCGTCGGCGCTTGCTGGATGCGCAACGGATCTTCCATACCAAGGAGCCTCGCGATTTGACCGCAGCCCTTAAATTTTACTGCGGGGATGCGCATACGGATGCGCATGGTGCAGAAGCAGATGTGCGTGCCACCTTAAATGTACTCATCGGACAATTTAAACGTTATCCCGATCTGCCGAAGGATATTGAGACACTGGATAAGACCTTTAATCCGACCGATCCCTTCAATGCCGACCGTTCCGGTCGTTTGCGTTGGATCGAGGGTGAAGTGACGATTAATTTCGGAAAGAAAAAGGGGTTTAAGATCCGTGATCTCGTGAGTGATGATCCTGGGTTTCTGAAATGGATCATCAAGAATGATTTTCCCCAGGATACACGTCTCATCTGCGAAAATGCGCTGAAGGGAATCTATCCGCAGGCACCACGTGCCAAACAGCAGCCCGCTGAGTAGTCTGGCCCTCGTGAGTTTTTTTCTCACAGAGCCCACAGAGCTCACGGAGAAATCCAATTGAAGCTTCAATCATCTATAGAACAGGGCACTAAAGAAGCTTTTTATCATTTATTTTGGATAGATCTATTGAGAAATAATCTTTTTGGGCATGACATTTCAGGGCAAATGAACTATACTTAACGTCAATTAAATGTGACTCGTTGTGCTTAATAATCCGTAATTTAGAGTCACGCCATTTCTAACACGTGTATAAGGAGAGCTTATGGCGCAGGCCGTTATTTTCCCGAAGTTGGGTCAGACCATGGAAGAGGGTGCCATTGTCAAGTGGCTGAAGAAGGTGGGAGACCCTGTTGCAAAGGGGGATATCCTGTTCGAGATTGAAACGGATAAGGCGAATCTCGAAGTTGAGAGCTTTTTTGAAGGTGTGCTTCTGAAGATTTATGTGAAGGAAGGCATCACAGTACCCTGCAATACGGTTGTGGGCTATGTTGGTCAAGCAGGCGAAAAGGTGTCGGATGTCGCTCCAAAGTTGGAGTCCGCGTCAGCGCCCGCTCCTGCCGCACCTACATCGACACCCGCCGCCGCTCCTGCAAAGGCGTCTGCCGCGCCCGTAGCTGTTGCCGCGCCCGCTCCCGTCAGGTCAGCGCCTGTCGTGGCCACTGTCGCAGCTCCTGTGGCGACGGTTGAACGTCTGGTCATCTCGCCCAGGGCAAAAGCGCTGGCCAAGGATGCCTGCATCAATCCCGCCCGTATCAAAGGATCGGGCCCCAATGGACGTATCGTTGAGAAGGATGTCCAGAGCTATTTAGAAACCTCCGGTTACACGGCCTTGCGTGTCACGCCTGCAGCGAAGCGCCTTGCCTCCGAGAAGCAGGTTGATCTCTTGACGGTCCGTGGTTCAGGTGATGGCGGACGCATCATGGTCGAAGATGTGGAGCGCATGCTGAAACAGAAGCCGGTCGCGATGTCACGGATGCGTCAGGTGATCGCTCGCCGTCTGGTTGAGAGCAAACAGAACATTCCTCATTTTTATGTGACGGTCAAGGCGGACATTACGGACTTGATGACCTATCGTGCCGAATTGAAGGCGAAGGGAATTAATTATAGCGTTAATGATTTCGTCCTCGAAGCGGTGATCCTCTCGTTGACCGAGTTCCCGACAGTGAATTCGTTCACGGATGGTTCCTCTGTGACTTGGCGTGGTGATGTGGATCTTGGAATGGCAGTGAGTATTGACACCGGACTCGTGGTCCCTGTGATCAAGGCAGCTCAGACGCTGACCATGAAGGAGCTGAACGCACAGACTAAGGCTCTTGGGGAAAAGGCGCGCCTCGGCAAGCTAACACCGGATGAGATGATTGGAAGTTCATTTACGGTTTCCAACATGGGCATGATGAACGTTGACCAGTTCACCGCGATCATCAATCCAGGCGAGGCAGGAATTTTGGCCGTCTCCACCGGTCGCCAGGTGCCTGCTGTCGTGAAGGGCGAAATCAAGATTCGCACGATCATGGCTATGACTCTTTCGGCGGACCACCGTATTGTGGATGGTTCAATGGGTGCCCAGTTTGCGAATGCAATCCGTTCCAAACTTGAGGATGTCGAACTCTGGAAATCACTTGTTTAAGTAAAGGACTTATTACCATGTACGATTTTGACGTTATTGTGATTGGTGCTGGCCCGGGTGGATATCCTGCTGCGATTCGCGCAGCGCAACTGGGCAAGAAGACGGCAATCATTGAAAAAGAGGCTTTTGGTGGAACCTGTCTCAACTGGGGCTGCATTCCGACAAAGACCCTGATCGCTTCAGCCGAGCGTTTCCATCATGCGTCCCATTCGGAGCTCTTCGGCGTCTCGGTGAAGGGCGTCTCCTTTGATTATGCAAAGATGGTGGCGCGTAAATGCGAGGTGGTCACTAAGTTGACGACCGGTATTCAGTTCTTGCTGAAATCGAACGGCGTTGAAATGGTCAAGGGTGTTGCGCGTTTCGAAGGGCCAAACCGTCTCTCGGTTGTGCAACCCGATGGGTCCACGCGCTGGCTCAGCGCGACTTCGATTATCATTGCTGCGGGAAGCGACTCGGCCATGCCGGGCTTTTTACCCAAGGCAAAGAATGTTGTGGAGAGCCGGTCATTCCTGGATATGACGGCACTTCCGAAGTCCTTGTTCATTCTGGGCGGTGGCGTGATCGGCTGTGAATTTGCCTGCATGGCCGCTGCGCTCGGAACCAAAGTGACCATTGTTGAAATGCTCGAAGACATTGTGATGATCCTGGATAAGGATGTCCGTCGCGTCTTGTGCAAGCGGATGGAGTCTTTGGGGGTTACGATTTTGACCGGTGCCCCTTTGACCGCGATTGAGTCAAACAAGACAGGGGTGACAGGACTTTACAAGGAGCAGAAGCTCGAGGCGGAACTCCTCTTGGTGGCTGTGGGGCGCAAGCCGAACACGGCTGCTTTGGACCTTGCACGTGCTGGTGTGAAGGTGGATGAACGGGGTATGATCCCGGTGAATGACCAATGCCGTACAAATGTCTCCAGCATCTTTGCTGTTGGTGACTTGGTGACAGGTTCGATCCAGCTCGCGCATGCGGCAACGCAGCAGGGGGTAGTCGCAGCCGAAGCCGCAGCAGGGCATCCCTCGCGTCAAGAGAAGATCTGTCCCTCCTGTATCTTCACCACGCCAGAGATTGGCTTGGTAGGTCTGACGGAGACGAAAGCTACGCAACTGGGCTTGAAGGTCAAAACCGCGGCGTTCCCCTTTGCCGCATTGGGTAAGGCGATGGCTGCGGGCGAGACCGATGGGTTTGTGAAGTGGGTGGCGGATCCTGTCACGGGACAGCTTCTGGGCGCCCAGGCGATTGGCGGACATGCCACGGACTTGATCTCCGAGGCTGCGCTGGCAATCCGTAACGAACTGACGATCGACGAGATCGGCAAGACCATTCACTGCCATCCAACCCTGGCCGAGGCTTGGATGGAGGCTGCACATGCCTTCCATGGCGAGTGCATTCACCTCCCGAAGCGTTCATGAACAAACCGCAAGCTAGAGAGATAAACTGTTCCGCCTGTGGCGAGGTCACCCTCGTACGGGCGGAACCTGTTTATGACGGGTTCAAGAAGGTCGGGGAGTGCTTTGTCTGCACAGCCTGTGGTAAGCAGTATGCTTCGGAAGAGGAGACGCCCTTTGTCAATGCGGTGGCAAAGCCTACGCTATTTACCGAGGCCGATCGTCCGGAGAAGGTCTCTGTCTTTAGCGAAGATGAACGCCAGCGTTGTTGCGCCTATTGCCGCGAAATGGTTCTGAATCCCTTTGGCCAGCGCTGCGGAATCACCAACCGTTTTGTCGAAGCAACAGATCTCTGTGAAAAATTTGCTAAAAAAGAAAAATAAGATAGATTGTCTGTACATTCTATTGACTAAAACTGTAAAAGTCATATACTTACAAAAATGACAATTTTGCTCATAGATGTAGCGACTAATTTAGGTGGGGATCAGAAGAGTTTCATTGATCTCTGCTCTGCGTTGCATGCAAGTCGCTCTGTACAAGTCGTTGCGGCCGTGGTAAGAGGCCCTCTTTACGATGCCTTGAAGCCGACCGGAATCACTCTCTACCCTCTAGATCCGGCTGTTAGAAAGTCTAGCAATCGTGGAATATTCGCATGGCTCGCTAATCTTTTTTCCTCATCAAAAGGCCATATCCGACATGCTATTCATGATTTCAAGCCTGATATTGTTCATGCAAACACCTATGAAGCCATCAAGCTGATCCCTTCGCTATCCCGTCGCAAGCTTCTCTTCTGGTCCGTTAATGGTTTGAGGCTGTCATGGACTGAAACTGTTTTCATCGCCTCTCGTTGTGCGCGCATTATCGCGGGTTCAACAGCGATAGATGAGTTTTTGGGAACTGCGCTTCCCCCTGCTTACTGTGGACGTGTGCGGGTTATTCGAAACGCGCTGAATACCCATATCTTTACGCCTGGCAATAAGGCGCTTGCGCGTCAGACCTTCCAACTCCCCTCTGGTACTCCAGTGATCGGGCTTGTTGCTGACATTGTTCCTTGGAAAAGGCATGCAATCTTTCTTGAGGCGGCCAAGTTGATCCTTCAGCAAGATCCAACAATCCATTTTGTCATTGCTGCGCGTCCTTATTCGAGTGCGTATGCGGTCTACGAAAAGAAGTTTCGAGAGCAGGTTGCTGCGTTTATTCCCCGAGAAAACCTGCACTGGATCGAAAACGTCACACAAGTGGAACTCTTGTTGCCAGCCTTTGATCTCCTGATACACACGGCTTTTGGTGAACCTTTGGGGCGTGCGGTCTGTGAAGCCATGGCGATGGAAATACCCGTCATCGCCTTTGACTCTGGCGCGATTCGCAATTTGATCACGCAGCATAAAGACGGTATCTTAATACGAAGCGAAGACCCCAAGGAGTTTGCGCGCGAGGCGCTGAGACTTTTAGCAGATCCTGTTCTCCTAGCCAAGATGGGAATAGAGGCTCGCCTCTCCATGTTGAAGTCGTTCACCATGGAGGAGATCGGTCAACGAATGATAGCTGAGTATAAAAATACGATTGTTGCTGAAACCGAGAATGACGAATGACAAATCTTTTTCTGAAGCAGGTTCGATTTTTAAATCCTCTCGAGAGGACGGACAGGGTTGGTGATTTGATTATTCGCGAGGGGGTGCTGCAGCCAGAAGGTGCTTCGACAGAAGACCTGCCCCCGCTTGACGGAACGGGTCTTATTGTAGCCCCAGGCTTCTGGGACACGCATGTGCATTTCCGGGATCCGGGTAATCCTTCTGCAGAGACACGGCTCACAGGCGCAAAGGCCGCTGCAGCTGGAGGCTTTACGCATGTCGTGCCAATGCCCAATACGGTCCCGGCTGGGGATTCTGTCACGTGGCTTTCCGAACAGCTTGCGGATGATCTTCCTGTCATGCTCCATCCCTCCGCGTGCCTCTCAGTCGGACGACAGGGGCGCGCAGCCAGTGACATCGAAACGCTTGCAAAAAGTGGAGCTGCCTGTTTTACGGATGACGGTTCCTTTGTCTTTTCTGATGAGGTGATGCGCGAGGCGATGGCGCGCGCCTTTCGTGTGGGCAAGACGGTCTTTGATCATGCTGTGGTGGCGGACCTCGCCAAAGATGGCGTCATACGTGAAAGTGCACTTGCCAAGACGTTGAACCTACCGATTTTTCCACCTGAAGCTGAGAGCGAAGCGATTGCACGTGATATTCGTCTCTGTCGCGAGACAAAGTGCACACTCGTCATTCAACATATTTCAACAGCCGCTGGCGTTGACCTTGTCCGCCAAGCGCGTGCAGAGGGGTTGCCTGTCCATGCCGAGGCCTCCCCGCACCATCTTGGACTCGCGGTCGAGGATATCCCTGGGGATGATGGTAACTGGCGGATGAATCCACCCCTTGGAACACGAGAGGATCGCGCTGCGATTCGGATGGGAGTACTGGATGGAACGCTCTCCCTCTTTGCGACGGATCACGCACCGCATGTTTTTGAGTCAAAATCGAAGGGATTTCTTAAGGCACCCTTCGGTGTCATTGGACTCGAAACTGCGATTGGCGTAACATGGAAGGCGATGGTCGAAGAGGAGGGGATGTCCGTCATGGACTGGGTCTCGTGTTGGACGCAACAGCCAGCGATGATCCTGCGCCAGCCCTTCGTGTCGCTCGAAGTTGGGCAAGCTGCAGATCTGGTGGTGATCGATCCGTCGACGCCTTGGGTCGTGCGGCCTGAAACATTCCAGTCCCTGTCGCGTAACTGTCCTTTTGCTGGACAGACGCTTCACGCGCGTGCGGTCATGACTATTTGTCATGGACGTACGACGTGGTCTACGAAACAGGCTTGATGCTAAATTCGCAGCCGCAATACGATTGACGGTAAAGGCCTAGTTTCTCCGTGAGTTCAAGGCTGTGCTTGAATCCATTATTCTTCTTGAAATCCATGGTAAGGAATTGTATCTCGGAGAGCTCTTTGCCAACCTCAAAAATCATGGCGGACACTTTGTGCGGACTGACGGTCAGGGAGGTCGTAAACGCATCGTAACTACCTTTGGTTGTCGCTGCAAACGCTCGGGCAAGACTATAGCGGAAGCAACGTTCGCACCGCTTGCCACGCTCAGGTTCTTCTTCAAGGCCTGAGGCGACCTGCGTGAGCCAATCGTCATGCGTAGGTGTGTCCACCAGCAGGGGCAGATCGTAATGGTAGGCAAGCGCCTGCACAGCGTCTAGGCGCTTTTGCCACTCTTCTTGCGGGGCGATGTTGGCATTAGAGTAGAAGAGGGTCACCTCATGGCCCTCGTCCAGTAATGTCAGGACGCAGTGGGTTGCACAGGGGGCGCAGCAGGTATGGAGGAGAACCTTCACCGTTCTTCGTTTCCGTGCTTAGAGGCCCAATCCGCTTGTCGTGCAACCCCCATCATGATGGCAACATCATCCTCTGAAAAGGTTCCACGTGAAAAAATACGCTGAACACCTTGCATCATGTGGTCGGACTTATCCTCTTTCATGAAGCCAATCGTCAGGAGCATTTCGCGCCATTTCTCTAGAAGCTTTCCTTTTTGTGCTGCCGTGGCAGGGCTGGACTTCTCCACAGGCGGTTCATAGGTGCCCAGGGCACTATAGAGCTCATAACAACAAAGCAGGACAGCTTGTGAGAGGTTCAGGGACGCATAGTCAGGATGGACAGGGATGCGGATCAGATGTGTACAGATTCCGATCTCTTCATTGGTGAGACCCTTATCCTCGCGTCCGAAGACAAGCGCCACACGTCCCTGCGCAGCCAATTTCAAAAGCTCAGGTGCTACCTCTCGGGGTGTTTTGACATGCTGCCGATAAAGCCCGCCTCGAGCCGTTGTCCCGACAGCCCACGAGCAATCTGCTATCGCCTCAGCCAGTGTATCAACTCGGCGATGGTTCGCAAGAATAGCATCTGCGTGAACCGCTAAGCGTGCCGCTTCCTCCCAGTTGTCGCAAATTCTCGGGGCCGCTAATACGAGATCGGAGATTCCCATGTTTGCCATGGCACGGCAGACCGACCCCACATTTCCGCTGTAGAGGGTGCCCACTAAGACAATACGGATGTTGTTAAGGAGTTGGTTCATGAGTGTTACTTGTCTTGCTTAAAGGTTCCGATGAGATCCTCATCCGTGGCATAGCTGTAAATAAAAAGCTGTTGCAGATTGTCAACGTAGGTCAATTCTGTTGGGATATTTTCTCCCTCATGACGGGGGATGTATTGTACGCCGCAAGTCTGTAACGGACGGTTCAGTTTGTCGGTGGTCAGTGTTTTATGGCCTGCATAGGTAAAACGTTCAGCGGATCCCGTCTTCCGTGTCCGGTACCAACCTTTCAACTGCCCCTTGGAATCATAGTCATACAAGTCCTTCCACTTTTTAGGGAGTGTGATGACTGGGTCAGCATATCGGCGGTTTGGATTGTTGTAGTCGACAGACTGAACTTTTCCGTCGGCTCGGTATAGACGCTCTTCATTGGGCAAGTAGGCGAAGGAGACAAACGAGGGCATGGAATAGTATTCGCCTGTTTTGAGAAAACACCCGATTTCAACACGGCTGGTCATCCAAGCTGTTGGGTTTGGACGGTAGACACCGTGATAATCCACGGAGATCTCGACCTGAGAGGCATTCGCTGTCAAAGGTTTGATGGTGACCTTTGTGGGATCTCCTTGGAGAAGTTTCCAAACAAAGGGAGCAGAGGGCTGTGGAATTCCAGGGATGAGGGCCTCTAGGGTCATCGTCCTTGTTTTTGTGCGAACACCTCGCACGACACGGGCAATCGCGAAGGGGGTGTCGAAGAGTCCTTCAGCACGTTGGTCGAAGTAGTCAATGCCGTTCTCGGTCTCTGCATCCTTGAGGGTTCTAAGGGCTACCGGGAGAGGGATGTTTTGCGGTGTGAGTTCATGCGCCATCTTCACCATCGCTTCAACGTTGAGATTGGTCGCATCAAAGACAATGGGATGAGCCAATCCAGTCAAATAGTCCTCTGGTTTTTTAATCGTCTTTTGGGTCGCACGCAAGATCATTTGCACGGTGGGGACGAGGAGACTTTTAGAGACGAGCGTTTGCTTGGTTTCTGGACGTAAGGCTGCATATGTCGCGAGGATGGCCTCCATAAAGGGCATGTCGCTAAAAGATGAGCCCTTGGAAATAATGTAGTATGGCATGTTGACGGGATAGAGATCGCCGGTTTCTGCCGTATAGTCACGATGTGCAGGATAGAGCCAGCATTGGTTGGCAAGCATCCATTGGAAAGCGGTGGAAGGCTGGTAAGGGTCTGTCTGAATAGCACGTGGCATGCTTCGCCAGAAGGGGCCAGCAGTGATAGCAATCGAGGCGTTTCCGACAAGGGGGTAAATGAAGAACGCATTTGGAAGTCCGATGTTCGCCTGTTTAGCCTTGGCATCCGCTCCGTAAATAATGGGTGTTAGTCCAGGGAAGTTTGTAAAGGCTAGGGCAGAGTGTCCGTTATCGCGATTGAGGTAGAGATCACCAAAGTTACCGCTTGCGGTCCCTTCTTTCATCCATTGTTGAATTGCCTTGCTAGCAGGCCCTGCATAGTCAGGAGCATAGTTGGATATTTTGTTAAGGGAGGGGGGCACGAGGGTCAGCAGGGTGTGAAAGCAACCCTTGTCAAAATCCCATGATGTATTGCTGGCCTCAATTTTGACGGGATGTCCCATGACACTGGTCGTTGCTTGAGGTTGCACAACACCAACGATAGGTTTGCCTTGAAGCTGAATGGCTTTCTGAAGTAGTTCCTTGAAGCGAGGTTCTTTCGAAAGATTTTTTAGATCGCGATCCTCCTCAATCATCTTTGAATTGCGGAATCCTAGATCAATCGCGCGTTCAAGCATGTTTAGAGACTCTGTTTTATCGGAACGATACGAGAGGGCACAGGCGAGGTTATAATGCCACGTGGCGTCTTGGGGGAAGACGTCGATGGCTTTCCTGGACACCGCTTCCATCTCTTCTATTTTCCCTGCCCGGACAGATTGAATTATTTCTTGCACGAATTGACGATGCTGGGGATAGAGTCTTGGCATGTCAAAGACATCCTGTGCCCCCCAAGAGATGAGGGGGAAAAGCAACAAAGCGAGGCTCTTATTCATGGAGAATCCTTTCAGCACTTACCAAAACTTCCACCAAGGCTTTTTAGCACGCGTCTGCTTTAACAGCCAGGGAACCAGCTCTTTTTCGGAATAGGCCTGATCCCAGATCAGATGCGCGCCATTTTCATACTCGGTATAACGAATCTCTCCGCCCGTGGCTTTGAGCGCTTGCACCATGCGGCGCGAGGCATCAGGTGGGACGTTTTTGTCCTGCCGTCCATGGAAGGTCCAGATGGGGAGCTCTTTTAGCGCACTGGCAAAACGCGTGTCACCGCCTCCGCAGATGGGAATAGCCGCTGCAAAGAAAGAGGGTTCCCGCTGGATCGCATCCCAAGTGCCAAAGCCCCCTAGGGAGAGTCCGGTTATATAGAGCCGATCAGGGTCTGCTTGCTTGGCGGTGAGCAGGTGGCGGCATAGCTCTTGTGCGGTCTCTAGCGAGGGCATTGGTTGTTGAGCAGCTTTATAATCTTGCCCCATGGAGAGCTGCTTCACCCACCAGTTACCATTCTGGCATTGCGGCGCAACAACGATAATGGGTTCGGGTAATAGGATAAGTTTTTTTAAGAGTGTTGGTAGGCCGACACGAGTCTGCTGAAAATTATCCTTCCCACACTCTCCTGAACCATGGAGAAAGAGAATTAGCGGATATTTCTTGCCAGGTTTTGGAAACTGGGGCGCCCAAAGTTGGCAAGATAAAACCTCACCCTGCTCATTGGTGTAGGAGTAGGGCTTCATCATCTCCTCCGGCTTGAATTGCGTCAAGGCCGTACGGGAGATGAAGAGGCAGATTAGACCTGCAAGGTATAATCGTTGTAACATGGTTGGACTCCTGAGCGCAAACATGAGGATGACGGGTTAACGCCTCTTTTTTGGATGGAGCGTTATTCTGCCTTTACTTGACCTTTTGGGTGCAGGTTTCCGTGTCTTGGGAACAGCCGTCTCTTCTTCCTGCTTGTACACGGTCTCATGCGTGGAGGTGAAGTAACCCTTCTTCTCATCATCTTCCGGACGTGATCGTGCACGATAGAGAATGACAACCGGTGCGCCTTCCAGACCGAATCGTTCACGGAGGGTGCGCGTCATGAAGTCCGTATATTGTTTCGTGGCCAGTTTAGGATCATTCACGAACATACGGATCAGAATGGGTGAGGTGCCGACCTGCACGGCGTAGTAAACACGTAGACGTTTGCCTGCTTTCGCAGGGGCGACGACACGGTGTGTCGCCTCGACCAAGGTGCGGTTCAGCATGCCTGTCGGCAACTTGATCTGTGTCTGTGCGGCGACTGCATCGATCACCTCAATACTCTTGCGGATGTTATAGCCAGTCTTTGCAGAGATGAGGATCAGAGGGCAGTAGTTCATGAAGGGGAGGATCTTGTAGAGCGTTTCTGTCGCCTCCTTCTCCTTCATCTCCTTATCAACAGCAATATCCCATTTGTTGATCATCATCACGCAGGCTTTCTGCTCTGCTTGAATGAGCGCGGCGATATGCTTGTCCTGCACCGTCGGACCTAACTCAGGATCCATGATAAGCACCACCACATCAGCCTGCTTGACGCTTTCCTCAGCACGGAAGAGGCTAAAGCGCTCCACAGCAGAGTTAATTGTGTGTTTGTGGCGCATGCCGGCCGTGTCAACGAGGGTGTAGTGGCGTGCTTGTTCACCTTCGCCGATGGTGAAGGGGATGTCGATCGAATCACGTGTGGTGCCGGCGATGTCCGAGACAATGACGCGTTCAGCTTTCAAGAGGCGATTGATATACGAGGACTTGCCTGCATTGGGACGTCCGACAATGGCGACGCGTAGGGGCCTTTTTGCAGTCTCATTGACCGCTTCTGGCAAATGAGGCAAGACCGCTTCCATCAGCGCACCCATGCCACGGTTGTGCTGGGCTGCGACAGGAAAGTAGGGGAACCCTAGTCTTGCAAATTCACTGACACCTTCTTCGTGGCGATCGAGGTCGCACTTGTTGACGGCGAGAAGGCAGGGGACGCCTGACTTGCGGACGATACGGGCAACCTCTTCATCCATGGGTTGAACACCCTGCTGGACATCCACAACCATGATGACGACTGCGGCATCATCCAACGCGGAATCAACCTGGGCACGAACACCCGCGACAATCGGATCCTTCTCGGTCGCGGCATCGCGCGTCATGATGCCTCCGGTGTCGACCAGGCTAAACTTTTGCTCATCCCAGTCTACTTCACGCATGAGGCGGTCACGGGTCACACCGCTCTCGTCATGAACAATCGCAATACGCTTGCCTGCGATACGGTTAAAAATGGCGGATTTGCCCACATTCGGACGCCCAACAATCGCAATGACACGATCCTTCTTTTTTGCTTCAGAATTCATGCGCCCTATTATAGGCGGATAACCGGCATATAACAAGCCACAAGTGAGGCAGTTATACAGACAGCAGGGATCGTTCAAGCTCTGTCTTCAGCGACTTCCATTCTGGCAGATGACTGCTGAGAAGGCTATAGAAGGCTTTATCATGCGCTCGGTGCGTGGTATGGCAGAGTTCATGTATCAAAACATAGTCGATCTGAGGTCTTGAGGCCTTAATCAGCTCAAGATTCAGGCCGATTCGGTGTGTGCGACGAGAATAACTTCCCCAGCGTCTGGTCAGTCGCCGAATGCCAAGTTTGGGTAAATTGAGTTGCGGGAAACGATTTAAGCAGCAGGCGAGCCTTTCCGTAAAGAGTTCGCGTGCTTTTTCAAGGTACCAGGCCTCCAGTAAAAGCCGGGTATGTGCCCTGTCTTGTGGAGACATGCTGAAAACCGTCAATACGCCATGTTGCAATGAAACACGCTCTGGGCCCTCTGCTTTGCGGATGAGCAATTTGTAATTGCGGCCGAGATAACGGAAAGTCTCACCACTGACGTACTCTTTGGGTATCCTTGGCTTGAATTGGGCGAAATAGCGCTGATGCTTGAGTATCCAGCGGATTTTGCGTTGCAGGAATCCTGTGATTTTTGACTCTGAAGCGTGCAGGGGTGCCTTGACATGAACGGATTGATCAGGAAACAGATGAATCGCAAGGGTTTTTCGCGTTTCAAGTGTCAGACGATAGTCGAAAGCGATCTGTTCGTATGTAAACCGCTTTTGGGTCATGCTTCTTCCGGCTCCTTGTTTTGAACCGCCAGATCCCAGATGATCGAGAGCAGAGCGTCAATCTCTTCCAGGGTTAAGGGTACCCCGTAAACGGTCTTGACAGTGTCAAAGAGATAGTCCTCGATCTCAATGCGAACACGACGTTCGACTTCGACATTGGTATCCCAGTCAACAATCTTGTTCTTTTCGATAACCCCGTAAATGGTCTCGACGATGGTGCAGAGCTGTTCCATGTTCAGCGGATGCGAGGCGAGTCTGCTGCTCAAGTTTCTGAAAAAAGGATGTAAGGGTTTACGTGCCTTGAGTGGCTTTGGAATATCATTGTCTTCATAAGCAGTAACATGGTTCTGGACGTTACGGACTTCACCCAGTAATGCCCGGACATCATCCTCTTTTGCTGATCTCAGCTCCGCGATCAGGCGCGTGATCTTCTCGCTGAAATGACGATAGAAGGCCGGATCCTGGTCGTAGTTTTCTTTAATGGTCCGATTCGTCTGCGCGGCAATGGCCTCTGCTTTTGACTTGTCAGAAAGACCTCGGTCAACGTGTTCAATATAGGCGTTAAACTCAGCAGATTCCCTGACACAGATCGGCTCCGCCAGTTCCGTTACATACTCGGCAGTCACATACTTGTCGAGAATCCGGCGGATTTGCGCTTCGTATTTGGAGAAGTCAACACTTTCGGCATTCTTAAGCTTTTGGACTTTCTTGAGTTCGACAAACCCCTTCAGGTCGAGCGCAAACCGCCGCAACTTCTCTTCATCAAATTTCTGGGTGAAGTCATAGAGCATCTGGCAGGCGGCGAACTGGCGGGTGAATTCATCCACCAACTCATAGAACTGTTCACGCTTTTCAAGGTCACTGTCTAAGATGCGGATATACTCCTCGGTATCCTGCTTGTTGCGAACGGCGTTGAAGAGTCCATGCAGCTCCTGATAGATGCGCTCAAGCTGAGCGATCTTTTCGTCACTGTTCAAAAGGGCACGCTCAATCTCCTCGGGCTCGTAGTTTGAAAAGAGCTCCATCGCATCCCGCAGATTCTTAGCATTTTTCGAGTAGTCGATAATAAAGCCATTGACCTTGGCCTCTTTGCCTTCGTCGCCGTCAAACAGACGGTTCACGCGGGCAATGGCCTGGAGAAGATTATGGTCCTTTAACTGCTTGGCCAGATAGAGGAAGGTGTTACGGGGCGCATCAAAGCCCGTCAGCAGCTTGTCCACGACAATCAGCATGCGGACCCCATCAGGATTCTTCTTGAAATCATCAATCAGATCCTTTTCCCGCTTCAGGAGGGAGGAGCCAAATCTGTTTTTTGCCTCGGAAAGGAACTTTGCTACCTCTTTTTTGTGGTCGGGCAGGAGGTCATCCTCCTCCTTGTCAGCCGATTCCGAAATGATGACATCCGTTGCCACTCGGTCCTGCAATGAAAAGGCCTTCTGGAACATGACCGCAGCATATTTGGAAGGCGCGACGACCTGGGCTTTCAAACCGGTGTCCGAAAAACGGGTATAATGATTGAGGATATCCAGGGCGATGGTTTCGATCCGTTGCGAAGTCTCCTCAAGAATCTGCGCCGAGTTGAACTTCATCTGAAGGTCCTTCTTCTGAGCTTCCGTCAGACACTCGGTGATGTGGTCGTAGAACTGATCCAGGAGATGCTGCTGAACACTCAATTCAACATAACGGGGCTGGTAAATGAGTGGCAGGACGACGCCGTCCGCCTCAGCCTCCGAGATGGTATAAGCATCAATCGTCCCTCCAAATTTAGCCGCGCTTGATCGCTCCTGTTTCATCAAAGGGGTGCCCGTGAAGGCGATCTGGCAGGCCTTGGGTAATACGAGGTTTAATTCGATGTTCGCCTGTCCGGCCTGCGTACGGTGCGCTTCGTCAATCAGGATGAAGATGTTAGGGTCGTCATCGGTGAAATCCCTTGCGCCTTTTCCAGCTTCGAATTTATGAATAAGCGCAGTGATAACCCGTTGATCCTTCTCCTTGAGCAGTTGCAGCAATTCAGCGCTGCTGGTCGTCTTCTTGACATCCTTCTTGATATTGCATGCCGCAAAGGTGTCTGCGATCTGGCGGTCAAGGTCGCGCCGGTCCGTTACAACCAGTACGCGCGGTAGGATAATATCAGGGTCGTCTATCAGACATTTCACCAGCATCACCATGGTCAAGCTTTTGCCCGAACCTTGAGTATGCCAGATCAGACCGCCTCGCCGCCGTCCAAACCCATCAAAGGTCTTCAGCTTGGCCATCGTCTTTTTGATCGCAAAATACTGCTGATAACGTGCGATCTTCTTGATGTTGTTGTCGTAGATGATGAAATTGCGCACCAGATCCAGCATCCGTTCCGGACGGAGCAACGCATAGATGCCTCTGTCTTGCTCGGTCACAGCACGCGCTGTCGTGGTGAATTGTGAATGTTGAATGTTGAATTTTGAATTCTCAATTCCCAATTCACTATTCCCAATTCCTAATTCACTATTCTCAATTCCTAATTCCCTATTTGCCCCTCCCAATTCATTATTCCCTATTCTCAATTCACTATTATTTACGTCCTGTAGAATCTGACGGAACACGCCCAGTTCAACCGGCCCATTAATGACCGTTGACACCTCGGCATCAAAAGTGGCTGCATCGACATCCTTCTCTTTCCACTGCGAGTAGAAACGAGAGGGAGTCTGCAAGGTGCCATATTTTAACTCCCGTACATTTGTGGCAATCAGGATTTGAGGAAAAAGGAAGAATTTGGGGGTTTCATTGGAACTCTGATTACGGACCATCTGTGCGATAGCCTCCTGCACCTTCACAGAGGGTTTCTTGTTCTCAATCACGGCAAAGGGGATGCCATTGACAAAGACCACGATATCCGGTCGGCGTTGAGCCGAGGCTGAGCCCACGACATATTCGGCGCAAACATGGTAAGTGTTGTTCTCGGGGTTCCGCCAGTCAATAAACTTCATCTGGGGCGATGTACGCCGTCCGTCGATCAATTCAGAGACCCCGCAACCCGCCAATAGCAGTGAATAGATATCCTCGGATGCTTTGAAAACTCCGGCGCCCATATCAATCTGCTGTTCGGCCTTGAAGATCTCATCACGGATGCTCTTGTCAGAGATGGCAGGGGCATTGATCTTGCGTAATCCCGCAAACGCGATCTCGCGGAGGATGTATTGAGACGTTCCGTCACGCAACTCCGCCACCTTCGCGCGTGAGAGGTAAGTGTAGCCCAGATTTACCAACTCAAGAAGCGCCGGAATCTGCGACAACGCCGCCTCATCAAAGTCGGGGAGAGAATTAAGAATAGAGAATGGTGAATTATGAATTGGGGATTGAGAGTGTGAATTAGAAATAGGGAATGGAGAATTAGGAAGGTTAGTTTCCATTTGAGCCCTCCTTTGTCGTTTTAACAATGGATGTTAGAATGCGGACGAGTTCGTCGGCTTCTTTGATAAGGTCAGCTAGGCGGTCAGACAGGGAGGTGTCAGATGCGGAGATGAGGCGAAGCCAGTAGAGTGTTTCACGACACTCCTTGCAGGAAATGGAGATTTTAGAAAGAAAATCAGCACGGCTTTGTCCGGCCTGTGCCTCTTCAATATTGGCTCCCACGGAAGTTCCCGAACGAATAAGCTGGCTGATCAATGCAAAGTTTACTTTTCGTTCCTTTTCCAAATACCGACAAAGGTTTACGATACAAACCGCAAATTTAAAAGATCGCTCTGTAATGTCAATTTTCATGTCTTTATTCTCAATTCTCTATTCTAAATTCACCATTCCCAATTCACCATTCCTAATTCACTATTCTTAATTCACACTCCCTATTCTCTATTCTCAATTCACTATTCTAAATTCCGGTAGCCGGATCGTACCTGTCACGAGGTTGTTGAGCAGATACTTTTTCTGCTCCTTCCACAGAGCCAGCTTCTTCTCCAGCGCCTCAATCTCGCCATCAGCAGCGGATAAGACATCGGCAATGGCTCGTTGCTCGGCGAGCGGGGGAAGGGGAATACAGACCTTGGACAGGTTTTTTGGATAGATATGAACGACGGATTGACCTTGTCCCAGACGATTTAACATTTCTCTCCCGAGCGTATTCAAATAGTAGGAGAAATAATCAGCACGGCCTATTTTGGGATACACAGAAAGAATAATAACGTCCCCTCCAGCATAAGCTTCGACATCATTCATGTAAGCAACGGATTTTCCGATTTCTTCCGCCGTTTCGCCAGATCCTGCAAACAGCAGGTCGTTTTTCTTAATCCGTTTGGACTGGGCTGCAAGTTCTGAGCAAATAAACGAATGAAATGTTTTCAGAACAAAATGGTGAACCGTATAAATTTCTCCGTAACGTATGCAAGGAATGCCCTTGTCAGATAAGTCTTCCTTTGAGATGCCTATACCCTTTTCAAAATGGCCAATTTCCCCCAGCCTTACAGTTTCCCACGCCTCCGAAAAACCCTTCAGCCGTTGTTTGCCGGAGAGAAGCCGCTGCATCAGCCCCTTTTTGATATTCCGCTTCCTCTCAATTTTTAATTCTAAATTCCAAATTCCCTTATACCAGCACTCCAGCACCTCCGCAATCGCTTTCTGCTCGGGGAGTGGAGGGGTAGGAATCGGAATTTGCGAACAAATTTCTCGATTAAGTTTTGGTTGAGCTGTTCCTGTATTGTATTGGGCGTACGAAATGCTTTCGAGATATTCACAAAGGAACCCTATGTTAGTGTTTTCCTTTGGTTTTATAACATGAGCATGATTGTTTACCCATATTTTGCCCTTAACGCGAAACGACAAAGGGGTTGATCGTGAAAGAATGTTAGCACCATCTTCACCAAGAAGGATCAGTTCATCATCGAACAAGTAATCATCAATATAATCGATAATTCCTGACGCTCCGTAATATGGATATTTCCCTTGTCGTGTTTGGCGTTCCTCATCCTTCAATGGTATGCGTTTGTTGTCAAGGAAGCTTGCGCACTTTCCGAGTGAGCTGAACTCCCACCCCTCAGGAATCCAGCCGACTTTGCTTTCCTGGTAACCGGGTCTGTTTTGGTTTTTATGCATTCATATGTTCCTCTTATAACGGCAAGATGCTGACTCTCTTATGAAATCGATTTATTTTAGAACGATTTTGTAATTGGATTGTTTGTCGTGTTTGCTGCCGAAATTGTTGGAACATCACGTTTTTTGACTGTTTCTGCGCTTTTGGCTGAACGATCGGAGGTGGTTTTGCAATGCGGAGGAATAGCGGCTATAACTTGAAATAGAATAATGCCCATGACAATCAATACTGGGATGCCATAAAAGTTGCGTAGTGTGATTGAACACATGACCGTCCAGATGTTTTCAATTTTACTAGTATCCTCAACTATACGGCTTTGCTTATTCCATTTTCTAACTTTCAATTGTTCTTTAAAGCGATGTGGATTGAGATCGTAGATTTTTTCTGAATTTGCGTTAAGTCTTTCGGTAATGACCCATTCATACATTTTTCGGTAGAGTTTTTCCGTATAGAGAAAAAATGCGTCGAGATACCAGAAACTTATTAGAGGAATTAAAACTATAGCACTTAATAAAGCAGGGTGAATTGCCTTTTCTGCTAGAGCTAAAACTACGGCGACAATGGATACGGCCCACCCCTTGATCAGGAAGGAGTTATTAGCCATTCGGGTGATACACGCTTGAATCAAGTCAATCTCTTTGTGTAGTACTTCTGGCGTGATTTTGATCAAGTCATTTTGATTTTGATCTACTTCTGATGTCAAATTACTCATATAGGTCTCCTATCTGATCGTCTTAACAATCTCATAATTCTGGATGTTTTCGTTGATGCGAATAACTCGTTCCAGGCAACTATTCGCGTTTAACTTAAACTCATCCCATCTGACAGAGGGTATGTATGATGATTCGCCGGAGAAAACGCTTGACCCATGATTGCACGGTATTGGGGATGGAACTTTAATATTGAACATGTTTTCACGGAGGATCTGAAATAACATGTGCGTTTGATGCATTCTACATCTGGAAGCACAACAAGTGTTATCTTGAAGATAGTAATTGTAGGTGTTGGTTTTGTCTGGAAGTACAACTGCCAAGACGGCATTGCTTCGACTTGTCCTGCCGTCTCGTGAATATTCCTTTAATGAGTAAGCAACTTCCCAAGGAATCCACTGATCGGTTTCAGGGATGAAAGATGTCTTCATGGCGGGGGAAATCATGACAATCGTAATGCTGCTGTCATGGATTTTGGCCCGAAGTTTTGATTCAATGGTGGGGTTTTTAAATCCGGCGAGGCTTTCGTTGTCGTTTTCGCCCTTGTTAATATGGTCGTCAGCCTCAAGCAGAGTTTGGAGCTCATCAACATAGTGTCGAGCAGTTGTTTCTTGATAAACGGAATGCCATTGTGCGTTAGGGTTAGGATTTGCCCTTGATAATGGGTAGACATTGTTGTCACTGTACTTATATGAAACAAAAACTTTTTTTCCCATGATTTACAGCCTTTCTCTTTAGAGCGCATTTGATGAAAGCCAGGTGCCCTGTGTATTGCCAGGTTGAAATACCGCGTACCCCGACATATTGGTTGCTTTGGATTCTCCAATGTCAATTCTCGGGTATAGTTCAAGATATTCATTTCCGTAAGAACTGATGCCGTCCGATGTTGGTAGGATATAGATACGTTTTTGGCTTGAATCAGCATACCCGATCTCCCATGGGCACCATCGTGATCCTTTGGAGTTAGCGCTGGCTAGAAACAGAAACAGATCTGTTTTCCGAATTCGATCTTGTATGTTTTTTGCAGTTTGTCCGTTTGGTGTCTCAGGCATGGTATGATCTTTCCAGTCAACATAGAGGTCAATACCTTGTTCCTGAAATAGTATGATAAGCCCTTTAACTAAATCTTCATCTTTGTGGCTGTGGCACAGGAAAGCAGACCGTTTCGCGCCTAACTTCCTGCTGTTTGCGATTATCGTACTTTCCGAAAGTACTGAGTAACTTGCAGCTTTTGATCTTAGTGTCGTTTGAGAAATCGCCATTTATTGCCTCCTTAATTGCATGTTCATTTTCGTGTCGACCACCTTCCAAAAATCACTGTTTCAAGGTTTGCACTATTGGTCATTGCGTATCCTTTTTGTGGCTTCTCGTGTTTTTTGTGGCTATGCTTCATTGCGCTGTGTCCTATAAAAACTACAAGCTGACTGGTGGTTTGACTGGTGCCGTAA
>CAMBQV010000021.1 GCA_945870145.1 Akkermansia muciniphila
TCAACACGTCCGCTCTTCTCGCCAGCAGCAATCATACGAATCATCAAGAGGGGTAAGCATGCTTTCCCCTCAAGCGCGACGCTCAACAGATTGCCTTGTTCCACGCTGGCACGCGCAGAAAGAATGGCCTCTTCCATCACCTTATTACCCAATGACCTTCCAACAATATCCATGGAGTCCAAAATAGGGACACCGCTGGTGAGCATTTGAGCAAAGAGCCGACAGAACCGTGAGACGCCAACCTTCTGAATCAAGGAGCCGAAGACGGGAAGCTTTAGTTTAAAATGATCAAATTTATACTCACCAATAGGCGTTGCCACCCATTTTTTAAAGGTAAAAACAGATCCTCCGATAACAACAATAAACACATACCACCGTGATCTGACAAGCCCGCTCAGATCGAGGAGGAGTTGCGTCGGGAGGGGGAGTTTCTGTCCAAAACCAGAAAACATATCGGCAAAAACAGGCACAACAAAGGTGATCAGGCCCGCGGCGATCACGAGCGCCAAACACAAAATCACCGTCGGATAGGTCATGGCTGATTTGACTTTCCGCACCAAACGTGCCGTGGAGTCAAGCATGGCCGCAAGACGTTTTAACACACCTGCAAACTGACCGCTCTTTTCGCCCGCAGCCACCATATTGACATACATATCATCAAAAACTCTTGGAAATTTTCTCAACCCGTCTGAGACAGGTGATCCGCTCTCCACGCTTTCACGTAAACTCTTCAGTACCAGCTTAAACCCCGGATGCTCGCACTGCTCCTCCAGGGTACTTAGCGAGACGAGAACAGACATACCTGCGTTTAACATACTGGCCAACTGACGTGTAAAGGGAATCAACTCCTTTGACAAGATCTGACTAATACCTGTTATTCTTACTTCACCTTTTTTACCTGCCATACTAACTCCTTGTTGACTATTCCGAACCTGTCACTTCTAGGGCTGTACGAATAGACGTAAACCCAGCCTTGACCTTCCTGAGTCCGGCTTCCTTCAACGTCACCATACCATTTCGCATCGCTGCCTCACGGATTTCAGAGGCTGTTCCCCCGCGCACCGTGATGTTTCGGATCTCATCTGTCATGGTCAACACCTCCATGATCGCACCCCGCCCCTTAAAGCCTTGGACACATTTCGAGCACCCCGGTCCAGGCTCAAAGATGGTCGAGCCCTCAAAGAAGTCAGGCTTGATATCATTCGCCAGAAATACAGCTGGGTCAATCACGTCCATGGGCTTCTTGCAAAACTGACAAATCTTGCGATACAAGCGTTGAGCTTGAGCCAAGATCAGCGAGGAGGCAATCAGGAAGGGCGGAACCTTCATGTCGACAAGACGAGCGATCACGCCCGCCGCATCATTGGTATGCAAAGTACTCAGCACCAAGTGACCTGTTAAAGCAGCCTTCACCGCGATATCCGCGGTCTCGCCGTCTCGAATTTCACCCACCAACACAATATCAGGGTCTTGACGCAACACAGAGCGCAAAACCGACGAAAAGGTGAGCCCCACCAACTGATTCACATGCACCTGGTTGACACCATGAAGCTGGTATTCAACAGGGTCTTCCGCAGTTACAATATTCACGTCTGGGGTATTCAAGTCCTGCAAGCAGGAGTAAAGCGTTGTTGTTTTGCCAGAGCCCGTAGGGCCTGTCACCAAGATAATTCCATGGGGCTGCTCAATCGCATGGTGCATGGCCTGATAAGCAAAATCATCCAATCCTAGCGCTGCAAGGCTAGGCGCCAAGTTGGTCTTGTCCAACGTACGCATCACCACCTTTTCGCCATGAATCGTAGGCAGAATGCTCACGCGGATATCCACTTCCTTTTTCAAGGCCTTAATTTTGAAACGACCATCTTGGGGGTTCCGTCGTTCGGCGATATCCAAGTCTGACATAATTTTAATACGCGAGACGATCGCATTATGTAACGACCGCGGAGGACTCGGACGCTCAACCAAGGTGCCATCAATGCGATACCGTAAGCGCGAGGTCTTTTCCATAGCTTCAAAATGAATATCACTGGCATTCGTTCGCAACGCCTCAACCAACATCATATTCACCATTTTGATAACCGGGGCTTCGTCGGCTCTCTCAAGCCCCTGCTCAATGCTCTCCTCCTTGGGTTCCGTCGTGAACTCAACGTCCGCATCCGGATTCTTCATGATGCTTTCCATCGCCAAGCCTGGATTAGAAGCGTCTTGCTGAGACTGTGCTCGGCTCAGCGCATCCATGACCTCCTTTTCAAAGGCGACAAGCGGTATGATTTCCAATTGCGTCAGTCGCTCAATCTCCTCTTGCGCCATCAGGTCAAACGGATCACCAAAAACAATGGTCAAATATTTACCCAACTTCATCAATGGCACAGCCTTGAGCCGGAGAAAGTTCTTAACAGGAATCAACGCAAGGAGTTCAGTTGGCGGGATGAAGGTCGAGGGAAGCTGAATTGGCGTCAGATTAAAATAAGCCGAGACTCCCAGCGTCAATACCTCCGGCGAAACCAAGCCTGTTTTGACCAAATGCTTCTCTAAGGGAGTTTTCCCAGCATCAGCCAACGCATGCTGAAGCTGTTCCTCAGTCAGTATTTTTCGGTCAAGAAGCGCACTCTGAAAATTGGCATATTGATATGTTTGAGCCATAGTTTTTTATAATAGATCAAAGTGCAGGCTGTTAGCAAGAACAAATTGAGCGCAAAAGCCACCTTAATCTTGCAAATCCAGAATAAAAGTGTATGCTTTGAAATGTTGTAACTTGAGGAGCAGTGAAGTCACAGAAAAGGAGTTCCCATGGCATTATCTGAACCGAAAATGATAGAGGCTATTGCTTTTTTTGAAGACATGCTTCAAACCATGCCCAAGGACAGGACTGCGCTGGAGTTTCTTGCCGTGGCGTACGAGCAGACCAAACAAGACGAGAAGCGCCGCGATATCCTAGTCCGACTTGTGGATGTCCTGCTCATAGAGAATGATTTCAAGAATGCAAAGGCTCTTTCCGAGCACTTGAAAGCCTTCCCAAATCATATGCCCGCACAGCTAGCGATCGAACGTGTCGCGGCTCTCTCTGAGATGGACTCTGAAATTACGGCTTCAAAAGCTGCAGAAGCTCAAGCTCAAAACGCTTTCGATGCGTTGCCCATCCTTCCGATCGAGTTGCCGACAGATGTCCACTCCCTAAGCCATGCCTGTGCCTCCGCAGAGATGGATCTCGTCTGGTACTGGCATGATCATGATTTTATTCCTAAGGAACTCTGTATGGATGTAATGAACGCCCTTACGGATCGCCCTGTGACCGAAATACCCTTACTTATCTCCGCTTTAGCAATCCTTGACGAGGGACATCCAGAATATACGGACAAGCTTTTAGAGATGATGTATCACGCCAGCTCTGTGCCCCCCATCCCAATCGAGTTTTTCGAGCCCACTCCCGCAGCCATCAGCACCTTGCACCCCACCTTTTGTCACGTCAAAGGGGTCTTGCCCTTCCTGCTGATGGGAAACGAGCTTTTGGTCGCGGTTCTGAACCCACTTAACAAAGAGTTAAAGAAAGAGGTTCGCGACCGTTCGGGCAAACCCTGTCACTTCTTCATGGCCAACCCCAAAAGCTGGCAAGTGATGTTTGAAAAGGCATTTGTTACGGCATAGGAACAAACGGGGAAAGGGCTTGGACCAACTGGTCACGCGTGTAGGGCTTTCCGAGGAACCCTTCATAAGCATGCGTCTCGAAGAGCTCGCGGATGCGCTTCTCTCTATACCCTGAAACGACCACAATCGGCACGTCAGCCTTGTACTCGCGCAGGAGCGACAAGAGCTTGACATTGTCCATATTTTCGATGGTGGCATCCAACAGAACAAGATTGATTCGCTCCATATTCTTTCTGAAAACCCCCACGGCATCCCGTTTGCTCGTCGCCTCCAGAGAGTCAATCCCCAGAGAGCTGAGAAGGATACGGGTTGTTTGAAGTACCGCACGATCATCCTCGATAACCAACACACACGGACGCCCCGCAGATACTCTTTTGCTTGCCGTGCCAGTCATCCTTGGCTTTTGGTTCTCCGCAACAATCTCTCCAGCTCCTGCCTTCGAAAGGGGCAACCAGATACGGAAGGTTGTTCCCTTCCCCACCTCAGACGAGAGGGCAATCGCGCCATTGTGGGCATCCACAATCCCGAAAGCTGTGGCCAAGCCCAGCCCACGACCAGAGGACTTTGTGGAAAAGAAAGGCTCAAAAATACGCTTCAGAATCTCTTTTGGGATGCCAATTCCAGTATCAGAGACCTCGATCACGACGCCGGGTTCGTTTGTCAACGAATGCGTACAGAAGAAGTCATGTTTATTTTCTTCTGTCAGGTTGAAGGTATACGTACTGATCCGGACTGCCCCCCTCATCCCATTCATCGACTCCGAGGCATTCTTCAAGAGGTTCAACAAAACCTTCCAGAACTGGTGAGGATCGGCATCAGCCTTGGGAAGATCCCTGCCAAGGTTTAGCTCAAGAATCACATTCGAGGCCATCACCCCCTGCAGCAATTTCTCCATGGTTAAGACTAGATTATTGGGATCTGTTCGTTGGAAATTAAGCTGGTTCTGGCCCGCATACGTCATCAGCTCATGCGTCAACTGGGTCCCCTTCTCGGCTGCTTGAAGAATGGTTTTTATGGCCTCAATCTCGCTCTGCAATGGATTCTGCCATGTCACCTCTAATGTGTTTCGAATCACCGTCAACATGCTGTTTACATCATGAGCAATGCCCGCCGCCAAGGTCCCTAGGCTCTCGATCTTCTCAACACGGACAAGATGTCCCTCGGCCTGCTTCTTAAAGTCGTTCTCTCGTTTATCCCTCGAAATATCCTTAAAGACGACCAAAGCCTCTTGGTCGTTGATTTTACAGGCCTTGACCTCGAAATGACGAAACGATTGAGTCGTCTCGCGCATGGAGATAAACGCCAACTGAGGTTTTCCGTTCGTGAACGCCTTCTGAACAACCAACTGGAGTTGCTTGCCATCAGGGCCGAGGAAAAAAGGCTCCTTTAAAGGATCTCCCACATGCAGGCCACGCAGGGGCAAGACCAAGTCTGGTTGTTTATACACTTTGGTCAATCGTGCCTCTTGGTCAAAGAGACAAACGCAATCGGGGATGCTAGCGAGAAGGGCGAGTTGATGTTTTTTCTCCTCTTTGAGCTCCTGGGTCCGCTCTGAAAGATTGGAAACCATCTCATTCACGCTATGGACAAGCTGTCCAAACTCGTCCTTTTTCTGCAACTCCTTCCCTGAAGTAGCATTAGGATGATCGTATCCGTCTAACGCCTTCTTAATATCCTCAGCAACCTGGATCAAAGGGGCAAAGATCGTTCTGACTTGAAAACTGAAGATGAGGATCATCAGTAACATCCCCATCCCCGCAACCGAAGTGACGACAATGGTCCATACTGAGGTGTCTTGCGCGATCAGACCAAGTCGGCACCCCTGATCAAGGGTGATCAGTAAACAAGCAAGCGAAAGCAGAATGAACAAGCCCAGACGAACTCGTGCACTTTTCCAAAAACTCTCTTTGGGTGTCCATTTCATAGAGTTATGCTAATAAGACTTTTAATTATACCCCTTCATTCCTACGGATTGCAACTGCGATTTACTCGAAAGCCACCTTTCTGTCTCATTTGGGTAACACAAGGCGCATCGCATCAAACTTGACGGTCGTGGTCGTATCGGGAGAAACGGTTGAGATGGCGAAGCCCGCGACATGATTTGTTGGCAATTTCAATACGCCTTTTCCAAAGGATGTCCACGTTTTGCCATCAACCGAGTGAAGGGCCTCAAAATCAGGGCCCCTGCGAATGAGCATCAGATAGGGCTGTTGGCTCATTGTCTTCTCGCTCCGGATCAGCGCCATCTTCTTATCAGAACTTCTCACTTGCAAAAAGAGTTCATTGCCCCCCGATATTCCAAACAGAACCCACGCGTTAGTTGAAGCATCCGCCTCTTTCACCTGCAAACCTGTCACATCTTGAGGATTTTGATTGGCCGCAGAGAGGATTCTTCCTGAAAAAGCATAAGTGTCTGTCGCAACCTTGGTCCAGATAAAGCGAGCATGGTCATACCCAACCCTCCAGGTGGAAAACTGATCAACCGTGACCCCTGGCAGTTGAATCATCAATGCCCCGTCCTTCTGCAGCGCGCTTCCACGTTTGGGCTGGTTACCAACATTAGTGATCATCCATGCTGCTTTTTCCTCAACAACAAAATCGGAAAGAGGTGGAACTAAAATCACAGATTGAGTATCCACCCGCCCCAATTGAGTATTCACAAAATCGCTACCGACACCTATTTTTTCTTTGCACCACCTTAAGACCGTATCCACCGCCGGATTTCGCGCTGCCAACTCATTGACGTACGCGGATGTCTTCACGCAATAAGAGGCCCATATCTTGTCATAAGGCGGAAACTGAACCAGAATCGCAACCCCTGCAACAAGCAACAAGAGAAACAAGAAGATCAATCTTCCAACCTTTGAGGGGCTTTGAGGTTTGACCTCTTCCTTCGGCTTTAACACCTCAAGCGGCAGGACGGGGTCCGCAAAATAGTCAGCGCTAATCCCTACGCGATCAACCACCTTCTCCTCGTTCTCCACCTTAACCAACGCCTTCTCCTCTGGCGAAAAGCTGGACTCATTCCCTAATTCCGAACTAAAAGCATCCGTATCACGAGCAGTAATATCCAACTGCTTGACGGCCTCCTCAACTTCATACGCTAAAATATCACTATTTTGGAGGCGCTCCTCTGGCACATACTCAAGCATCTTCATCACCATCCGACAGGTCGCCTGAGAAACATAAGAAGCAACATCCTGCAAGGGGGGTATAGGAATCTTCTCCACACGAGCTTTAACCACATCGGAAGGCGTCTCGCCCAATGTGGGAGGACGCCCCGAAAGCAAGTGGTAAAGCGTCGCCCCCAAGCTGAACATGTCGCTACTGGGTGTATCCTTTCCTCCCCGAATAAGCTCAGGAGCAATATAATCAGGCGTCCCCATTAATTTGTGGTTGCTGTCATACCTTGACATCCCGGTCAGACCAAAATCCACCAGCTTAGAATTGCCATCCCGATCCATGACAATGTTTCCAGGCTTAATATCACTGTGAACGAGCCCTTCGCGATTTAAGGCAGCCAACCCCTCTGCAACATCCCCTGCCATCCGCAAGACAACGCGTTCATCAAGATGCCCCTCTTGCTGGAGCTTCTTCTCAAAGTCCTCCCCAGTCACAAGTTCCATGACCAAATAGGGATGGCCATTCGAAAAGTTTAATGAATAGACTTGAGCAACACGTGAATGGTTTACCTTACCGAGCGCACAAGCCTCCTGGCGCAAACGCTCGCAGGATTCCGGATCACCCGCATAAGACCCTCTCAAAAGCTTGATCGCCACTTCACGCCTGATGGTCTCATCCGTCGCCCGATAGATAGACCCCATCTCCCCCTCTCCAACAGGCCCTTGAAAGAGAAAATTAGCTAAGCGCGCAGGCACAAAGACCTTACCCGAACACTCCGGACAAGGAATAAAGGAGAGGGGACGTGCCGCCCCTACAGACACAATAGCACCACAATGCTGACAACTGACCTGCTCGATACGCTCATAGAGAATTCCCGACTTCTTCCCCTCTCGTGGTTCAGGAGGAAGGATAACCAACTTGGTAGCCGAGGCGTGGGTAATCGGACGCAAGGACATTACTTTATGGGGTTCATTAGGCACAATTTATTAATATAGGACATTGTTGCGAGCAGTGCAATTTGAAAAATGCTTTTTAGAGCAAAAAATGAAAACAAAACGATTATTCCTTTTCGTCACATCTTTTGCTATATTTCTACACCATGAAAACAAATCTTAACAAGATCTTTCTTCTGTCACCTTCAGAGCTCTTAAAGCTTATGCTCTTTTGTGGACTGATTCAAATAGGTGCCTACTACTTTGTCGGAGCCATGGCCTCCCCTGATAATCACATCGCCATGCCCCAGCCTGATACCATCCTCTACTGTCAAGCCGCTCGTCAGATCGTTGAGGGCCAACCTTTCATCTTCTCCCCTGGCGATAAGCCCTCAACCGGAACCACCTCCCACCTCTACCCCTTTCTCTTGGCAATCCCCTACGCCCTCGGCGCCACGGGTGACAATCTCATTACAGCTGGGTTTGCCTTGAATGCCGTACTCTTCCTCATTTTTATCCTCTCTTGGGGTGTCATCGCGATCCGCCTCTGCCAAACCCCTCTTGCACGAGGCGTTGCAGGGCTTCTCCTGGCTCTCAACGGCCAAGCTGCCATCAGCGCGTTTAGCCAGTCGGACACGGGCTTCTTTATGGCCATCAGTGCTGCCCTCTTTGCTACATTCCTAGCTGGACGTCTACGAACGTTTGCTGTGCTCTTGGTTATAGCACCCTGGTGCAGACCCGAAGGAAGCATCCTCGCGTTTTTCTTTCCACTCTTATTGCTCGTGCGTCGGCTATTCTGGAAAGAGTCTGCATCAAAAGGCGAGTGGCTTACTGGACTCCTCGGGGGCCTCTCTGCCCTTGGTGTACCCCTTTTCAATCTGTGGCTGACGGGGGATGCCCAATTTCATTCCATCATTTACAAAGGTTACTTCAAGCAATTCGAATTCCTTCCGGCGATCTTATTAAGCTCCAAGGATGCCATACGGATGCTTCGTGAATTCTTTCTGGGTATCCCTGAAGTGGCCCCCCGAGAATTCTTTTTCATACCTCTTTTTGGTGCGCTCTTTGCCTGGATCGGCATCTGGCGCCGCCCCTGGCTTCATAAGAGCTCTTGGCGAGAGCTCTGGTGGCTATCTGGCATCCTAATCGCCCTCGGTGGTATTGCCACCAGTGGCTGGCAAAACACCAATCTAGACCGTTACTTGGCTTGGATTTTACCGCTCTGGCTGATCTATATAGCCGAGGGGGCCACCTGGCTCACCCGAAAGATCGAGGCTGCACCCCGCTTTAGGTCGCTCCCCTTGTGGGTATTGCTCGGTTATCAGAGTATCACGGCGGTGTGGATGCTCTGCTGTTTTGATTTAAACAGCCATGTCTCTAATCAAGAGTATAAAGCCCTAAATACCATGAGCACGCTTTTGCCCGAAAAGGCTAGTCTGGGAAGTCTCTATGCCCCAGCTTACAACATACATGGCCATCGGCTGATGCATCTCAATGGCCTCTACTCGCCTGATTTTCTCATCCCTGATCCTGAAATTGCCGTCAACTTCGAGCTGATCAAACACCATAAGGAGTATCAGTTTGACTACTGGCTACTTGAACCCCTCATCACCACGTTCATCGGCACCAAAACAAACATTTTTTACACCTCAAAGACCCCGCTCACGCTCGATGACCGTTTCCTTGCCAAGGCAGAGTGGTCGGTCCTTAAACGTAGCATCAATCCTCTCGAAAAAACTTCTTTTTCAGTTCTCCGCGGATGGCGGGAGGTCGACCGTCTTGATGTCGGATACCTCAAGGACGAGAAACGTTGTGACTACTCCTCTTTTAGTCGTTTCTACAAGGTTCGTTATGCTCCCCTACTCCTCTCTGGGATATGTGGCACCAACCTGATTGCCGAGGCTGGACGTGCCATTATCGGAAGTGAAAGCATGACGATTCATTGTGCCCCTAGGCAACGCCTCAAGGTTCTCTTACGAACAACAGGCACCTTGAATCTCCAGTTACGTAATCGATCCAGTCTAGGCTCCTATAGCTTCGGATTTAACTCGCCTCTTAAACTGCGCGTTCATGTTGACGAAAAGGAGGCTTGTTATTTTGAAATTCCTATTAGAGAGGAGAAAGATGTTTTCTCGGAGATTAGTTTTGAGATTCCGGCAAAGGCCATCACGCAACCTAATCCTCGTATCACACTCTATGGCGATCATGCCTCCTTAGCGCTCTGGTTCTACCAGCCAGACCCTTTAGCCGAAAAACAACCTGAACGGTAGACAAGTTGATCCTTTTTATGAAAGAATCGCTTAAACATCTCTGCATTTTGACTGCCTTGTGCGTTGCTGTACTTGCGCCTTATCACCGCCTTATTCTAGGCCAGGAGATTCCTATACCTTCAGATGTCTTCATTTCTGACATTGCTGATGGCGAATTCCCTGCACGCGTTGAAGCTGGAAGGTTGATCGCTTCGGGCGAACTTCCCTTCTGGACGCCCAATATCATGACCGGTACTCCTTTATCGGTCGACCCGCTCTCCATGTTCCTTTTTTCACTCTTCCCCCCGGCCCTCGCACTCGGTCTCTTGTATGGCATACTTCTGATTATTACCTCCACAGGAACCTATGTGTTGGCAAGACATCTGGGCGCCTCACGCTTTGGAGCCTTTCTCTCTGGCTTTTCGTTTGCGTGGTCTGGATTCTTTGTCTGCCAAATGCGTCACCTTGGCATCATCGGCACCGTGGCTTTCTTTCCCTATGCACTCTTTTGTCTGGATCGAGCCCTGCTTAGTTTTAAAACCAATGCCGAAATACCTCAAACCCCAAAGACTAGAACCCTCTTTTGGGTGATGCTCTTCGCACTCTGCTTCGGTATGCAGGTTCAAGCAGGATTTCCTCAGACTGCCTACATCTGTGGACTCTTTTATGGCTTATTGATCCTCTGGCGGCTTCTCGGCATCCTTCAGATCCGTCCAATAAGGCTCCTTTGTGCTACAGGTACAACCCTCGTCTTGAGCCTCGGCATTGCGACACTCCTCGGAACGCTTATGGGGATGACTTCGTTGTTACCCCTCTGGGAACTAGGAACCTTCTCCGATCGGGCAGGAGGACTCTCGCTTGAAGCTGCCCTCGCCTCCCCCTATCCTCCCGCATTTATGCTGACCTTTTTTTCTCCCTACTTCTATGGTGACATCTCTAACATCACCTTTACTTTCAGTAAAGAGGCACTGTTTTGGGAGGTTTATGGTTATGCAGGAATGCTAACCCTATTGCTAGCCTTTATCGCAATCGGCATGGCTTTGGTACATTTTGTGAAAGAAAAGCAAGGTCTTAAACCCCGACAGGCAATGACAAGTCATACCCTGTTCTGGAGTTTTGTAGGGGTTCTCTCGTTCTGCATGGTTCTCACTCCTCTGCTCCCCTTATATGAAATCGCATTCCACACGATCCCGGGGTTTTCTTCCTTTCGTTTTCCCACACGATTCCTCTTTGTCACGGTTCTGTCGATCTGTCTGCTAGGAGGTCTTGGCCTGACATGGCTACAGGTCAAGCTCTCCGACCTTCTCCCCCCGACGGCAACTACACGAAACCGCCTCTTCATCGGTTTGTTACTGGTCATCTTTGCCATGGTCGATCTCGTCTATCATAATCAACGCCAGAACCCGATGGCTGATAGCCAAGCTTGGCTCACAGCCACAGAAGCCACAAAGATTATGAAGCAAGAACCTGGGAGAAACTATTCCCCGGATGCACTCTGGAATCACCAAAAGATGTTTTTCTTCGCTAAGGGATGGGCTAGCGATCTGACCCCTTACTTCCTTCAGCGAAATCTGGTTCAGCCCAACTCGAATCTTCTCCAGGGGGTTCCCTCCCTCACAGCTTATGCTGGCATCTCCCCTCGCTGGGTAGTGGACCTCATCGGCGACCACAACCGCTACGGCCTCCTCGTGGAACTTCGATCCGAGCAGAAAATGAAAGCCTATTATCAATGGCTGGAAGCGCTTTCTGTTAAATGGATCCTTCTCACTTTCCCCGCAAAGACGAATGACCTCCCCTTTCTGATCGACAAAGGTAAAACCTCTCTCGTCTCTTACCTGTATCAGCTTCCAAATCCTCTGCCGCGAGCTCGTTTCGCAAAACAGCTCCAGTGCTTATCCACAATTCAGGAGATTAAACAAGAAAGCGTGGCTGGACGACTCGACCCCACACAGACCACCCTTCTACACACCCAACAGGATCTCAAGACTATCCATGAAACACTAGCCACTTGGAAAAAAAGGCCAGACCATTCTATCACAGAGGACTCTGTAACCTTCACCCGTGACCGAGCCACGCAAATCGTTCTAAAAGCGCTCACTAAAGAGGGATCCCTTCTCGTGCTCGCAGACACCTATTACCCTGGTTGGGAGGCCACCATCAATGGAAAAACAGCCCCGATATTCCGGGTCAACATGATGCACCGCGGAGTCCTTGTCCCCCCAGGATCTCACACCATCGTCTTCCGCTATCACTCGAAGATCATTCACTGGAGTATTCTCCTCTCGTGCTTCGGTTTTCTTTCCATTCTCTCACTCATTTGTTATTATGCGTACAAGTCAAAGGAGACTCCCCTATGAAGGCTGTAATCTTGGCAGGTGGTTTGGGAACACGTATTTCAGAGGAATCCCATCTGAAACCAAAACCCATGATTGAGATCGGTGGGTATCCTATTCTCTGGCACATCATGAAGATCTATCACGCGCAAGGCATTAATGACTTCATTATCTGCCTCGGTTATAAGGGTGACGTCATTAAAGATTTCTTTAAGAATTACGCCCTTTATACCTCTGATGTCACCTTCGACATGAAGCGGGACAAGATGATCGTCCATCAGCAAAATAGCGAGGACTGGCGTGTGACCCTCGTGGATACGGGAATGAATTCACTGACCGGCGGACGCCTCAAGCGCGTCGCGGACTATCTAGAGGATGAACCCTTCCACTTCACCTATGGAGACGGTGTCGCGGATATTGACATCAAGGAGCTGACCGCCTTCCATAAAAAAAGCAAAAAGCTGGTGACCCTCACGGCCGTGCAGCCCCCTGGACGCTATGGCGCAGTGGAGATGAATGACTCTGGCGTGGTCACGGCCTTTCAAGAAAAACCATTGGGGGACGGCGCGTGGATCAATGGCGGTTTCTTCGTGGTGAACCCCAAGGCTATAGATTACATCGAGGATGACGTTACAAACTGGGAGGGCCACACTCTCCCTCTGATCGTGAAAGACAATGAACTGGCTGCATATGAACATCGGGGCTTCTGGGCTGCCATGGATACGCTACGCGACAAGATCAACCTCGAAAACCACTGGGAAAAAGGCAATGCCCCGTGGAAGGTGTGGGAAAAATGAAATTCGATATTTTCAAAGGCAAGCGGGTATTGATTACCGGGCACACGGGCTTCAAAGGAAGCTGGCTGACGCTCTGGCTCCATGGCCTCGGCGCGAAAGTCTATGGCTATTCCCTGCCACCGCCCACAACCCCTTCCAATTATGAACTCTCCAACGTTCAAAAACTTCTTGCAGGAGAGTGGATCGCCGATATACGTGACCGTGAACAGATGAAGAACGCCCTCCTCGCATGCCAACCCGAGGTAATCTTCCACCTTGCTGCGCAACCCCTCGTCCGAGCCAGTTATCTAGAACCCTTTGAGACCTTCGAGGTCAATGTCATGGGCACAGCCAGTCTATTGGATGCGGTGCGCATTTCTGAAAAGCCCTGCGCGGTGATTTGTATCACCACGGACAAATGTTATGAGAATCGCGAACGCGAAGAGGGCTATTCGGAGGAGGATCCCATGGGAGGTTATGACCCCTACAGCGCCAGCAAGGGCGCTGCGGAGATCCTGATCGCTTCCTACCGCAGTGCTTTTTTCAACCCAGAAACACTTCAAAAGCATGGTGTCCAACTCGCCTCTGCTCGCGCGGGCAATGTCATCGGGGGTGGCGACTTCGCTACGGACCGCATTGTTGTCGATTTAGTGAAGGCGATTCAGTCAGGAGAAACACTCAAGGTCAGAAACCCACAGGCCATTCGACCCTGGCAACACGTACTGGAACCGCTCTCTGGCTACCTGACCTTGGCAGAAAAGATGATCTCCGCTCCCTCCCCTCAGTGGTGTGAAGGCTGGAATTTCGGACCCGAAAAGGAAAGCGAACGAACCGTTGGCGAATTAGTAGACCTGCTTATTAACGTGTGGGGATCTGGGAAGTGGGAGGACATCAGCTCCCCTTATCATCTTCATGAAGCAGGGATTCTCCGTCTCAAGATTGACAAGGCGAAAAAAAGCCTAGACTGGCACCCGACCTGGTCGTTCGAAGAGATGATTCAGCGCACCGCTCACTGGTACAAGCAGATGAAAACCGACTCCCCTTTGCAGCTCTGTTTATCAGATATCGATAGCTTTATTGAACAGCATCCGAAAAATACGAAAATATCGAAAGATGTCTAAACATGAGTATCATCTTATATAAAGAAGAGTGTTTTGCCATCCAAGGTGCAATATTTGAAGTATATAAAACCATGGGGCCTGGTTTCTTAGAAGCCGTATATCAAGAGTGCCTAGAGAAGGAATTTTTACTACAAGGGATTCCTTTCAAAGCCCAAGAAGAACTCCCCTTGCATTATAAAGGAGAACCACTAAAACAAAAATACATACCTGACTTTGTTTGTTACAATAAAATAATCATTGAACTCAAGGCTGTAAAGATAGTCGCTGATGAGCATAAAGCGCAAATTATTAATTATTTACATGCCTCTCATTTTCAATTAGGCTTATTGGTAAATTTTTCTTCTTACCCTAAAGTGGGCATTGATCGAATTTTGAATACAACTCTTTCGAATTTTTCGTTCCTTTCGGATGCTAAAAAAAATGAATGCTAAAGAAACACTTAAAGCAGACATCCTCCAGAAAGTGGCTGAGTATTATCAGCTCGTTCACGCGCCGCAACAGGACGCGCCCTTTGTCCCGGGCGAGACGCGGGTGAACTACGCTGGCCGTCGTTTTGATGCGCGCGAGATGACAAACTTGGTAGACGCCTCGCTCGACTTCTGGCTGACCTACGGTGACTATTCGCGCACCTTCGAGAAGAAACTTGCCGACTATTTGGGCCTGCGCTGGGCCTTACTCGTCAACTCAGGCTCTTCCGCCAATCTGCTCGCCTTCATGGCGCTGACCTCTCCCCTGCTCAAAGAACGCCAGATCCTGCGCGGCGACGAAGTTATCACCGTCGCGTGTGGCTTTCCCACAACCGTCGCGCCGATCCTCCAATATGGGGCTGTACCTGTCTTTATTGATGTTGAACTCGACACCGCCAATGCTGATGTCTCTCAACTCGAACAAGCTCTCTCGCCCAAGACAAAAGCCGTCATGCTGGCCCATACGCTGGGGAACCCGTTTGACGTCCAAGCAATAAAAGCCTTCTGCCAGAAGCATAATCTCTGGCTCATCGAGGACAACTGCGACGCCCTAGGTTCGCGTATCCACGGCCAACTCACAGGCACCTTTGGTGATATCGGCACCTCCAGCTTCTATCCCCCGCATCATATGACCATGGGCGAAGGCGGAGCCGTCTACACCAGCAATCCACTGCTCAATAAAATCATGCTCTCCATGCGCGACTGGGGGCGCGACTGCTGGTGCGACAGTGGCAAGGACAATACGTGTGACTGCCGCTTCACAGGCCAGTTTGGAACACTGCCGTTCGGTTATGACCATAAGTATGTCTACAGCCATTTCGGTTACAATCTGAAAGCCACCGATCTGCAAGCAGCCATCGGTTGCGCCCAGCTCGAGAAACTCCCCTCCTTCGTCCAGAAACGCAAGGCCAACTACGCCGCTCTTCTTGACGACGTGAAGGACACTCCGTGGCTTCGCATTCAGAAGGCACTGCCTGAAGCCGACCCCTCGTGGTTCGGATTTCTCATGACCCTGTCACCAAACGCACCCGTGACACGCAACGGGCTTGCGGAGTATCTGGAAAAAAACAAGATACAAACCCGCAACCTCTTTGCAGGCAACCTCACGCGCCATCCCTGTTTCGAGACCCTTCAAGCGGGAACCGACTACCGTATTGCCGCTCCCTTGGTCAACACCGACACCATCATGAACCAGAGTCTCTGGATCGGCGTCTACCCGGGGATGACACCGGAGAAATTGGATTATATGATTGGCGTTATCAAGAGAATCTGATATATTTTTCTTATAAAAACCGTGTGCTGAATTAAAGGAGAATCCTATGATTAACGGGGTAACATTGTTTGACTGCACCATTCGAGAGGTTGGCTATCAGACGGGCTGGCATTTTGACACCTCGTTCCTGCGGGCCTATTATCGCTTCGTGGAATCGGCTGGCTACGATTATTTGGAGCTCGGCTTCTTTCACAATCCTGAAGCCGATCCGAATCGCGGAATTTGCCGTTATTGCAGTGCCTCCAATGCCGAAATCCAAGAGGTTTTGGGGAGCACCAAAAATATCATGAAGTTATCTGCCATGCGCGATATCCAACGTCCGCTCGCAAAATTGTTACCTGCTGCAGAATCTCCCATTGATGCCATTCGTATTTTGACGCGATCCCCAGAGACCAAGCTGGATAACTTGGCACAACACGTGGAGGAAATCCAAAAGCTGGGATATGAAACATGGATCAACTTTACTAGTGCTGGCCGTAATACCTTGGAACTGAATAGTGAGTTTGCCCGTTTTGCAAAGAAAATGGGGATTCCCGTCATCTATTTCGCAGACACGGAGAGCATCTTCACCTCAAAATACGTGGGCGATGTTATCGAACTTTGTCGAACGGAAGGTGTCGAGGCTGGCATTCATCTCCATAACAAAAATGGCTCTGCCAAGATGCTCTTAGATGTAGCACTTGCCCATGGGGTCAAGTTCACCGACACCACACTTCTTGGCTTTGGTGGGAAATGGCATGATGGCAACGTTCCCACGGAGTCGTACCTTGAGCGCTCAGGATTTAACGCTGGCTATGAACTGACCCGACTGAAAACAGACTTGGTTCAACAGCTCATTAAATACCATGCTCACTCAGCAGCCATTAGCGAATAGAGGATATCATACGCCATGCGGGTAGCGGATTACGTTTTTAATTATCTTGCCGACCACGGCATAAAAGATGTCTTCATGGTCTCCGGTGGAGGAGCCATGTTCCTGAACGATGGTCTCGGTAAAGAACAGCGCATACGATACATCTGTAACCATCACGAGCAAGCGTGTGCCATCGCCGCAGAAGGGTATGCACGAACAACGGGGCAACTCGCGGTTGTCAGTGTCACGACAGGCCCTGGGGGGACAAACACGTTGACAGGTGTCATTGGCCAATGGCTAGACTCCATCCCTGTTCTTTACTTGTCAGGACAAGTCAAGTATTCGACAACCATTGACTCCTGTCCTCATTTAGAGTTGCGACAACTCGGCGATCAAGAGATCAATATCGTTGATATTGTAAAGCCTGTGACCAAGTATGCCCTCACCGTCACAGATCCGCTTCAAATTCGTTTTGAACTCGAAAAGGCGATTGCGCTTGCTTTATCTGGACGAAAAGGACCTGTCTGGCTAGATATCCCCATCAACGTGCAATCCATGGAAATCGATCCTTCTACGCTCCAAGGTTATGTGCCACCTGTGGAAGAGAACACGTGTAGCCTTTCATCTAATCGTGCGTCCCTGCAGGAGATAGCCGCGCTGCTCTTGAAAGCTCGTGCGCCCGTCATCATCGCAGGCCACGGCATCCGCCTTTCCGAAGGCATTGCTCAATTTAAAGAACTGGTTGAACGCATAAACTGCCCTGTCCTCTCTACCTTTGGAGGATTTGACCTCATCCCCACAGAGCACCCCTGTTCCATCGGGCGTATCGGAACCATCGGCACTCGCGCAGGAAATATCGCCTTGCAAAATGCCGACTTTATTCTCTGCCTAGGTTCACGGAACAACATCCGACAAATCAGTTATAACTGGGAGAATTTTGCAAAAAAAGCCCAGACGTTTGTCATGGTTGATATTGACCCTGCCGAGTTAAAGAAACCAACCTTGCGGGTCACGCATCCGGTGTGCATGGATATTCGCACCTTCCTCACGGGCCTTCTGGAACTGCTTCCGACTCAGGAGCCTGCGCGTTGGCCACACTGGCTTGCCTGGCTTATTGAGAGGAAACAACGTTACCCGACCGTATTGCCAGAATATCATCACGTGGCCAAGGGGGTACAGCCCTACGTGTTCACCGAAACCTTAACACGGCTTTTGCCCGAAACCACTACGCTCACCTGTACAAATGCAACACCCAGTATCGCCTTGTTTCAAGCAGGTATCATTAAAAAAGGTCAGCGGCTGTTTGCCAATTCAGGGTGTGCGGCCATGGGATATGGCTTGCCCGCATCAATCGGTGCTGCTTGTGCATGCAAGGGACTGTGCGTATGCCTTGAAGGTGATGGCAGCCTGATGATGAATCTTCAAGAGTTGCAAACCTTGGTTCATTATCAACTCCCTGTGAAACTCTTTCTCTACAGCAATGGTGAGTATAGTTCCATTCGGCAGACCCAGGACCATTTCTTTAACCTGCGCCACACAGGCTGTGATGCGCAATCTGGAGTCTCCTTTCCAAACTGGAAAAATGTCGTCGAGGCCTTTGGTCTACCTTATCAACGTATTGACTCCCACGATGGCCTTGAACGCAACATTCGAGTAGCGCTGGAAAAACCGGGCCCTGTGTTTTGTGAGGTCGTGCTGACGCCTGGCTATCTGTTCTTGCCGAAGCTCTCCTCTAGATGCCTTCCGGATGGACAACTTGTCTCGCCTTCGCTTGAGGATATGTATCCCTTTCTCCCCACCACCGAGCTACGCGAGAACATCTATGAAGAATCATGATCGCCACTGGCTAAGGCTTTTTTTTGACCTAGACGGCACGTTGCTAGATACCGCCGCAGATATAAAGGATTGTCTCGAAAAAGCCCTCGCTGCTCATGGCTTCCCAATAAGCGAGGAACAACGCACGTTACCAATCGGCCCCCCACTGGATGTTCTTCTTCACAACCTGTATCCAACCGCTTCGGAAACTGAGCGAGGACGGGTTATACAGACCTTTCGAGGGTTATATGACACCTCCGACTATCCGCAGACAGTTCCTTATCCTGGAATAAGCGACCTTCTTGCTGAACTGGCGTTGTCGTGCGATCTGTATATTGCGACCAACAAGGTCTATTTGCCAACGCAACGCCTTGTAAAAAAGTTTGGCTGGGGATCTTTCTTTGTGGAGGTGCTTACGCCTGATCGCTTCGGACAACCCTGCTTATCGAAAACAGAGCTCATCCAACTCGTATTAAAAGATCAAGAGGCCTTACAGAACCCTAGCGTCTTGATCGGAGACTATGCGTCTGATGTCCTCACCGCCCATGCCACCCAACTTTCAAGTGTCGCTGTAACCTGGGGCTATGATTCGCTGGATCATTTGAAAGCCGCGAAACCAGATACCATTGTTGAGACCACAGATGCCTTACATTCATGGATACGCGCCAGAAAGAGAGGTGTGCAATGACACCCTGCATCGCCGACCTTCTTAACCTGCAAAATCCTCGTCCTGTTCCTGTACTGACCACTGTTGTCATCTATGGTGCTGGGTACACAGGCCAGCTTCTCGCCCAGACGTTGCGCGCAAAGAAAATTGACGTTGTGGCCTTCCTCGATCGCGGCGCAACCCCTGGTATGACCCGCGAGGGGACGCCTGTTCTTCTACCGGCAGAGGCTACTCACCTGACCCAGATGCCCGTCATTGTCGCCGTTTTCAACAGAGAGCGTAGCGCCCGTTATCGCGACATCGCAAACACCCTCCATGCGCAAGGCTTCGCGATTGTGTATAGCCTTGAACAGTATTATATCAGCGATCCTAAAGGCTTTCCAGACCTCTACTGGCTAACAGATCCCTCGTTCTATCAGGGGCATGGCGCAGCGATAGAAGCCGCCAGCCGGTTATGGGCTGATGAGAAGAGTCGCCTACTCTATTGCGCGTTGTTACGTCTGCGCCTCACGGGAGCGGACGAGCTACCAGAGCCGACGCCTCACCTGCAATACATGCCAGAAGACCTTCCGCTCCGTCCTCCCCCGTATCGCTTTGTGGACATCGGTGCTTTTGATGGTGATACGTTGTCTGCACTTCGTCAACAGAAGGGCCTCTTCGAGAGCATCTTCGCCTTTGAGCCTGACATAAACAACTTTCGCGCTTTGACGCATCGTGTCGAAACAGAGGGTCCCTTCAGCACAGGGGTCACCTGTCTATTTCCCTGCGGTGTCGGACAGCAGTGCAACACCGTCTCCTTCGTGTCAGACGGCAGCGAAGCCGCAAAAGTCTCGCTTGCCCCGGCAAAAACAACCGTACAGACACCCATCGTCCCTATCGACGCGGTTCTTCACCAGAGCCAGCCCACCTACATCAAGATCGATGTCGAAGGCTTTGAAGAAGAAGTCCTGCGCGGGTTAAAAAAGCTCCTTGAACGCGACCGCCCCATGTTGGCCCTCTGCGTCTATCACAAACCAGCCGACCTCTTCTTGCTCCCTCTCCTTTTAGCCTCCTGGGACTACCCTGTAGACTTCTACCTCAGATCCCATGGAGAACATACATTTGACACCGTTCTGTATGCAATCCCCAAATCATGAGCCCTACCCTCAGGACAACAGATGCCACCCCTCACAGTCTTGTGCCGCTCGTGCGTCACTGTCCCCTCTGTCAGTGCGCAATGGGTTACTCCCTCGTTCGGATTGAATTTGAACCTGCAGTGGACGACCTCCTTCCGAATGACTTCTCGGTGGTCTTATGTGCACACTGCCAGTTCTGTTTCGATGACATTTCGGTCTCGCAACCCCTGATTGATCAATACTACCAAGGACTTGAAAAGTACGCTCACGCCCAGACAGGGGGAAGTGGCGGTTCGGAGCCCATCGATCTCAAGCGCTGGGAGCGCATCACCTCACTCCTCTCTCCTTATCTAAAACCCTCTTCCCGAATCCTTGACCTCGGTTCTGGCAAAGGCGGCTTGCTCAGGACGCTTCGCCAACTCGGATATCCGCATGTGGTTGCTGTTGAACCTTCGGCTTCCTGCCGGGCTGTTCTTGCTCAGCAAGACATCCCAGCGTATGCAGACATGGAAGACGCTCTTGCGCACGGCGAACAGTTTGATTGTATTTTGTGTTGCCAAGTCTTGGAGCATATCTACGACCTCGCAGGCTTCATGCAAAAAATGAAAAGCCTTTGCCGACCAGGCGCCCTCTTGTATGCCGATGTTCCCGATGCGTCCTGTTACGTTCTGAACAGCGTTGCGGCATACTATTATTTTGATCGAGAACATATCAACCATTTTACACAGGCTTCTTTGCAACGCCTCTGTGCAATACCTCAATCCGCGTGGTCACTCCTGAGCTTCGCGCACTATGAAGAAACCGCGATTGCTGAAGGCAAGAAGAACCATGGCCTCAGCATCCTGTGCAGCGCCGCACCTCTTTTGAGCCCTGCTACGCATGCTGACGACCCAGACGCTGGGTCGCTGATCGATTACTGCCAGCACTCGTCCCAGGCCGACGACTATTCAGCCCTGTCTGACATACGCGCAGAGGCTGTTTTCTTATGGGGTCTGGGCTATTACGTGCGTCGCCTGCTGCGTAAAGGCGTCTTTAAGCATTTGCCCGTCAAGGGCATTATCGACCGAGACAAAGGGGATCAGGGCCGGACCTTCGCGGGATTACCCATTTATAGCCAGACCTTCTTAAGTACATATCCGCAGAGCCAATCCTGTGTTATCATCACCTCCGTATTATATGCTGATGCGATCCGACACTCACTCCTCTCTTCAGGCTATACAGGCGCTATTCTTGACATCACGAAGGGAAGCGTACACCATGCATGATGCGTCACTCTTACTCACCGGCGGGACAGGCTTCTTCGGCAAATCGATCCTTCAAAGTATCTTGGAGGGGACATTTCATGTTGCTCGTCTCGCCGTCCTCTCGCGTGACCCAAACGCCTTTCTCGCTGCAAATCCTCACTTTAAGCGTATTGCAAACCTGTACTTCCTCCAAGGGGACATACGCACCTTTAACTTCCCGAACGAAAAATTCGACACCATCATCCATGCTGCAACACCCGCCAGCGCCAAGCTGGAGGCAGAAGATCCAGATGAAATGCTCTCGATAATCGTCGATGGCACACGTCATGTCCTTGATTTCGCAAAACAATGCGAATGTAAACGCCTCTTACTCACAAGCTCTGGTGCGGTCTACGGTGTGCAACCTCCCGAGGTCTCCCACATTCCAGAATCCTTCCCTTGTAACCCCGTCACTGCGTATGGGAAGGGCAAGTTAGTTGCAGAACACCTCTGTATCGAGGCAGGTGAAAAGTATGGCTTCACCGCGCTTCTTCCTCGCTGTTTCGCCTTTGTGGGCCCCTATCTTCCGCTCGACCTCCACTTTGCCATCGGTAATTTCATGCGCGACTGCCTAAACAATCAACCCATCATCATCAATGGTGATGGCACACCGTTACGTTCTTATCTCTCTGCCGATGATTTAGTGGCGTGGCTCTTCAAAATTCTGTTGCAGGGCGAACACGGACGGGCTTATAATGTCGGTTCGGAACAGACGTTGTCGATCGTCGAGCTCGCAAGTCTCGTCAAGCAATGCACAGGCACAACAAATGAGATCATCGTCCGCCAACATCCTAAGAGCGAGGCCCTCCCGTCGCGTTACATCCCTTCAACCGCTCGAGCGCAACGGGAACTGGGCCTTGTCCAGACGATCGTAGCCGAGGAGGCAATACGACAGACCTTGAAATATCATCAGCAAAAGGACTCCCTATGAAAACAATCTCCATTGTCTCAGGATGTTTCAACGAGGAGGGCAACCTTCATGAATTCCATGCCCGTGTCACGGCGGTATTAAAGAAGTTTCCGCAATACGATTATGAGATCATCATGGCCGACAACTGCTCGACAGACAACAGCCGTTCGGTCATCCGAGAAATTGCTTCTCAGGACACCCGGTTCAAAGCTATTCTTAATGCAAACAACTTCGGACATATCCGCTCGCCCTACAATGCCCTTCTACAGGCCTCAGGTGATGCTATTGTTATCCTCTGTTCTGACCTGCAAGACCCACCCGAGATGATTGAAACCTTCCTTCTTAAATGGGAGGAGGGATATCGGGTTGTCTGTGCGGTAAAGCCCCAGACTAAAGCAAATCCAGTGATGTTTCTCGTTCGGCGATTCTATTATCACCTGCTTGCCTCCTGCTCTGAAATTCACCAAATTCAAAACTTCACGGGGTTTGGCCTTTATGACCGAAAGGTTATTGAAGCGTTAAAAAAATATCATGAGCCCTATCCCTATTTTAGAGGCCTCATCAGCGAGATTGGATTTAAGCGCATTGAAGTCCCTTTTGTTCAGGCTGCGCGCAAACACGGTAAGACAAAGAATAACTTCTTCACCCTCTATGACATTGCCATGACTGGCTTTGTTAACCACACCAAGTTGCCCCTACGCCTCGCCGCGTTCATGGGTTTTGTGGTTGCCGGCTTGAGCCTAATTGCCGCTATTGTGTACTTTATCTACAAATTACTCTATTGGGATCAATTTAATGTTGGTCTGGCCCCGTTGGTCATTGGCGTCTTTTTCTTCTCGTCTGTTCAGCTCATCTTTATCGGCATTATTGGCGAATATATCGGTGCCATCTGGACGCAGGTCAAGAACAAGCCCCTCGTGATCGAAGAGGAGCGCATCAATTTCTAAAAAGAGTTAGCCCAATACTTGTCAGGGATGGTCGGTTTCTGCTATATTATTCTCCTTATGGAGGAGCAGACGTTGCTCTTCTAGCATAGCTAAGGAGAAAAATATTATGGCATGGTTTGAAAAAGCGGCAGAAGCCCCCCTGCGCGTACCCACTGAAGCAGTCTGGACAGTCTGTCCTTCGTGCAAGGCTTATGTAGAAAAGGCTGAGTGGAAAGCCACTGACAAAGTCTGCCCCCGCTGCAATTATCACGATCGAATGGGATGCCGTGAGCGCGTCGCCTTGATCACAGACGCAGGCAGTTTTAAAGAGCTGAATGCTCAGGTCGGACCCAATGATCCCCTCAAGTTTAAGGATTCCACGGGTGCTTATGCTGACAAGGCTAAAGCCACGGTCGAAAAGACTGGCATCGGCGAAGCTGTTCTTACCGGTACAGCGGCCATCGAGAAGATCCCAGTGGTCCTCGCTGTCATGGATTTCAAATTTCTCGGTGGCAGCTTGGGAAGTGGCACCGGGGAACGCATCCTACTCGCAGCGGAAGAGGCTCTCAAGCTTCGCCGTGCCTTGATCATCGTCAGTGCCTCCGGTGGCGCCCGTATGCACGAAGGCATCGTCTCGCTCATGCAGATGGCTAAAACCTGCGCCGCGACCGCTCGCCTGAAAGAGGCTGGCCTACCCTATATTTCGATCCTGACCGACCCCACCACGGGTGGCGTGTCCGCAAGCTACGCCATGGTCGGGGATCTCAACATCGCAGAGCCTAAGGCGCTCATCGGATTTGCAGGTCGCCGCGTGATCGAGCAGACGATTAAACAGAAGCTTCCCGATGATTTCCAAACGGCGGAATACACCCAGTCGCACGGGTTTATTGATGCCATCGTCCCGCGCAAGGAGATGAAGGCTTTCCTCGCAAAGATCCTCCGCTATGCAAGTGGCGCGTGTTAATCGATCGCTTTGATCAATAAAAAGGAATTTCATCATGGCTAAAAAAACAGTTGGACAACAGGAAACCGTTCAGGAAGTTAAACAGACTGCCTGGGACATTGTGCAGATCGCCCGTCATGCGGAGCGCCCCAATATCGCAGATTACATCACGTTCATGTGCGAAGATTTCGTTGAATTGCACGGCGACCGCCTCTTTGGCGATGATCGTAGCCTGATCGGTGGCTTTGCCACGATTGGCGGCGAAAAGGTGATGCTGATGGGCCACCGCAAGGGTCGTGGAATCGAGGAGAATATTGAGGCAAACTTCGGCATGGCCAGCCCAGAGGGCTATCGCAAAGCCAAGCGTCTCATGAAACTGGCAGAAAAGTATCATCTGCCCGTCGTCTCCCTCGTGGACACCCCCGGAGCCTATCCTGGTTGCGAAGCCGAGGCACGTGGACAAGCAGAAGCGATCGCCCATAATTTGGAATTTATGGCGACCTTAAAGACCCAAATGGTCATCGTGATCACGGGCGAAGGCGGTAGCGGCGGTGCCTTGGGCATTGCGGTCGGCGACCGGATCCTTATGCTCCAGAACGCGGTCTACTCGGTCATCTCCCCTGAAGGTTGCGCTTCGATTCTCTGGCGCGACGGTACAAAAGCGGCCCTGGCAGCTGAGACGCTGAAGATCACGGCGGGTTCGCTGAAGAGCTTGGGGATTATTGATGACATTATCCCCGAACCTAAGGGTGGGGCCCATACGGATGCAGCAAAGGCGGTCGCAGCAGTCAAGAAGGCTGTACTCGACAACCTTGCTGTATTGAAGAAGATCAAACTCGACACGTTGCTGCAGCAGCGCTATGACAAGTTCGCTGCCATGGGACGTTTCTAATGGCTTACGAAGTACTCGCGCGAAAATGGCGTCCTCAGCACTTTGAGGACGTCGTGGGGCAGGAACATGTGACCCGCACGCTGAAGAATGCGATTGAAGTCAGTCGCATCGCTCATGCGTACCTGTTTGTCGGTCCCCGTGGAATCGGCAAAACCTCCTTGGCCCGTATCTTTGCAAAGGCTTTAAATTGCGAGAACGGGCCAACCCCTACCCCCTGTTGCGAGTGCTCCCTTTGCAAGGAGATCACGGCGGGCAATGCCTTGGATGTGATCGAAATCGACGGTGCCTCCAACAATGGCGTGGATCAAGTTCGCGACCTTCGCGATCAAGTCCAATTCGCCCCGGCGCGCGCCAAGTTCAAGATCTTCATCATCGATGAAGTCCACATGCTCTCGACCGCAGCCTTCAATGCGCTCCTGAAGACGCTGGAGGAACCCCCACCGCATGTGAAGTTCATCTTTGCCACCACTGAAGGCGACAAGGTGCTGCCGACGATCATCTCGCGTTGTCAACGTTTTGACCTTCGCCGCATTCAGACACCCCTCATTGTCGAACGCCTCCGCACGATCTGCAACTATGAACGTATCACGATTGACGAGGATGCCCTGCTCGCGGTTGCGCGTGGCGCTGAAGGCGGCATGCGCGATGCGCTCTCGGCACTCGATCAGCTGATCTCCTTCAAGGGAGATGCCCTGACCGAAGATGATGTGCTGGCGGTCTTTGGGCTCGTCTCACGCCGTTCACTCGAAGGACTCGCCACAGCCGTCCTTAAAGCCGACATGGCCGAGATCCTCAGGCTCGTGAGCGCCTTTGACAGCGCGGGTAAGGACATGCGCCGACTCACCGTGGAACTCATGGAACACTTCCGTAACCTGCTCGTCTGCCAGTATGTGGGTGCGGAAACCATGAAGAACTTGGATGCGACGCCTGAGCAACTCAAAACACTTATGGAACAAGCTCAGCTTGCAGATGCGGGACGCGTCATGCAAGTCGCTGATCAACTCGCGGAGATGGAGGGGCGTCTGCGCTTTGCACTCTCTGTCCGGACGCTGATCGAGATGACGCTCATCCGTTGTGCCCGTATTGTCCAGACCGTCTCGCTTGAAAAAATACTCGAAAGGCTTCACGCCATTCGCACAGCCGAACCCCCTCCTCCCCCACCCGCCTCCAAAGGCGCGACTTTCTCCCTCGATGATCCAGCCCTTAAACAAGCTCTTAAACTGTTCGACGGTAAGATCGTTGAAATCGAAGACGACTAGCCTTTTCCACCCTGCCCTCAATCACAACACATCATTTTCAATCAGACGCGAAGCAAGGACTCTCAATGAATTTTTTACTCAAATCTATCTTCGGCACCAAAAATGAGCGCCAGATCAAGCAATTAAAGCCTATCATCGACAAGATCAACCAACTGGAGCTGTCCTATCAGTCCTTGCCGGAGAGCGAACTCAAGGCCAAGACGCTCGAATTCAAGCAGCGCGTCGCGAAGGGCGAATCCCTTGACTCCCTGATGCCTGAAGCTTTTGCAACCGTGAAAAACGCCTGCCGTCGCCTCTGTGGAACGACGCGGACCGTCTGTGATCATGAACTAGCCTGGGACATGATCCCCTTCGATGTCCAGCTCATCGGCGGCTATGCACTCCACAAAGGCAAAATTGCAGAGATGCAGACGGGCGAAGGAAAGACCCTCTCCGCAACCCTTCCGCTCTATCTCAATGCCCTTTCTGGAAAAAATGTTCGCCTCGTGACGGTCAATGACTATCTCGCACGCCGCGATGCCCAGTGGATGGGGCACATCTACGAGTACCTCGGACTCACCGTCGGTTGCATCCAGAACCACATGACGCCTGCTGAACGTCGCCAACAGTACTCCTGTGACATTACATATGGCACCAACAGCGAGTTTGGCTTCGACTACCTGCGTGACAATGGTATGGCTGTCGAACCCCAGCAGGTAGTGCAACGTGGCCACTTCTATGCAATCGTTGACGAGGTGGACAGCATCTTGATTGATGAAGCCAGAACCCCGCTCATCATCTCGGGCCCAGCCGCACACTCTTCAACCGCCCAGTATGTCGAATTGAAACCACGTGTCGAACGCCTTGTCCGGCGGCAAATGGAAATTTGCAACGGCTTCGCTGAGGAGGCCAAGCAAGCCATTGAAGCTAAGGACGATGAGACCGCCATGTTTAAGATGTATCAAATCTATCATGGCATGCCCAAGCATAAGCAATTCCTACACTTGATGGAAGAGCCTTCTATCCGCAAGTTGCACGAACAGGTCGAGAGCATGATGATGACCGAAATGCGCAAGGAACTGGGCCGCGAATTGCGCGAAGAACTCCTCTTCACGATTGATGAACGCACACGCGAGGTCTCCCTGACTGACCGAGGCAACGAGACCATCTCTCCTGCGGATCCTGAGATGTTTGTGATGCCAGACCTCGTCAGCGCACTCTCCATTTTGGATGGTGATGCGTCGCTCTCGGGCGATGAACGCGCCAAACGCCGCCAACAAATACAGTCTGACTTCATGACCCGTAGCGAACGCGTTCACAACGTGGACCAACTCCTTCGCGCCTACTGCCTCTACGAGAATGATGTTGATTACGTCGTTCAAGAAAACCACGTCTATATCGTCGATGAATTCACAGGGCGCGTCCTTCCAGGTCGTCGCTGGAGTGATGGTCTGCATCAAGCGGTCGAGGCCAAAGAAGGTGTCGAAATCGAACGCGAAACCCAAACCCTTGCCACCATCACCATCCAAAACTATTTCCGCCTCTATGAGAAGCTCGCAGGCATGACGGGTACCGCAGAGACAGAAGCCTCGGAGTTCCATGACATCTACAAGCTCGATGTCATGGTCATCCCCACCAATCGCCCTGTGCGTCGTGTGGATACCAATGATCAGATT
>CAMBQV010000022.1 GCA_945870145.1 Akkermansia muciniphila
TGAGCAGCCCAAAATAAAATAAGTGAAACTGGGTGGCTCTGCAAGATGAGTTGCGCTACCCCTGAGGGGCACACTGATTTTGTGCCAGACGCGAGGAGGAATGAAAATGTTCAGTTATATGAAGGTGGTTGGCGTGGTCTCCCTGTCACTGGTTCTGACGTTGCTCGCCCAAGATGATCCAACGGTTGTACCTCAACCTGCTATAGAAGGTGCGAAATTGGGGGAGGCTCTTCAGTCTGTGCCAACACAACAACCTCCAGCAGCGGGGGCGCAACCTGGAGAAGCCCTTCAGCCCGCAACAACAAATAAGCCGAAAGAGAAGATTTTTGATATTTTGGCTCGGGTCTTGGCTCCTCGTGGTATCGCTGAAGTCAATAATCCTGACGTGGGTAGTTTTCAGCCGGTGCTTGCCAATAGAGCCTATCCTTTGGGCTCGACCTTCCGTACAGGGCCTGGCAGCACGGTGTTTATTAATTTCTCCTTTTCTGATGGTGTTCAGTTGATGGAGAACACAGAGTTGATTGTTCATGCGGATCCTAAAAAGCCCGATACACGTGCCGTCACGCTTGTAAGGGGGCAACTTCGGACTTTTATGAAGGATAGCATGCCGGAGGAGATGTTTAGTGTCACAACCCCGAATGCCATTTGTAAGAGCCTTGCGGGGCGTGCAGAGATTACGTTGAATTTTAAGGATGATAATGAGGAGCTTTCTGTTGCTACGATCACAGGCTCGCTCTTGATGGAAGGTCTTCAATTCACTATTCCTACGCTTCGTGCAGCCAATACGGTTAACGTTCTTACCGCGACCAATCGTTCCTTAAGTCGTTTGATCAGTGAAAAGGGCGACTTTAAAGTTGTTTTGAGTACAGGGACCGAATTTCCCGTGACGTATGATATGTCTCCTCGTGCGGTGATTAAAGTGTGGCGCGAAGTCGCCCCTGTCGGTGGACGAACCGTTGTCTCGACCTTAGTAGTGGGCCCCAGTGGAACAGCTCGCCATCGCTTTGTTTACGCCCTTGGTCGCGATGCACTTGCTACAGGAGAACTGGTTGATCAGTTTGTCCTCGAACAACAGGAGAAGACGCTCCGGACGTTGGGAGGAGCTCTGAGCGGGCAGGCGCCAGACGTGAAGGCGAAGCCGGAACTAAAAGACGAAAAGAAACCTGTTGTTGAGAAAAAGGCAACACCTTAGTTCATTTGAGCAGGAAAAGGTATTAGGGTATGGACGTCGGATTGCGCAACGGACGTCAATATGAGTTAGTATGTTTGCGCGAACATCAAACCAAGTTGGGATATCACCGTGTTTATTTATCACTTCAATCGCCTAGTTCACAAACGTATAGTTTGGGCTTTCTTTGCAATTTTAATCTCTGTCGCCTTTGTCTCAGTTGACTCGTGCTTCCGAACGCCGCAAGGAGACCAAGTGGCAGGAACCGTTGAGGGAAAGCCAATCCAGCTGGAGACGCGTGAGACCGTGGTCACTGCCATCCGTGGTTTTGGAAGAAATCGTGACAATGAGACTTCCGCAAGCAAAGTTGAACGTCGTGTCTGGGAACAGATTGCAGCGGTTCACACAGCGAAGAAAAATGGATTTGTTTCGACCCCCGAGGAGATCCAGGATGCTTTAAAAGAGATGCCTGCCTTCCAAGGGGCCAATGGTTTTGATATGGCTCAATACCGTCAAGCCCTGTTCAGCCAAGACATGATGCCGGTCGCGTTTGAACGCCTTGTTGGACATCAGCTTACCATGTCGAAGGTGTCTGCTCTGGTCGAAACAGCTTCATGGATATCACCCATGGAACTTGAAGATGAGATCGCTGCAATGACAGATAAGTTTACGGTTCAAGTCGCAACCGTGAGCAATCGCTTCAGTAAGGCTGAAATGCGCCTGTCCGATGAAGTGTACAAAAAATATTATGACGAGAACAAGGCTTCCTTCGGCCTCCCAGATCGTGTTTCGGTTCGTTATGTTGCGCTCCCCATTAGCAATTATCTGGCCTCTGTGACCGTTTCAGAAGAGGACCTCCAAAATCATTATGATGCCAACTTAGACAAGTATCGTCGCACAACGACAAATGATGTCAGCGAAACGATCCCTTATGCGGATGTTCGTGGAAAGATTCTTGCTGAACTTAAGTTGGATGAAGCGCGCTATTGTGCTGAAACGAATGTGGTTGTTAATTTTATGGATCGCCTGCCGCTATTAGGGACAAATGCGTTGACGATTTTTGCTGCGGAACAAAAGCAACCCCTCAAATTTACGCCTTTGTTCGCGATGACGGAGACGCTCTATTGGACAGATGCCTCTACCGATTTTGCAACGACAGCCTTTGAGTTGGACGTAGAAAGTTTGGATACGCGCTTCGGGGTCGTTAAAGGAAAGAACGAAGTGTATGTACTTGAGCTAAGGAAACGTTCTCCCGCACATGTGCCACCTTTTGAAACTGTCCTGTCAGATGTTAAGGTTCGTGCACAAGAAAAGGCTCGTACCGACGAGTATGAGAAGACCACCAAAGAGTTGCGTACAGCCCTTCGTAAGTCGCTCGACAGTGGCAAGACTTTTAAAGCCGCAGCCCAAGAGAAGAACCTTTTAGTCTCCACGAATCTGACGTATGCAGTGAATGAACTGCAGAATCAGTCGCTTTTTGAAAATGCCTATGCTGTTGCTTTTGGTGCACGTGATCTGAAGAAGGGTGAGCTTTCTGAGCCTGTTCCTGCCTCTCCTGAGCTGTCCCTCCTGATCTATGTGCATGATCGAAAGCCGGGTGACATGCTTGCTGCTGAGATGATGCGTTCCCAGATTCGTACGTCCATCGCGCGTCGTCGTGGCAATGGGCTTTTGTCTGATTGGATGAAATGGAATCAAACGCAGCTTCAGGCCAAGCCAACATTCCCGCTGGAAGATGACGAAAAAAGGCCAGTTCAGATTCAGGGGCGACAAGACGACGACAGCGCCTCTGAGTAAGGAGAAAGGACGCGGGCAAGTTTGGCCCGCGTTTTTTTATATCTCATTTATTTTCTTCATTGCCAAATAACCCGAATTCCGTTATAAAATAACGGGTAAGCGGATCAATCGGAGGATATATGCACATCAATTCTCACGTAGCAGCACTCATGAAACAGTTTCCTTTTGAGGGGCTGACCTTTGACGACGTGACCCTCGTCACGCGGTATGCAGACTTTTTGCCTGAGGAGACAAGCCTTGCCACACGGTTAACCTCGCGCGTCACACTGAATATGCCCTTTGTAAGTGCGGCCATGGATACCGTTACGGAGGCTGGTATGGCGATTGCCATGGCCAAGTTGGGCGGTATTGGGGTGATCCATAAGAATTTACCGGCAGAGGAACAGTCGCAACATGTCAAGCGCGTGAAGCATTACCTGAACGGCTTGATCTTGAAGCCCGTTGCCTTCAAGGCGTCAGATACCATCGAATACATTAATCACTATCGAGATGAGAACAACATCAGTTTTAGTGGATTCCCCATTCTGAATGACAATGGAGCTCTTGTGGGGATCATTACCTCGACGGATTTAAAGTTTGCCAAGAAGACGGTTCAGCATGTTTCAGAGGTGATGACGACGCAAGTCATCACGGCCGATCCGGCAACGACGTTGGAACAGGCCTACGCCATGATGATGGAGAGTAAGATTGGCAAGTTGCCCTTGGTGGACAAAAAAGGACAGCTCGTTGGGCTGTATGCCTTCGCAGATGTTCAGGAACTGGTCGAAAATGCTCAACCACTCTATTCACGGGATAGTCACTATCGTCTGCGCGTGGCGGCGGCGGTCAGCGCGGGGGATCACCAGCGAACCGAGCGTCTGGCGGAGGAAGAGGTGGATGTTATTGTTGTGGATAGCGCGCATGGACACTCTAAAGGTATTTTAGACATGGTGACGTGGATCACCAAGCACTATCCAGATATTGATGTGATCGGTGGTAATGTGGCAACAGCCGAGGGTGCGGTTGCTTTGCGTGATGCAGGAGCACATGCGGTCAAGGTTGGAATCGGACCTGGTTCGATCTGCACGACGCGTGTGGTGTGTGGCGTGGGTATTCCTCAAATCACCTCAGTATATAAAGCTGCAGAGGCATTGGAAGGGTCTATCCCTGTTATTGCTGATGGTGGCATTCGGCTCTCGGGCGATGTGCCCAAGGCTCTTGTGGCAGGCGCGGATACTGTGATGCTTGGCTCTATTCTGGCGGGTACGGAGGAGAGCCCGGGTGAAAAGATTATCCATGAAGGACGCCACTATGTGATCTATCGCGGCATGGGGAGCCTCGCGGCTATGAAGGAGGGCAAAGGGAGCCGTCAACGGTATGGGCAAGATAATGTCAAGGACGATGAACTGGTTCCGCAGGGCATTGAAGGAATCGTTCCACTCTCGGGTTCCGTGAAGAAGATTATGACGCAGTTCTGCGGGGGGCTTCGCTCAACGCTGGGGTACTGTGGTTCAAAATCGATCGCAGAATTAAAACGCGATGCCGTACTTTATCGCGTCAGTAGTGCAGGCGTGCGCGAAGCTCACCCGCATGATGTTAAGATTATTAAGGAAGCCCCAAACTATCGCTCTTAAAAGGAAGGAGAGTCCAAAATGATTTCTCTTGATCCAACAAAGCTTGCAGACTGGCAGATCGCTGAAGCAGCCGAACCGCATCTGAGAATGATCAGCGACATTGGCAAAGAGCTGGGACTGACCGAGGACGAACTGATTCCCTATGGTCGCGTCATTGCAAAAATTGATGCTGCAGCCCTTATGGCACGCCTCGGGAAGTCTACGCACCGAGCCAAATATATCGATATTACCGCAATTACCCCCACACCCTTGGGTGAGGGAAAAACAACCACAACGCTTGGACTTGTCGAGGGCTTGGGTAAGCTCGGTAAGCGTGTCGTCGGTGCGATACGTCAGCCGAGTGGTGGTCCAACCTTTAACATCAAGGGTTCTGCCGCTGGAGGGGGCCTTGCGCAAGTGGTTCCTCTTGCTCCCTTATCTCTGGGGCTTACAGGCGATATTGATGCGATTACCAATGCTAACAATCTTGCGATGGTCGCACTGACTGCACGGATGCAGCATGAACGTAATTATGATGACACCCGGCTGGCGCAAAGCAACCTGAAACGTCTGGACATCGATCCGGAACGTATTCAGATGCGCTGGGCGATTGACTTCTGTGCCCAGGCCTTGCGGAATATTGAGATCGGACGTGGTGGCCCGATGGATGGCTTCACCATGCCTTCAGGATTCTACATTACGGTGGCCTCCGAGGTTATGGCGGTCTTGGCAATCGCCAGTGACTTGGCTGATCTGCGCGAGCGTCTCGGTAAGATTATTGTGGCATACAGCAAAGCGGGTAAGCCCGTGACCACCCGAGATCTTGAGGTGGATGGCGCCATGGCTGCTTGGTTAACTCGTGCGGTGAATCCGACCTTGATGCAGACACTCGAAGGACAACCCATGTTGGTTCATGCAGGACCCTTTGCTAATATTGCAATAGGCCAAAACTCGGTGATCGCAGATAAGCTGGGTTCGTTGCTCTCGGATTACTTGGTGACCGAAAGTGGTTTTGCTTCGGATATTGGGTTTGAAAAATTTTGGAATATCAAGTGTCGTGCCTCAGGCTTAAAGCCGGATGCAGTCGTGATCGTCGCAACCGTGCGCGCGTTAAAACTTCATGGGGGTGGTCCAGCTGTCTTGGCAGGACGTCCTCTTGACCCTGTATATAAGCATGAAGCTTTGGATCTGCTCGAAAAGGGTTGTGAGAATCTCATAGCGCATATTAACATTGTGAAGCGCAGTGGCATTCGCCCAGTCGTCTGCCTCAACCATTTTAATACGGATACAGCCGCTGAGCACGCGCTGGTGCGAAAAATCGCAGAAGCCGCAGGGGCGCGCTTCGCTGTCTCCAGCCATTGGCTTAAAGGTGGAGCAGGGGCTGTGGAGTTGGCCGAACAGGTCATTGCCTCATGTGAGGAACCCCATCACTTTGAATTTCTCTCTTCATTGGATCAGCCGATCTCCACACGTATTGAGACGATTGTTAAAGAGATTTATGGGGGTGATGGTGTCGTCTTTTCTGACGAGGCTAAACGTAAACTGGCTCTTTATGAAGGTGATCCTGCAACGGCGCGTTTACCGGTTTGCATGGCAAAGACCCAGTACAGCCTCTCGCATGATCCTAAGCTACAAGGCAGGCCACGAGGCTGGACGCTCCCTGTTCGGGATATCTTGCTCTATCAGGGTGCAGGCTTTGTCGTGCCTGTCGCTGGCGATATCAAACTCATGCCAGGAACCGCGTCCAATGCGGCCTTCCGGAATATAGATATTGATACTGTGACAGGAAAGGTCAAGGGTCTATTCTAATTCAGAAGGATACCTGCGTCTGTCTGGGGAGCAATCGGGGCATGAGAACAAAGGAAGAAATTCGACAGGAGATGCGTGCGAAGCGCAAAGAAATCTCCAAGGAAGAACGTCGGGTGGCAGGAAAAGAGATTTGCAAAAAGCTCATCGAGAGCGAGATTTATCTTTTACTGAAATCATGGAAGGTAGCCATTTACCTCAGCACGACGCATGAGATTCCGACACGCTACATCGCTCGGAGCATATGGGAGTCGAAACGTGAGGTCGTGGTGCCGTATTGGAGCTCGACCAAAGAAAGCTATCAACTCACCTTAATGAAGCCCACGGCGAAGTTGATTTCAGGAAAAATGGGTATTCGTGAACCCCAAGAACGCATTCCTGTCACGCCTGAAGAGGTTGATGCTTTCATTCTGCCTGGACTCGCTTTTGATGCTCAAGGAGGACGTCTGGGGTATGGCGCAGGCATCTATGACAAAATCCTCACGCAAGCGCGTAAGAGTGTCCCAAAGATTGCAATCTGTTATGATTGGCAAGTCTTGGAGGAACCTCTCCCGCTTGAAGCACATGACATCCGCATGGACTGGCTCGTGACGGAGAAGCGCGTGATTCATTGCAAAAAAAACAATTTACTATGACCGATTACTCAACGCTCTTAAACCCTGAACAATGTGCTGCCGCGACAGCTGAAGATGGTCCTTTGCTGGTTCTGGCCGCTGCAGGAACAGGTAAGACGCGTACGCTCGTCTATCGCGTGGCCCACCTGATCGAAAAGGGTGTTCCCGCAGAGTCCCTCTTGCTCTTGACCTTTACGAATCGTGCGGCCAAGGAGATGCTGGAACGTGCCAAGGCGGTTGCTGGTCCTTCAGTAGGCCATCTCTGGAGCGGAACCTTTCATCATGTCTGCAATCGCTTTCTCCGTCGCTTTGCGGATCGGCTTGGTTATCAAAATAATTTTGCAATTCTTGATCAGGATGATGCGGTCTCGGTGCTCAATACGTGCATGAAGGAGTTGGGCTACGTACGGAAGGATTTTCCCAAAAAGGAGGTCATCGCCTCGTTGATTAGCTCTGCAGCTAATCGTATGCTCTCTGTTCAGGAGTATCTGGACTCCTCTTCGAAGGCGCTTGAGGCGAGTCCCTCGGACATTGTTCGAATCGCGCAACGGTATCAGGAGCGGAAGCTCACCGAGAACATGATGGACTTTGATGATATGCTGGTGAATGGACTCCGCTTGCTCAAGGAGCACGAGGAGGTTCGTAACATTTATCAGCAGAAGTTTCGGCATGTGCTTGTGGATGAATACCAAGATACCAACCTCTTGCAAGCCCAGATGGTGGATCTGCTGGCTGCGCATCATCGCAACATCATGGCTGTTGGCGACGATATGCAGTGCATCTATACCTGGCGTGGTGCGGACTTCAATAACATCCGTGAGTTTTCGAAGCGCTGGCCAGATTCCCGGATCATCAAGATAGAGCAAAATTACCGCAGCACGCCAGATATTCTACGGATTGCAAACGCCTGCGCGGCTAAGGCACCAGAGGCGTTTAAAAAGACGCTGCGTTCCACACGCGAGTCACGGAATAAACCGCGCGTTCTCATTCTTCGAGATGGTGACGAGCAGTCTCGCGCCATTATTTCAATGGTACAACGTTATTTGGACGACGGATATTCGCTGAGTGATATGGCGATCCTCTATCGAGCCCATTTTCACTCCATTGAACTTCAGATGGCCTTGGCACGGACCCGTCTGCCGTATGTGATTACCTCAGGCTTGGGCGTTTTCGAACAGGCCCATGTCAAGGATGTGCTCGCCTTTCTGCGGGTGTGCGAGAATCCGCGTGATTACCTCGCTTTTACGCGTCTCATGGGAATGCTCTCAGGCGTGGGGGAAAAGACCGTCGAAGTTCTTTGGTCGAAGCTGGGAGGGAGTTTTGAAACACGCAGTCCCGAGATGCGTGCCAAACTGGTCGCCTTGCTGAAGCCTACTGCCCGTGGACAATGGCAGGGAGTGGATCGCCTCTTTGCGGATTACCATGCAGAAGGGTTGAATCTGCGGGGCACCGAGGCGATTGAACGCTTCTGCGAAACATTCTATACAACCTACCTTCACCGGGCCTACGAGAATCCAGAGAAACGAGAAGAGGATATTCACGAACTGGCCCTGCAGGTCACCAAGAGCCAGGGAGGAGTCTCCGCCTTTTTGCAAGAGGTCGCCCTCTTGACAAATATTGATCGCGAATATGAGAAGCTGGCAGCCAACAACGAGCCGACGTTGCACTTGAGCACGGTGCATCAGGCGAAGGGGTTGGAGTGGAAAGTCGTCTTTGTTATCTGGGTTTCAGAAGGGATGTTTCCCTCCAGTCGTTCCTTGGAAGAAAGCGGTAACGATGAAGAGGAACGCCGGCTTTTCTATGTGGCTGTGACACGAGCCAAAGATGAATTAGTTCTTTGTGCGCCCAGTATGCGAAAGATGCGTGATGGGGGAGTCTTCTTCTGTAAACCCTCTCCTTTTATTAAAGAGATTCCACGTGAAAATATTCGTGAGAGTTATGGTAATCGATAACCCGCTCCGCGTACCCCTGAATATAAACACCTGTAACAAGTCGTATTATAGATTTTGCTTCCCGATGAGGAGCCGCTCCTTCAGTTTCGCATAGTCCACCTTTTGGACCGAGACATTGTCGGTGATGGCCAGCGATGCTGCTGCACCGGCGCTCTGCCCAAGAATCATGAAGACAGGCTCCATGCGGATGGACCCGTACGCGACATGCGTGGAGGAGATGCAGACTGGCACCAACAGGTTACCGCACTCCTCCTCCTTGGGCACAATGGCACGATAGGAGACGGGATAGGGTTTTGCACAGCCATGTCCAAAGGCGCCTTCATTCCGGACTGTTGTCTTCCCATTCTCCTCCATCATGACGCGCTGGCAAAAGTGCGAGTCCATCGGATAAGATGCGAGACCCACCGAATCCTCTGCTACGCGTTTTGCTTCGCAATGTCCTTGGGTCATGATGGTGTCAGAAACCATGCGACGGGCCTCCCGGACATAGAGTTGGTCAGGCCAGAAACCTGTGGACTGAAATTCTCCTGCATCAAGGCCAAAGCGGTTCACCCGTTCCTGCAAGGCTTTGGGAACCTGCGCGTCATTCGCGAGAAAAAAGAGGAGCCCTTGCTGATAGGTCACGTGATCCTGAAAAATCTTCTCCCGCAATTCATAGAGCTTTTTGAAGGGCATCTGGAGTCCGCGTCGGGGAGGTGGCAGTTCAGTGAACGTGATGGGCTCGTAGGTGCCGTCCGGCCAATAATGACAGCCTCCGACATAGTCCGAAGAGAAACTTCCCGCATTATTCGAGTCACCCTTGCGCATCTGGACAGGACCGTCTGTCATCGCTTTCGTGGTGTAGTTGAGTGTCCAGACGATGTTGGTGTCGAAGTTTAAAAAGCGCGCCAGAAGGCCATAGCGGCACGGATCGTATCCTTGGGGTTTTGGAAAGGGCACGCGATCCTCCTTGAGCGAGAGAAACATTCTAAAGTTGTAGGCCTGTATCCGATAATCACCTTCGCCAGATGCTCCGGGTTTATCAGGGGCGATTTCCGGCAGGAGGCCTGATGAAGGCTCATCGGCGATGCGATAAGGGCTGATCGGGACTCCGCAGAACTGATAAACATCCTTCCATGAGGTCTTTTGACACTGCCCCGCCAACGACTCGTCAAAGGCGCTTCGGGGTTCGCGTCCCACGCGATAAGAGACATTGGCCGCTGCAAGGAGATCCCCCTCGTAGGTGGAGTCAATGAAGACCGTAGCCTTAATGGTTTCGCCGCTCTCCAGCGTGGCAGCGACGATGTGATTGCTCGCCATGGAAACCGACTCGAGGTAACGTCCGAAGAGCACCTCCACGCCAGCCTCTTTCAGCATCGTTCGATAGAGCGTCTCTGCGGCGGAGGGGCTGAAGTCGACGTGCGACCCGATCCGCGTGTAGAACTCGAGCGCAATCCCTCCGATTGTTGACTTTTTACCGAGATCCGTGGCCGTGAGTCCGCCTGAGGTCATGCCACCCACATACTGGTTGCAGGAGATGAGAAGCACCTTGCGTCCGAGACGCGCGGCCTCAATGGCTGCGGCCACTCCCGCAGGCGTACCCCCGTAGATAGCCACATCAACCTGTAGGAGGCTAGGGGATCGCAGGGCCGTAGGACGATAATAGGCGGGCACACCTGTTTTTCCCTGGACGGTGTAGGGTTTCTGTTCAGCGCACAGAGAAATGCCTAAGACAAGAGAGAGCAGTACCCCTGTAACAGATGGTTTCATGTAAGATTTCCTCTGAAGGTGTAACACCGCATCGCAATGCATTTGGATGTATAGCAAACCTCTGCTCCGCATGCAAGTGGATTTCTCGACAGATAGGGTCCCCACTGGTAACAAGGGGACAGACATGGTATACCCTCCAAGGTGTCGCAGACATTCCTGTCTGCGTTCTAAAGGCAGACAGGAATGTCTGCCCCACCTTGTTCCACGCCCTTCAAGCCCCCAGCAAAGGAGAACGGTTTTGCAACCCGTTGAATCACGGACTGGACCCGCCTTCGTAAATCTACGGCGTGGCAAGAACTCCGTGCCCCTGTTGTCGCCTAGCGACAAGGGGACAGCCATGTATAACCTATCCATCTCGTAAAACCCCATCAAATTACGCTTGTTTTCATGAGACCAAAAAGCCATAATCAAAACGAGTTTGGTTAGTTATCCACGAAAAGACGCCAATCTTGCATTAAACGTTCTGGAGAAGGGAAAAACGATTTAATAACGCGTCAACTATACGAGATCACAGGAGTAACTGATGAGGCACGTAGCTGTATTTGTGACTCTTTTAATGGGGTTAGTTGCGTTAATATCCCGTGTCGCAGAGGTGTCCACGAACGGATACCGTCTTGTCTGGTCAGACGAGTTTAATACAGACGGCACACCAGATCCTAAGAACTGGAAGTCTGAACAGGGTTTTGTTCGGAATAACGAGTTGCAGTGGTATCAGCTGGAGAACGCAACCTGTAAAAACGGACTGCTCGTGATCGAAGGCCGTCGAGAGCGTAAGCCCAACCCGAACTATAAAGAGGGAAGTAAAGAGTGGAAGTTGAGTAGGGCGTTTGCGGAATACACGTCAGCTTCCCTCACGACCGCCGGACTCTATAGTTTTCAGTTTGGACGCTTTGAGGTCAGGGCGCGAATTAAAACACAGGATGGACTGTGGCCGGCAATTTGGTTTCTCGGGAACCACGGTGAGTGGCCCAGCAATGGTGAGATTGACCTGATGGAATATTATGGCGGGAACATACTGGCTAATGCCTGCTGGGGTACCAAGGAGCGTTGGAAGGCAAAATGGAACACTAGCAAGAAGCCGATGGGGTCGTTTGGAGATCCGAAATGGGATGAAAAGTTCCATGTCTGGAAAATGGAATGGGATAGTATAAGCATAAAACTCTATCTGGATGACGCTCTGCTGAATACTATTGATGTCACCAAGACGACTAACCCGACAATGGAGCGCGGTCCCAAGAATCCTTTCCTCCAGCCTCAATATCTGTTGCTCAATCTTGCGATCGGAGGAAACTCAGGCGGCGATCCCTCAAAGACAGCCTTTCCGACAAAGTATGAGATTGATTATGTGCGGGTTTATCAAAAACCCTAATCCTTAAGTGATAGACAACCCCAGTCACGATCGTATAATCGGAAGGTTAGATGCGCGCCAATAGGCAAATTTTCATTCGCTCTAAGGCTTGACGCTATTTCATAACCGTGTTATAGTTTTACTAATTAATAACAGACAACTCTTTGGTTGGGTTGCAATAAGGAGACTCCAGTATGAATTCAAAAAACAATAAGGGCTTTACCTTGGTGGAGCTGCTGGTGGTGATCGGCATTTTGGGTATTCTTTCAGCGGCACTCTTTCCGGCGATCACGGGTGCTATGTTAAGAGCGAATATGGCTTCTGTCGCAGCTCGTGGTAAGGACATTTATGTTGCAATTATCGGTGCGAATACGGAGCGTGAACCTTTGGGACTCGGCAATGTGTGGCCAAAGACCGAGAAGACAACTGATGATACAGAAGATATCAATGGCATAGGTTACTCATCAAGCTCAGATTATTTTGAAAAACTATATGATGGTAAAAATGCCGGCACAGATAAGCATAGTCCATTTGTGACTGGTTTTGACTATTCCAAGCTTGCGGGAGCAGGTGTGCCTGCAAGTTCTACTGCAGGTGGCGAGTTGAAGGCGGACAATAATATGTGGACAATTGCTGCCAACATTCGTGATGAAATGGAAGACATCATACCTATTCTAATCACGCGAAATGTGGATTGTTCAACTCTTTATGCGAACCTAACGACTGTGCCACCCAGCACCGAAAAAATAACGTTTAAAACGATGAGTCCGTTCTCTAATAAGGGTTTTGTCATGGTCAGAAAAGGGGGAGGCACCTTTAGTAATCAAGCTAAGTATTCCACGATCCGTGTGATCTATAACAGTCAGACCTTCAAGACCACGGTTGAAGGTGACAGTGGCGGTGCAACAAAGCTTGATTTGACATATTTGTCTCCTGATAAAGCAGAGAAGCCCAAATGATGTGCTTCTTCAGAGTATAAAAAAAAGGAGCGGTTTACCGCTCCTTTTTTTATGTTCGCTGGTGCATGTACGTGTTACGTTCGGGGAAAGCTTAGTGTTTGGAGTTCCGCCTTTAGGCGGATGAGAAAGAAGACATGATCGTTCGTGTGGCTACAGATATTGCTGCGGATCGGCTCTTTGATTATGTCGTGCCTCAGGAGCTTGAAGCAAGCGTACGCTTGGGGTGTCGTGTGCGTGTACCCTTTGGTGGACGTGAGGCTGATGCTTATGTGATTGAGGTACTTGCTGAGTCAGAAGCCGTCGGTGGTCGTCGAAAAAAAGTGGAGTCGCTAGAGCTCTTCGAAATGCCCTCTGCCTCTCCCAAATTCAAGTCACTCCTTTCGATTGACACGGAGGAACATCTCTCCCCGAAACTTATTGAACTGGCACGCTGGATGGCTAACTATTATTGCGCACCCTTTGAATTGGCCTTGCGCTGTGCTTTGCCCGCGGCTGTCCGGAATCGCGACATGCGTGCGAAGGAACAACTGTATGTGAAGGTAGGAGATAGGCGGGAGGAGGGGGGAGAAGTTCTAAAGTGCGAGAGTGCTAAAGTGCTAAAGTCTGGGAAAATGGTTACAGATAGTCCTAAGCTGACGCCGAGGCAGAAAGAACTGCTTGAAAATGTTCGGCGTGTGGGAGGGGGTTGGTTGCAACCCTTGTTGCGCGAATTTTCCTGTACGACCGAGACGTTGCGTAAGCTGGAGGAGAAGGGGTTCATTGCGATTGAGCCCCATCAGATGCGGCGTGATCCACTGGCAAATAGGAAGGTCTTGCCCTCTAAGCCTCTCGTCTTGAATGACGAGCAGTCCAAGGCGCTTGAGATGGTTGTTGGAAAAATGGATCGGACGGATCAGTCGGATCGGACTGATCTTAAGGTCAAACCGCTACTCCTGTATGGTGTGACTGGTTCCGGCAAGACAGAGGTCTATCTGCAGGCGATCAGCCGCACCCTAGAGAGGGGCAAGTCTGCGATTGTGCTCGTCCCTGAAATTGCTTTGACCCCTCAGACTGTCCAACGGTTCGCGGCGCGCTTTGGCGAACGTATTGCCGTCTTGCACAGCGCCTTGAGTGAGGGTGAACGTTTTGATGAGTGGCATCGCATCCGCACGGGCGAGGCGGTGGTGGTGGTGGGGCCGCGTTCTGCTCTCTTTGCGCCGGTTCGCAACCTTGGGATCATTATTGTGGATGAGGAGCATGAACCGAGTTATAAGCAGGATGAAACCCCTCGTTACCATGCGCGCGATGTGGCGGTGATGCGTGCCCATTTTGAGGGAGCTGTTGTGGTCCTGGGCACAGCGACGCCCTCGATGGAGACCTGGCTGAATGTCCAGAAGGGCAAGTATGCGGTGGCGCATCTGACCTGCCGTGTGGCGAACCGGCCTATGCCTTTGGTGCGGGTCGTGGATATGCGACTGAGCAAGGCGAAGCTCTTCTCCACGGAACTGCTGGATGCCATCCACCTCCGCCTAGAGCGCGGCGAGCAGACCATCCTTTTCCTAAATCGTCGGGGTCACTCTAACTCACTCGTCTGCCCGACCTGTGGCTATGCCCCTTCCTGCGACCAGTGCAGTGTCTCCTACACCTATCATCGTTCTGACAACTGCCTGCGCTGTCATGTCTGCGGAGGGTGGGAACATGTGCCGGACAAGTGTCCCTCCTGCAAAGACCCTGCTTTTAGGTATGCAGGATTTGGGACTCAGAAGGTCGAGGATGCGCTGAAGAAAATATTTTCACGCGCGCGTGTGTTGCGAATGGATGCAGATGTGACGACCAGGAAGTCAAGCCATGACGAGATTCTGGGGCTCTTCAAGAGTGGCCATGCGGATATCCTGATCGGGACTCAGATGATTGCCAAGGGGCTCGACTTTCCCAATGTCACCCTCGTGGGGGTCCTCTCCGCGGATATGAGTTTACATATTCCTGATTTCAGGGCGGGAGAACGCACCTATCAATTGCTGGCGCAGGTCTCCGGACGGGCGGGACGCGATGTGCTACCCGGTGAGGTCTTTGTTCAGACCTTCTCGCCCGACCATCCTGCTATTCAAGCGGCAGCCTCCAAGGAGGAGGCTTTCTGCCTCTTTGCTGAAAATGAGTTGGCTGAACGTGAAGCAGGGGAATATCCACCCTACACCCATCTCGTTTGTCTTGGCTTCAAGGGGGCTTCTGAAGAGCGCGTCAAGTTTGTGGCCACGACGATGGCCCGCGAACTTAAGACGAGGGAGAAGGGTGATTCAACCAGCTCTAGAACTTTAGAGCTTTCGAACTTTATCACGTCTGACGCCTATCCCGCGCCACTGGCAAAGGCGAAAGGACTCTTCCGCTACCAGATTGTTCTGCGTGCCTCAACGACGCGTCTCATGACGCAACCGCTCCGCGAGGTCATCGAAAAAGTTGTGATCCCAAAAGAGGTTAATTTCTCGATTGATGTCGACGCCATGAATATGGGCTAGGGGCTCAGAAGATGTGCTGCACAATTCTCTCGGCGGTGAGGCCGGCTTCTTCACGGAGCTGATCGATCGTGCCCTGACCCATGAAACGGTCGGGCCAGCCGATGATGTGGACGGGCGTGGTGATATTATTCGCTGCGAGCGTTTCTACGACAGCAGAACCGAAACCGCCGGCCGCCGACCCGTTCTCAAGCGTGATGAAGCAGGTAGCAGTCGTGGCCTGTTGCTTGAGAAGGGCAAGATCCAAAGGCTTGATGAAGCGCGCATTCACGATGCCGACTTTAATGCCTTTTAAACCGATCAATCCTGCAAGCTCACGCGCAAGCGGCAGCATATCACCTAAGGCCCAGATCCAAATCGTCGCATCAGGCGGATTGCTAAGGACGCACGCTTTCCCGATTTCGATTTCCGCATCCGCGCATTCGCGCATTCTCGTTTCCGGTCCCGGCTCGCGCGGGTAGCGAATGGCGGCAGGGCCATCAAGGGTCAGGGCGAACCGGAGCATGGCGTCGAGCTCCTGGTTGTCGGCAGGCTGCATCATCACGAGATTAGGCAGGCACCGCAGCATGGGAATGTCATAGATGCCGTGGTGGGTGGGTCCATCGCTACCGACGACCCCGGCGCGGTCAAGGCAGAAGAGCACGGGAAGTTTCTGAATGCAGACATCGTGCATCACACAATCCACAGCGCGTTGCAGGAAAGAGGAGTAGACAGCAAAGACGGGGCGGTATCCCGTCGAGGCAAGGCCTGCTGCAAAGACAACGGCATGGGCTTCGCAGATCCCGACATCGAAAAAGCGTTTCGGATATTTTTTTGCAAAGGTTTCTAAGCCAGTACCCGAACACATGGCGGCACTGATGGCCATAAGGGAGGGGTTACTTTCCGCGAGCGACAGGAGTGTCTCGCCGCACGCGTGAGAATATCCCTTGGCGCCACCCTTCAGCTGTTCACCTGTCTCACAGACAAAGGAGCTGACGCCATGCCAGGCACTGGGGGTCTGTTCAGCAGGCTGGTAGCCGCGCCCCTTTTGGGTGGCCACGTGGACAAGCACGGAACGCTTATCAGCGCGCGCCGAGAGGAGTGCATTTTCCAGCGCGTTAAAATCATGTCCGTCAATGGGGCCGATATACCGAAGACCAAACTCTTCGAAAAAGGCATTTTTCAACCAGATACTCTTGATCGCCTGTTCCAGCTTGTGATAGACACCCCGTAATCCGGTCATGTGCATGCGATGGCCTGCGGCTTCAGCAGCGGCTTTGATGCGGTTGTATCGCACACTGGTGAGCATCTGGCCCAGACGGCGGGAGAGAGCTCCGACGTTCTGGCTGATGGACATCTCGTTGTCATTGAGAATGACGATAACCTTGGCCTCCACGTCTTCGAGATTGTTGAGTGCCTCCAGGGAGATGCCATTCGTCATCGAGGCGTCGCCAATGATGGCGAGGACATGTCCCGGCTGGCCTTTGCGGGCGAGCCCCGTGGTCATGCCCAGCGCAGTTGAGAGCGCGGTGCCGGCGTGTCCGGAAATGGAGGCGTCACAGGGACTCTCATCCGGCTTGATAAAGCCAGAGAGTCCGCCCTGTGTCCGGAGGGTTGAAAATTGTTCGCGGCGTCCAGTCAAAAGTTTCCAGGTATAGGCCTGATGGCCCACATCCCACACAATGCGGTCTTGCGGCGGGGAGAAGATGCGAAGAAGGGCAATGGTCAGTTCCACAGTTCCGAGGTTCGAGGCGAGGTGTCCCCCGTTCTTGCTGACCGTGGTGATAATAGCATTACGAACATCTGTCGCCAGTTGTGAAAGCTGTTGCGGGGGGAGGTTTTGGACATCCGTTGCGTTATTGATTTTTGAAAGTAGGCTCATAGGAAAAGTTTCAGTCAAACACGCCATCAGCTTGTCCGGTTCGTTTTTTAAGATCGCGCCAGGCATCCAGGTAGGTGAGGAGGTAGGTTCCCTCCGGTTTCTTGGCGTGGTCCTCAATCAGTCGCTTGACGCGAAGCTGTTCGAGGCGGTACTCTTCTTGTGAAAACTTGCCGGAGACAAAGGCGAGCCGGAGCCAGACGAGGTAGGTGGTCAGCGCATCGAAACAGTTGTACTGGATAATCTCCTGCCGTTTGCCCGCGTACCAGAGTCCGCACACATCATCGCCGGTGGTATCGAGCTTGCCCGGGATGCCGGAGAGCTGGGCAATCTCATTGAGGGAAACCGTGGTGTTCTTCCCAAAGCCGCTGACCAGGTCCATGAGGTCAACATCCATGCTCTCCCAAGGCTTTGCCGTGAGGCGCTCTGAGAGGGCTTTGATATCGAGGCCATGGACGATGGCGCGCTGAAGTAAAATCCGCAAATCCGAGTTTCGTGAATTAAAGCCGACCAGTTGCGGGTTCTTGGTTGCAAGTCCCTCCACAAGAAAACGGCGCAGGATTGTGGGTTCGTCCTGCGTCTCATCGGAAACATTCTGGGGCAGGGCGAAGAGAAAGAGTTGAACCTCGCCATTGCGCAAGACGCGTCGAATCACCGTGGCAATCGAGACGACGCGGCACTGGATGAGCTTCAAGAAGGGCTGTGGGTTCTCGGGGGTCCGGCCTCCGTGCTCCCACATGGTTTCGAGAACTTCTTTGGAGGAGACCTCATCGGGTTGTTTATAGAGTATCCGTCCCGCCTGCAGATCCGGGATCCATTCGCAATCGAAGGCCCACACTTCATCTGCAATGGACTTAATCATCTTTTTCCCCAGTCAGAAGAGGCTGTTCGATTTCGAGTGAACCCTTGAAGGTGGTTGTCAGCGAGAACTTGACATGGGTTGTTCGCTTGGTGAGCGAAATTTTGCGATTGACGCTCATGGCACCTGCTGGCTCGCCGCGCGAATTCCGCACTTCGAAGCTGGAGGTTGACAACGACTCAAAGGTTCCATCCTCTTTTCTTCTTGCCAGCAAGGAGATGTTAGCCATTACGGTTCCATTAAAGTCCTCGGAACGGCGGATACGGCTACTAATACGCAGCGCCTTGACTTCTGGCACTCCTAAAGCGAGCAAGGGGGACTCAACCTCCAGCCTTAGGAATTGGTCATGGGCGAAGCAGAGGGTTGATCGCCCATCGCGTTCCTTGAGTTGTAAGTGCTGGAGTGGTTTTTCTTCCACGTAGTAGCGCCAGCCCTCCACAACATCTCTGCGATTGATTTCCTTTGGAAACGAGGGGAGTATATTTTTGTCTAAGGGTGTTTGTGGGAGAATCATGACCACGGGGAGCTGTCGAGGGGGAATGAAGCCAGAGAGTGTTTTTGACTCATCAACTTGATTGAGTTGAAACATGACATAGATGATGCAGGCAATGATCAATAATAAACCGAGGACCAGCGTCATGGCGAGGCGTTGCAGAAAACGCGTGGAGGGGAGACGGATCGAATGGACGACATTTTGCACGGCTTCCATGTTTTGTGCATCATTGGAGAAGCAGAGACCCTCTCGGACCTCTGGCATGGAGAGGTCTGCATTTTGTTGCAGGAGCTTGGGATCCATGGTCGTGTTGGCGGACTGAAGTTCTCGGACATACGCTTTGTAATCGAAGGGCAAGCTTCTAAATTCGATGGACTTTGCTTTATCATCGTAAATGCAATAGGTGGAACAGGCATCATCCGTTCGAGGTGCGCCGATACTTCCTGGGTTGATGATATAGCGCTTGCCCTCTTCACACTCAAAATCACAGTAATCAAGGGCATGGGAGACCCCGCTGGCGCCAATGACATGGATGCGAGGAAAGTGTGTATGTCCAACAAAAAGTAGAGGCTCTGTTGCCGCCTGCCAAGAGGGCGTGGCCTCTTCCGGGGTATAGACGTAACGAAAGAGTTCGGGCCGTGAAAAATCACCGTGTGTGCAACGAAAATTTTTGCCCTCGGCAATGAGAGGCAACCGTTCAAGCCAGCGCATGCCCGTGGGAGAGATCTGTTTACGATGGCGTTCGACTGCCTGGGTGGCACGCTCAGAAAAAGCAGCGGTACTTAGTTTTCCGCAGACGGCGGCATCGTGGTTACCCATCAGCACCACATGCGCTTTACGGTAAAGCAACTCAAGGGTCTCTACGGGTTCCATTCCATAGCCCACGCAATCACCCAGACAGATGATCCGGTCGACCTTCATGTGAGCAATATCTGCTAAGGCCGCTTTAAGAGCAGTGGCATTTGCATGGATATCAGAAATAATCGCGTACCGCATAGAAAACAGTTCGTGGCAATGCGTATTAAATGATAAACCAAAAACTTGTCTGGTGCACAATCGGATGTGTGCAACTCAGAAAGAAAAAACGGCAGGATCCCTACCGTTTAGTCTCGAGAAGCGATCTTAGCCAGCAATGATAGCTTCGCTGGGGCATTCACCCGCGCAAGCACCACAATCGACGCACTTATCTGCATCAATCGTGTAAGGGGTTCCCTCACTGATTGCCTCGACAGGACACGCACTTTTGCAAAGACCGCAAGCAACACATTTATCTGTAATTTGATATGCCATGATTATCTCCTTAGGTTGTTAAAAAATCAGGGTTTATCTTACTCCAACAATAGCTCCAAAAGCAATCCAAAAACAAACCTTAATTCGTTTCTTTTCTTTTGCTTTAACGCCCAGTTGCTGGGGTAAAGTGACGTTTAATCCTTCCGAACAAAGATAGGGGTGCCTGTATATATTTTGCTGTCATCCACCATATTGCCGGGAATTAAGGCCCCATTCAGAAGATAGTAGGTGGAGGGTAGCTTCCATTTACTTCCACAAATTAAGAGGGGAGGGCGTTGCGAGGAGACTGAGCCAGCAACGAGATAATCTAAAAGGACTTTTGTTCCATACGGCAACTTTAGGATCGCTCCAGAGGTCAGCAGATTGCCTGTGGAATAGCGTCCGTTGGGATAGACGTAGAGCGTTGTCGAGGAACGTACTGCTTTGCCAGCTATATCTTGTGCACGGTTGCTCACACCGATTGTCTGATAGCCAGAGGAGGGACGCGCCGAGGGCTTCTTACCAATCATGGGTGAGATAGACTTTGGCTCATAATCCTTGGGCTGCGGTGCAGTAAATGCACTCATTTTTCCGTAGAGAACCTCTGCGAGCGCAGGGTCTGCTATGACAAGACGCTTGGCTACCACATCAGGATCTCGGGGGGGGCGACTCTTGAGCCCCAGCTTTGTGCGGATGGAGGGCATGGCGAACTGCATACCACAGCGTTTACGTCCCCGATGGCTCCTCGGTTGCCATTTGTTCGGTGCGCCGTAGGCGATTTGTGAATGAGGAACAACTTGTGCGTCAGTCAGTTTATACGTTGTTTTAATCAGTGCGATCAGTTCCTTCAGCGACTGTGTTTGAGCAACGGAGAGCGGCTTGTTATGGTAACCACAAACCTCGATACCAATCGCAAAATTGTCCGCCTCTTGCTTGCCACTCCACATGCTCCGTCCAGAGTGGAAGGCGATGCGACGCGGATCGATGATGCTGTAAACACGGCCAGCCTCGTCGATGCAATAGTGACACTCGCCCATTTCGCTGAGCTTACGGAGGGCACTGACAGAGGGGGCTTCAGTCGTGTGGAGTGTCAACAACGTTGTCGCAGGACGTTTTTCGCGTTCTTTGTTCCGAGGGCTGAAATAGGAACCGTTAACCTTGATCGCAGCGCAAGCAGAGCTTGCGACAAGACAGACGCTTGCCGCAAGCGAGAGGTGCTTTATGTTGAAATGGAACATTGCGAGAGAGTCTTATTCCGCCCAAGCTTCCTTGCCGAGAATCAGATTGTTGGCAGTCATGTCAGCGGGGATAGTGAGTCCCATCAAAGCAAGCACCGTGGGCGCAATGTCACTCAGTTTACCCTTGGGGGCAAGCTGGGTACCAACAGCATCTTTGGCAACATAGATACACTCGACATCGTTGAGTGTATGGCTAGTTTTTGTCATGCCGGTGACATAATCCACCATCTGTTCCGCATTACCATGATCTGCTGTAATCAGAATCTGTGCATCCAGTTCCATCAGGCGGGGGAGAAGCTTGCCGATACAGCTGTCCACGACTTCAACCGCGAGACGCGCTGCGTTGGCGTCTCCAGTGTGACCGACCATGTCGCAGTTGGCAAAGTTGACAGCCACGAAGGAGTAGGGGTTGTTCTCGAGTTTCTTGAGCAACGCCTCGGTGACGAAGAGGGCCTCCATCTCCGGATGGCTTGCAAAGGTGGCAGGGTCAAAGCGACCAGGGATGTCGACTTGCTCTTCGCCAACATAGGGTTGGGTTGACTTCCCATTAAAGAAGCTGGTGACGTGACGGAATTTCTGCGTCTCGGCAATGCGGAGTTGTTTGAGTCCAGCCTTGGCAATGACTTCTCCCAAGAGGTTAGGCATCCCGCCTTCGCCACCCATGGCGCCCAGCAGATACTCTGTGAACTCGTCCCAGTAACGTGTGAAGCCGAGATAAACGACCTGCGGACGAATTGTGCGCTTGCCCTTGTAGTTGTCACAGACAAAGGCCTGTGTGAGTTGGATCGCGCGATCTTGACGGTAATTGAAGTGCATGACCGAGTCGCCATCCTTCATACCTGCATATCCTTCGAGGACACATGGCGGAATGTATTCGTCTGTCATGGGCGTGTTATCCGGCGTGATATCCTTTTCGTAGGAGGCCTTAACAGCTTCGACCGCGCCACTGACCTTACGCCCCTTGGCTTCGACCAGACAGGTATAGGCTTCATCCGTGAGACCGTAGTTCTTCGAGCGATCCATGGAGAAATAGCGGCCCATCACGGTGCCGATCGAGCAATGGCCGACAGCCTTCATCTCGGTCTCAAGGCGTGCGAGATATTCGAGCGTACTGCGGGGCGGGGTGTCGCGTCCGTCAAGGAAGGGATGCACGATGATTCGCCCAGTTGCGAATTCACTGCGGGCCCGTTTCATCAGTTTGAAAAGATGCTCTTGGTGCGCATGGACGCCCTCATCCTGTAAGAGGCCCATGAAGTGGAGCGCGCTGTTGTTCTTTTTCCAGTTAGCGATGAGCGTAGCCCATTTGGGCGAGGTGAAAAGTTCGCCGGTGCTGAGACCGTCGTCAATGCGCTTGAGCTCCTGAATCACAATGCGTCCGGCACCCATATTCAAATGACCGACTTCGCTCGATCCCTGATACCCTTCGGGTAGGCCGACAGCTTCGCCGCTGCACGCCAAACGTGACCACGGATAACGCTCTTTCAGTCGGTCAATGGTTGGCGTCTGAGCAGTAAAAACAGAATTTCCAACATCGCGGGGATTGAGTCCCCAGCCATCACGAATAATCAGTACGACAGGTCTCATGGCGGTATAAATCCTTATGAGGTGTTAAAAGATTTATATTACCATTTTTTAGGACTGCTTCTCAAGGTGCGATTTTGGGTTTTTGGGAAGCGCGTGCCGTTACGATTTGGTGTACCATTTCAAAGTGGCAAAATTATGTGTTCGGGCCAAGGACTCAGAGGCAAATAGACTATAAGACTCAAAGGGGCTAACGGCTCTAAGTCTTTCACTCTTTGAGTCCTCCCCGTTGCGTCCAAAGTTTTCTGTTTCGGACTCCCCGAAAGGAGAACGGGTTTTCCAACCCGTTGCGCCACGGACTGGAAAGTCCGTGCCCCCGTGATGATTTGATTGCACGTTTCACCACCATCCGTCAAAATTTCCGCTTGCGCTGAATTTCCGATCGTCTTATACTTGCCGCACATTGCATAAAACGCTAAACGTTGGGCATATGAAGATGAATATTATGAAAGTAAGAGACCAATTTGGACGCATTACACCTGGCGTCTGGATCTTCCTCACCATTCTCGCAGGTGCACCAATCATTGGGCACATTCACCGGCTTCGACTTCCTGACGATCCAGCGTTCCACCACCTGCGAACAGAAGCCATGTGGATGCTGCCCTGCCAGACCGTTCTCTTTCTGACACTCCTCTGTATCACGATATTTCGCTTCAAGACAACCACACAGGAGCCCAACAACACTCAGGAGGGTATCGGCGATAGCGCCGAACCCTCAGAGTAAAAGTTGACCATGGATATGAAATGACAAGACACTTTACAATAGGACTCATTGTTATAGCACTGCATGTACCGCATGTGGATGCCGAGGACATCGGAACTCTATCGCCTGACCTGACAACCCCCAGCGTTATAGACGGCACTCCCTTTTCAGGGACACGCGTACGCCAGTTCAATAAGGAATACACGGGGGGTAAAGTGTACCATGTCCTCTATCTCCCGACTGACTGGGTGAAGGGGAAGAAGTATCCCGTGATCGTTGAATATGCGGGTAACAAGTGGAAAACGAGTCTCGGAACCGTTGAGGGAAGCAACCTGGGTTATGGCATATCGGGGGGCAAGGGTGTCATCTGGATCTGCATGCCTTTTGTCGACAAGACGAATCAAATGAATGCCACAACGTGGTGGGGCGACGTGGATGCCACGGTTGGTTACTGCAAGCAGGCCGTCAGCAACGTGTGCGCTGAATATGGAGGCGATTCATCAAAGGTGTTTATAGCGGGCTTTTCCCGTGGAGCCATAGCCTGCAATTACATTGGACTTCACGATGATGAGATTGCCTCGCTGTGGCGAGGCTTCATATGTCACAGTCATTACGACGGCGTCAGGGAATGGGGATATACCGGAAGCGATCGCTCCTCTGCGGCTACACGCCTGAAACGTCTGGGCAACCGACCACAGTTCATCAGCCATGAGGAGAGTGTCGAACCAACAAAGACGTATCTCAAGATGGCGTTCCCTTTAGGTCACTTCACCTTTCTTGCTCTGCCGTTCGCGGACCATACGGACCAATGGGTGCTGCGTGACATGCCGGAAAGGAAGGTCCTTCGAGAGTGGTTCGAGAACGCTTTGAAAGATAAGGTACAACAAGGTCCTGTAGGCGACGACCGAAAGGCCACGCCTAGGAAGAGATGGGGACAGACATACTATTAATTCTCCCTAATTCCTGGTTTCTAGCAAAAGCGATCTTCAATCTGCAACTTTTCACTTGTCAGATGCCTTCGGGTCATGTAAAACTTTAACCGTTGATGTTTTCCGTCAAGCGGCAATACACCATGAAAAAACTACGTTTAGTGCTCGCGCTCTTAACCGTCCTTGGCTCCTGGGGATGTGACCGCCTCACCCCCAGACCCCTGACCTATAAGGAGTTGCCAATTGCTAAGCATTATGATGATCATCTGGACCGCTATGGCGGACCCCCCAGCAGAATGAACATGCATGTCGTCTCCAGTAACCAGTACATAATAGGTTCCGTTGGCGGAAGTGGTTTTTTGACCAATGCAACTGGTGTCTCAACTATTGTGCACAGACGTTATGTTAAATACGGGCGTTTTTCCTTTTCTGTCTTTGCAAAAAAGGAAGCTCTTTTCGAAGAGGTATGGAGGGGGATGGAATTAGGGGCTACGAACAGACATTATAAGTTGGCAGTTCAGGATGGGGAAAAGCCGAAGAGGAAACTCACGACACTTTTTCAGTCGGATCGCGCACTGGGATGCCGCGAACATTATATTGGTTGCGGGGATGCCCGTTTCATGGAGTCGCCATCTAACTTAGTTTTTATCGCCTGTGCAAAGAATCGCTTAACGCTCAACAATGCACCGTGTTCTTTAGGAGATTTAGAAAGCAAACTGCGGAGAGCCAGGAATACTGAAACGGACACTCTGCAAATCCAGATACTTGCAACAGGAGACTGTCCTTATCAATATGTGATCGATGTGCTAAGTGTTTGTAGATCTAGTGGGTTAGGATTTACGTATCTTGGATTACAGCCGACGGTGGATCCGCCTTTAACGACAGGCTGCGCGAAGTAAAGCGGATTCACTTAATAGGATTTTTTCGGCTATAAAACTTCCAAGCCACCTCCAAAGTCACTAGAGCGATTGGCAGGAGTAACCAAGCGATCTGTAAATGACAGTGTGTTTCTGTCGAGAGTCCTTTATGCTCATCAAACATGCGCTTGTCGTCAATCATGATGGGCACGCCCAAAGCGCATACAGCGGCTGGCATGAAGACGAGAAACCGCAACGGATTATCTTTTTTCAGTGGCAACCAGAACACCAGCCACCCTATGAGCAGTTTTGCACCAATCAGGAGGGGTACTTCAATAGTCATCGCGTTAGGGCTATTTTGTGTCATCAACTGCAATGACTGGTTCGCATGTTGAACTGTGTTCATAGACATACTCAGGATCAAGATCTAAGCCGTTTTCCCACTCTACCGTGTCGAAGCTGACCCTGACCTTCTCAAATACGGAAGACTCCCTCAATTCGGAAAATCGTCCAACCCCAAGCAGAGGAGTCGCGTCAAACAGCCGGCATGCACCGTTATCAAAATAGATTCGCAACTGGTGTTTATGAAGGGGTTCTACCCGGATAATACTTCGGTAACTCATTTTTGACTCCTATTGCAGGGGGGCGATGCGGCAAGGCTCTTCGCCGCTCATGGCGAGCTTCCAGTCGGCATTAAGTTCTTCCCGATGGATCTCAGCCCACGCTTGCACCAAGCGTAACTGCCTTCGGGGCAACTCACCTTCCTTCAATTCCAGCGAGTCAATCAGGAAGGTTGCTTTATACTCGCCGTAATATGCATGAAAATGTGGCGGATTATGCTCGCCGGGAGCATAATACATTCGAATAATAATCCCATAAAACATGGAGAGCGTTGGCATTTTACTGATTCCTTTATTGTTCCGCGCCTCATTTATAGAGCTTCTTTGTCCAAGGAACATCGCTTACGGCCAGAATATGATTGGCTTGCCCGCGAGGTGGGGTTTGGCCTTCTTGATCTGCTCGAAACGGGGTGTGATCTCAGCGATACTGTCGCCACCGAGCTTTTCTAGAAGCGCCTTGGCAATCACGAACGCGGCTGAGGCTTCCGCGACAATCACGGCACGTGGGACAGGACAGACGTCGGAGCGTTCGTATTTTGTTTCAGCGGACTCACCCGTGACCAGGTTCATGGAACGCTGGGACTTCAAGGTTGTCGGAATGGGTTTCATCGCCAAGTAAATTACGATGGGCTGGCCATTGGACATTCCCCCTTCGATACCGCCACAGTTATTGGTGTCGCGTGAGAGGTCGGGGTTGATGGCATCATGGACTTGTGTGCCTGGGAGTGCGGCATTTGCACAGGCATCACCGATCTCCACGCCCTTCATGGCTGGGATGCCCATCATGGCGTAGGCGAGCTGGGCATCGAGTCTGCGGTCCCATTGCACATACGAGCCAAGGCCGACAGGCACTTGATCCACAGTCACCTCGATGATACCCCCGAGGGTGTTGCCCTCTGCGCGGGCAGTTTCGATGATGTGTTCAAACTTGGCGGGATCGGGTTCAGGTCCGATCTGGATGACCTGGCCGCTGATGGTGATGCCAAAGTTGGAGAGGAGGGCTCGGCAGACCGCTCCCACGGCGACACGGGCAGCTGTCTCGCGTGCCGAGGCGCGCTCCAAGGCAGGGCGAATATCTTCGTGGTTGTATTTGATCGCAGCGGAGAGGTCGCAGTGTCCGGGCCGTGGGATGGTGTAGGGGGTTATCTCCTTGCCCTTCCAGTTGGCATGATCTGCGTTGATAATTTGAAGAGCGATCGGAGCACCAGTGGTGTGGCCATTCATAACACCGGAGGTGATCTGAACCTTGTCGGTTTCGATCTTCATACGTCCACCTGCGCCGAGGAGGAGTTGTCGACGTCCAAGGTCACGGTTAATGAGCTCTTCAGATAAGGACAACCCCGCTGGCATGCCTTCGAGGATGGCGGTGAGTTGAGGTCCGTGGGATTCTCCTGCTGTGAAATAACGTATCATCTGTGGCTCCTGTGCTGTTCGTTTACTTGATGTCGGAGGGATAAAGAGAGGGGATATTGTAGTTCTTGCTCAACTCTTGAATGGCGTTCAGGAGTCGCGCACGATCTTCGGTATTACGCGAGTAGTGGCTGGCTAATAAAAACATTTTTTGAGACGCCCAACGCGTTTTAAGTTCAGAGTCGCCAGGGGTTGCGGTCGTGAGAGGCAGTCGGAAGATGGAGTCATAGCCCTTGTCACCGGCGAGTCCACGAATTTGGAAAACAACCTCTGTTTCTGTGGCTTTACATTTGCCAAAAACTTCAAGCGGACGATCGAGGTAGAGATTCGCTGTTCGCCTGGGGTAGACCTCGCTATTGGAGGTTGCATCAAAAACAATCGAGGCATCACTTAAGATGGGGTTGCGGAAACCGAGATAGACAGCAGACATATTTTCGGGGATGTCCCAGCGATTGCCCTTGATGATTGTTGAATCGCCACGGTTACAATAGGTGAGCATATCGAGCAGATAGGCGTTTGCGCTCCGATGTGTTCCAAACGAATAGACGGAGACCATACCTCTATTCAGTTGGGAGAAGGCGGCGATGATGCCTGAACTTTGAGTCAGGCCAGCCGTGGGTTTTCCGTCGGAGATAATCATGGCGATCATCGGGCGCGCAGGGTCACGGGGTAAAGCCATGAGCGAACGTAACGAAGCCAAGACGTCCGTGGAGCCAAAAGAGC
>CAMBQV010000023.1 GCA_945870145.1 Akkermansia muciniphila
GAGCATCCTGATGCGACGCATCCGGAGTGGGCTGTGTGGCAGCCGCACCAGATCTGGTCAGGAATCGCCTCCTGTGTCAAGGGTGTCCTGGCGCAGGCCTCAGGCTACGAGATAGCAGGGGTGAGCGTGACGGGCATGGGTATGGACGGCGTGCCGATTGACAAGGAGGGGAATGCGCTCTATCCGTTTATCAGCTGGCATTGTCCGCGAACCGAGCCGCAACATGCGTGGTGGACAAAGACGATCGGTCCGGACGAACAGTTTGCGCGTGGCGGCAATCAGCTGTGGGTCTTTAACACTGCCTTACGTCTGCTCTGGATGCGTGAAAATGAGCCTGCTATTTTAGACAAGACCTGGAAGTGGTTGCTGATCGAAGACTATGTCAACTACATGCTCTGCGGTGAAGTGGCAACCGACTACACCATGGCATCCTCCACACTCCTCTTTGATCAGCGAACCCATGCGTGGAATGATGATTTTATTAAGCGCGCGAACATTGACAAAGGCTTGCTCTGCGATCCGAGACAAGCGGGGACGTTGCTCGGCACGGTTCATGCCAAAGCTGCAGCCATCACCGGATTAAAGGTCGGAACGCCTGTGGTGCTCGGCGGACATGACTTCTGCTGTGGCTGTCTACCGACCGGCGCCTTTGATCCTGGTGTGCTACTGGATGTGATGGGCACATGGGAGATGGTGGTGACTGCGATCAATGAGCCTGTACTGACACCTCAGGTGCAACGCATGGGGGTATTGGTGGACTCGCATGTCGCGCGCCACCGCTACACTGTGATGGGCGCGACAGTCGCCGCGGACATGGCTGAGTGGTTTAAGCGCGAGATCGGCTCAGGAACTGCAGTGGAAGATACAAAGGCCGCGTGGGACACCTTAGTGCAGTTGGGGAGTCAGTCCCCGGTGGGTAGCAATGGCGTCCTCTTCCTGCCGCACATGTCAGGAAGTTACTGCCCCGTGCTGGATCCGGGTTCAGCCGGCGCCTTTGTCGGTATGCGGGCGATTACGAGCAGGGGGGACCTCTTCCGTTCCATGATTGAGGGGTTGAACTACCAGTTTCTTGAGATTGTGCGGTCCTTTGAAGATTCCATGGGGATTTGGTGCGACCGGATTGTCGCGATTGGCGGTCCGACGAAAAATAAACTCTGGATGCAAATTAAGGCCGATGTGGCAGGGGTAGTCGTGGAGGTTCCAGAGATCGAAGAATCGGTACCTCTCGGCGCCGCCATCCTGGCAGGTCTCGGTACCGGTGTCTATGCCAGCGAGAAAGAGGCCTTTGATCAGGTCTATCGACCCGGGGTGGCATACGAACCCAACCAGGCAAATGTGGCTGCCTACCGCGAATTGTATGACCGGTACCGCACCCTTTATCCCGCACTCAAGTATCTCGCGCCGAAGGTCGTGATGAAGTAACAGTTGGCAGTAGCAGTGGGCAGTTCGTGCTGCAAGTCCAATGTCCCACGTCCACCCTTAAAAAAAATGAACTATTTTGATTTTCGGGCTTGCTTGTCAGTCAGTGGTTTGTTAAATTTAACGCCTATTTATTTCCAATTTGAAAGGGAAGATTAGTAGATGCCGACGATTAATCAATTAGTTCGCAAGGGCCGTACCCCGTTGCGCAAGAAGAGCAAATCGCCCGCGCTGAAGGCTTGTCCGCAGCGTCGTGGTGTGTGTTTGGTCGTAAAGACACAGACACCTAAGAAGCCAAACTCCGCGTTGCGTAAGGTTGCGCGTGTACGTTTGACCACGGGTTACGAAGTAACAGCCTATATTCCTGGCGAAGGTCACAATCTGCAGGAACACAGCGTGGTGCTCGTGCGTGGCGGACGTGTAAAAGACTTGCCGGGTGTCCGTTACCATATTGTCCGTGGCTGTCTCGACAGCTTGGGCGTTGCTGGACGTAATCGCAGTCGTTCAAAGTATGGCGTCAAAAGACCAAAGAAGACTACCTAAAGAAAGAGTGAATTATGGCAAGACGGCGTAGAGCAGTAAAACGGGTCGCTTCAGCTGACCCAAAGTTTAACAGTGAATTGGTTGCCCGCGTGATTCGTGCGTTGATGAAGAGCGGTAAGAAGACAACCGCAGAGCGCATTGTTTACGGTGCAATTGAAGAGATTCGCGCTAAGGTCGAAGGTAAGGATCCTCTTGAAGTCATGGATGCAGCCATTGCAAACATGAAGCCGAAAGTGGAAGTCAAGTCCCGCCGTGTGGGTGGTACGACGTATCCGGTTCCCGTGGAAATCCGTCCTGGCCGTCAGCTTTCGCTGGCCCTGCGTTGGATGTCCATGTATGCCAGCGGTCGCCGCGGCACACCGATGCCTAAGGCAATCGCGATGGAGCTCGTGGAAGCTTATAACAACCAAGGCAACGTGCTGAAGAAGCGCGATGACGTGCACAAGATGGCCCAGGCGAACAAGGCTTTCGCACATTACGCTTGGTAGTTTAAAGACCGCGGAATCTCTACAAAACAAAGACGGGCACTCGCCCGTCTTTTTTGTTTTAATGATTGGACTTGGGACCTAGGACTTGGGACTTGCAGCACGGATTCTGAATTCTTCATTTTTCTTCTTTCCTCGTGAATCTTTCCTCTCTCGCCAATAAGGCAATAACGCAATAAGGCAATAAGGCAATTCTCTCACCTGCCTTTTGCAATTGCAGACACGAGCCTCTCATGTTACCATTCTGCCAATTGCAAAGCAAAAGGGGATTTATGCAAAAACTTATTGTTCTGTCGCTGCTGGTGGCGACCACACTCGTTGCGCAGGAAAAGAAGACAAACCTCGTTTTTATCCTGGCGGATGATTTGGGTTGGTCAGATGTCTCGCCGAATGGCCACACGACCTTCTACAAGACCCCCAACCTGGAGCGCCTGGCCAAACGCGGCATGCTCTTCTCCCAAGCCTACGCCGCAAGCCCGCTCTGCTCCCCGACCCGTTCCTCCATTCTGACAGGACTCAGTCCCGCGCGCACCGGCATCACATCGCCCGTCTGCCATGAGCCGCAGGAGATACTAGAGTGCACGCAACCCCCCAAGGGCGGGGCACCGAATAAGAAGACACTCCCTCCCACTGTCCCCACCCGTCTGAAGACGACCTATCCCTCCTTGGCCAAGGCGTTCAAGGCGGCTGGCTATGCCACCGGACACTTTGGAAAGTGGCACCTCGGCAAAGATCCCTACTCCCCGTTTCAGCACGGCTTTGATGTGGACATTCCCCATTGGTCCGGACCCGGCCCTGCTGGTAGTTATGTTGCACCCTGGAAGTTTGACCACTTTGATCCGGATCCAGGCGAACCCAATCAGCATCTCGAGGACCGGATGGCCAAGGAGGCGGTCAAATGGCTGGAGAAGAACAAGGACAACCCCTTCTTCATGAACTATTGGATGTTCAGTGTCCATGCGCCCTTTGATGCGAAGAAGGCGCTGATCGAGAAGTATGCGAAGCGTGTGGATCCCAAGGATACCCAGCGCTGTCCGACCTACGCCGCCATGATCGAAAGCATGGATGATGCAGTCGGCACCCTTCTGGATACGCTGGATCGCCTGAATCTCTCCAAGAACACCCTGGTGATCTTCACCTCTGACAATGGCGGAAACATGTATAACAATGTCGCCGGCGAAGTACCGACCAGCAACCGTCCCTTGCGTGGCGGCAAAGCGACGCTCTTCGAAGGCGGTGTTCGCGTCCCCTGTATTGTCATGTGGCCCGGGGTTGTCCAGGCTGATGCTAAGAGCGACGCCCGTGTTCAGACTGAGGATTATTTTCCGACCTTGATCGAGGCTCTGGGATTGCAGCCGTTTTCCGGCCAGCTCTTTGATGGCGTCAGTGTGCTTCGCGCCTGGAAGGGTGATACGACCTTTATGCGTCCACCGACCTTCACCTACTTCCCTCATGATCCGGGTGTACCCGACTGGATGCCGCCTGCTGTCGCTGTCCATGACGGAGACTGGAAGTTGATACGAATCTTTTATCACGGCGAAAACAATCAACATCGCTATCACCTCTACAACCTGAAGCAGGACCTTGGTGAAACAACGAATCTCGCCTTAAAAGAGCCTACGCGCTTGAAGGAGTTGGATGCGAAGATTGAAGCTTTTCTTGTAGAGACGAAAGCTGTTCTGCCCAAGCTCAACCCGAACTTCGATCACTCGAAATATGATCCGAAAGAAGAGGGGGTTGCTAAAGAGAAGTCAAGCAACAAGGGAAAAAGAAAAAAGTGAAAACAAAAACCCCTGCCCAACAAACGTTTGACAAGGGTTAGAAGATGGGGCGAATGACGGGGCTCGAACCCGCGACCATCAGAACCACAATCTGACGCTCTACCAACTGAGCTACAATCGCCATAAAAAAGTGTTAAGTAGTTTACTGATTTGATCTCAGAAACGCAAGTACGCATTTGCAAAATCTTTTAAGACGAATGCGATTGTGCTATTTTAAAATTGCACACGGATTCTACTACCCCATTAAAATCGAATTGCGTTTTGAGGTATTTTCTGAGAAACTTCCCCAGATTAATAAACGGAAAAACTATGGCTGAAACAGAATCTTATATCGAACGGTTCCCCACTGATGCTCCCATCCGCATGACCGTCCGGTGTATCGTGACCGGCATGATCCTCGGAGGGGTCTTCGCACTCTGCAATATTTACATCGGACTCAAAGTCGGCTGGGGCATGGGCGTTTCCGTAACCGCTGTCTTGATGGCCTTCGGTTTCTGGAAGATCGTAAATTATATTTTTCGTGGCAAGGAATTTACGATTTATGAAAACAACATGAACCTCACGGTGGCCTCCGCTGCCGGATGCATCTCTTCAGCCGGTCTTGTCGCACCGATCCCTGCCTTGACCATGCTGACTGGACAGACGCTCACATGGGGACCCTTGGCACTCTGGCTTTTCTCGGTGTGCATGATCGGCATCCTGGTCGCTGTGGGGCTTCGCAAGCAGATGATCGAAGTGGACAAACTGCCTTTCCCTGGGGGCTCGGCGACGGGGAAGACGCTGGCGGAGATCTATGCAACGGGAAATCAGGCCGCGTCACGACTCTGGATGCTGATGGGTATGGGTGTGGCTGCAGCCATCGTGAAGCTCCTCGAGCACTTCTATGCGCTGAAACGCTTGGCCATGCCATGGACATTACCTGCCCATCCTGAAGGGGCGTTAGCCAAGAGTGGCGTATCGGGGCTGACAGGGGCTAACCTGGGTTTTAGTTTTGAGCCGACGTTGATGATGTACGGTGTCGGTATGCTGGTTGGACCGCGCGTCGGGATCTCGCTTTTTCTCGGCTCAGTTGTCGCGTGGTTATGGCTCGCGCCGATGGCCCTCAATAATGGGTGGACCCCTCCTGGAAAAATGGGCAGTGAACAACTCTGGTATGTAGCAGGACTCAAGTGGCTGCTCTGGCCGGGTGTTTCACTCATGGTCTTTTCGGCTCTGACCTCCTTTGTTTTTTCGTGGCGCTCGGTTTGGGCTGCTTTCTCGATTGGAAAAGGTGCGTCGGATGGTTCTGCGAAGGATGATGTGATTATGCCTCGACGCTTTTTCATGCTTGCGCTTCTGGCTGCGACGATCCTCTCTGTCACACTTCAGGTACTCTTCTTTAATATTGCGGCATGGGTCGCAACACTGGGTGTCTTGATGACCTTCGGGCTGGCCTTGGTGGCCACGCGTGTTTCAGGTGAGACGAATATCACGCCGGTGGGTGCGATGGGTAAGGTGACGCAACTCGTCTTCGCCGTGCTCGCGCCGGCCCAGCCAGCGGCCAATTTGATGTCAGCCTGTGTGACGGGCGGTGCCGCGAGTCAATGTGCGGAAATGATGCATGACCTTAAAACGGGTACGTTGATCGGTACGCCTCCTCGCCTGCTGGTGATTGCCCAGACCTTTGGAGCGCTTTCGGGTTCCCTGATCGGTGCAGCAGGTTATCTGATTCTCATCAAAAATCCGGCCACGGAATTACTTACGGAAGAATGGCCTGCTCCCAGCGTGGCGGCATGGAAGGCTGTCGCTGAACTCTTTATGACAGGTATAAAGGCTTTGCCCCCTGGGGCTATTGCCGGCATGTGGATTGGCGGAATCGTTGGAGTCACACTGGCTGTTGCCGAGAAGGTACTCCCCAAAAAGGCTCGCGCTTGGGTTCCTAGTCCGACAAGTGTAGGGCTCGGCTTCGTTATTCCAGCCTTCAACGGCATCTCCATCTTTTTCGGCGCCATGCTCGCGACTGTTTTGGAAAAGGCCGTTCCCTCCTGGTCTGCCCGCTTCCTGATCATCTGTTCCTCTGGTATCATCGCAGGCGAGAGCCTCTCCGGTGTCGCCCTCGCTATCATGCGTATCGTTAGTGGTGGTTGAGGAAAGGTGTTTAGGTGTTAGGTGTTTAGGCTGTAGGTGGTAGCGGTTACTCATTCATGCTGCACGTCCCGTGTCCCATGTCCCAAGTCCTCAAGCATCAACAATTTTAGAACTCTTGAACTTTAGAACTTCTCCCCATGTTCTACGCCGACTTCCATATTCACTCGAAATACTCGCGGGCGACAAGTCCGCAGTGCATCCCAGAGGGCTTGGCGCAATGGGCTCAGCTCAAAGGCATCTCCGTGTGCGCAACGGGCGATTGCACCCATCCGGGATGGATGGCGGAGTTGAAGGAGAGCTTGATCGCGACAGAGGCGGACGGACTCTATCAGCTCAACCCTGCGGCGCAAGCCAGGGCTGATCAAGGCGTGCCCGGCTCCTGCCGTGCAAAGGTCCGCTTTATGGTGACCGGCGAGATCAGTAGTATCTACAAGCGCGACGGACGTGTTCGGAAGGTTCACAACATCATCCTCCTCCCCTCGTTGGAGGCTGCGGAGCGTCTAAACCAGAAGCTTGGCCAGATCGGCAACATCGTCTCCGACGGACGTCCCATCCTCGGACTCGACCCGCGCCGACTCTTGGAGATTCTGCTGGAGACCGATCCCCGCGCCGCCCTCATCCCCGCCCATATCTGGACACCCTGGTTCTCGATGCTCGGCGCCAAGTCGGGCTTTGATTCAATTGAAGAGTGTTTCGGTGACCTCACCCCGCATATCTTCGCCATTGAAACCGGACTCTCCTCGGATGTCCCTATGAACCGCCGCATCCGCTGTCTCGACGCCGTGACGCTGATCTCCAATTCGGATCTCCACTCGCCCTCGAATCTCGGACGCAATGCAAACGTCTTCCACGGGCACCCAGGCTATGCCGCCATGCTGGATGCGATACACACGCGTGATCCGAAGGGGTGGGGGGGGACTATTGATCTCTTTCCCGAAGAGGGCAAGTATCATCTGGATGGCCACCGCGCCTGCGGGGTCTGTATGGAACCTGAAGCGAGCATGGCCGTCAACAACCGCTGTCCCGTTTGCGGCAAGGAACTGACCATCGGCGTGCTCCATCGCGTGGTCGAACTGGAGAAGCACCAGCTACCTGCATCGAAATCGCACTTGACCGCAGAGCCTCCATACCGTTACATTATTCCATTGTCGGAGCTGATCGCCCAGACTCTGGGTATCGCTGATACGTCCAAGAAGGTTCAAGTTGTCTATCAGAAGATCCTCCATGACTATGGCAATGAACTGTCGATTTTGCTCGAGAAGCCTGAGTCCGAGCTGGACGCATTAGGAGCCGTCGGCGCCTGCATTCGCGCCGTGCGCGCCGGTCGCGTCCTTCGCACAGGCGGCTATGACGGCGAGTATGGAGTGATTAGAGCAGGTGTTTAGGTGGTAGGGGTTTAGGCTGTAGGAGTTGGGACCCGGCAGTTGGTAGTAGCAGTAGGCAGTTCGTGCTGCAAGTCCCACGTCCCATGTCCAAAGTCTTCCAACTTTAGAACTTTTTGCACCCAGGAAATCCTTATGAAACTCACAAACCTACTTCTCACATTCCCGCATTCGCGCATTGCCGCTCCTTCGCGGAATACCGCTCCTCGCTCCAGCTCCGCTGGCCTTAAGCGAGCGTTCGGACATCGTGTATACACTCGTCCTCTGCGCGTGCTTATTCCCGCATTCGCGCACTTCTCACTCCTCCTCACCCTTCCGACTTCTGCTCAATTCGGGGGCATGACCACAGGTGGTGGGGCAGACGTCGTCATCCATGCGCCGCCGCCAGTGCGGTTTGGCACGGAGCTTCGGCTTAACGCCTTTAAGATGGAGCACCAAGCTCCCGCATTTTATTTGAACATGGGTACGCGTTATCGTTTAGGCCCTTTCCCACTGTTAAATGGCACGCTAATTACGAATGAGATGTTAACGTGTACCTTTCATCTCAGCGCAGAGAAGGATCTCTTCAAGTTACAGGACAAGCAAGGCGTGATGGCGGGGCCGTTCAGCACCAGCAACCGGACCGCCTTTGTCCTCGGCAATACGCACATGGTCTTTATCCATGCCACGCCCACGATCACCGTCACACTTAAGCACCCGGATCGTATCGGACAGATGCCGACCGTCGGTATCGCCCCGATGACCCCACAATCCGTCCAAGCACTTTATGACTTGCGCGCAAAAATCGCCGGTATTGTCAACCGAGTGAATGTGGATAAATCCGATCGTGAGCTGGTAGGGGTGCCGAGAATTCATAACCCCTATACCGGAAACACCTCGAAGCCGATCCTCTCGGTCTCCGATCGCGACAAGCAGAATGCAGACCGCAGCGGTGAAATCAGTTCAATCGCCTTCCTTGAGAAGTTTTATGCGCAGCACTGCACCATCCGAGCACAAGCCATGTCTGGCCAGCAGACCTATCAGCTGGGCGTGCAGTTGCCAGGGGATTATATACTCTTGGTCCTGCAGAAGGTCAAACCAGCTGCAAACGCACCTAAGGGGAGCGGTTCACCTACTGCGATCTGGTGGACTACCTTCACCTTTGACGGCCGTTCCTCCTTCACCGGTACCCTCACCCCCGAAAACGCCACCTACTGGAAAAATGCATTCCTTTTCGAGTAGCTTTTCTTCAACTTCATTTTTGACAAAGTTCTCGCGCTTTGGTTATAACTCTGAGGCTTTCAAATTCTAACTTCTGAATATACTATTCTGCCTAATGTGGGATTGTAAAATCTTGAAATTTGTTTCTAACTGTATTTAGACTTGAAAAGAGGCTCTGTTGGTTATATGATCACCACAATTATTGATTCTGATCAGCGCTTAAATATCTGAGTTGCTCAGAGTAGAGGATGAAATAGGGGGGATCATGAGAGTAGCCATCGTCTTTTTTGTGGCCGCATTTGCTGCGGTGCACATGCTATATGCGCAGGGGCATCCGGCGCTGTTTGCCTCCGATGCCGATTTCACTGCTTTAAAAGAGCGTTGCAAAACAGATGAGCTTCTTAAACTGGCGCATGCGCGACTCGTGTTTGATGCGGAAAAGATCATCGCTCTGCCGCCTTCTCAGCGGGAGATGGAGGGGCTTCGGCTCCTGGCTGTTTCGCGCGAGGTCTTATCTCGGACCACGACCTTGTCAATGGCCTACCGTCTGACCGGGGATAAACGCTTTGCCGACCGGTGTGTCGCGGAGATGAAAGCGGCGGCCAGCTTCAAGGATTGGAATCCGAACCACTTTCTGGATGTCGCGGAGATGACCTTGGCGTTGGCCATTGGCTATGACTGGCTCTATGCTCAGATCTCCCCTGCCGATCGCAAGATCATCGAGGAGGCTATCATTAGCAAGGGACTGCTCGCAGGGCAGAAAGGCGGCTGGTGGGTCACTGCACACAACAACTGGGGACAGGTCTGCCACGCGGGACTCGTGGCTGGCGCCCTTGCGACGCAGTCTCTCAATCCCAAGCTGGCGGAGTCCGTCATCAAACGCGCTATTGAAAAGCTCCCCATCTCCATGGCTGCGCTCTCACCCAAGGGATCCTATCCGGAAGGCCCGGGGTATTGGGTGTATGGCATCGAATTTAACGTCATCGCCATTGCCTTGCTCGAACACGCAACGAAGAGCGACCATGGGCTGATCGCTCGTCCGGGCTTCAAAGAGACCGCAGATTACCCCGACATTGTCACGGGACCCAGCGGACAGAGCTTTAACTATGCGGATGCCGGCTCTTCTGCGCGGGGGTCCACCTGCGCGCTCTGGTGGTTTGCCAAACGCTTTAATCGTCCGGACCTCATTTCCTATTTTGAAGAGGACGCCTTCCGCGCCTATTGCCTGCAACGTTCTGAGAAGGAGACCCGCCGGAGTCGAAATCGATTTTTTCCGCTCGCCATGCTCTGGAATATCCCGGTCACCGGCAAGGAACCCAAGAAGACAGCCTTGAACTGGTTTTCCGAAGGGAATACGCCGATTACCATCCAGCGGACCAGTTGGAATAACGATGAGGCGGTCTTTGTCGGACTCAAGGCAGGGGTAGCCACGAGTTCACATGGACACATGGATGCCGGTTCTTTTGTCTATGATGCTTTAGAGTTACGCTGGGCGTACGATCTTGGCATGGAGGGCTATCATGGTATAGAAAGTAGAGGAATGAATCTCTGGGGCACGGGGCAGGATGCTCAACGGTGGACCATTTTTCGGCTCAACAACACAAGCCATAACTGTTTAAGTATTGATGGCGAGTTGCACCGGGCGAATGGACGCGCAGCAGTTATTAATTTTCAGGATAACGGTAAAGCATCAAAGGTCGTACTCGATCTCACGCCCATATTCCCTCAAGCGAAAAAGGTTCTGCGCACAGGCGAGATGCGCGCTGATGGGGTCTATACCTTAACGGATACGATGTCAGGGTTAAAACCCGGCTCACGTGTACGCTGGCAGATGATGACCAAAGCTACCCCTGTTGATATTCGCAAAGGGTCTATTCTCCTTTCCCTTAATAAAAAGCAACTCAAGCTCTCAACGCTTCAGGCATCGGCTGTGGAGTGGCAGGTCAGCGATGCCAGCAAACCTGTCAAGGAGTGGGACTCCCCGAACAAGGATTTCAGGGTTGTCTTCTTTGAGCAGACCGTACCTGCGAGCAGCAACCTGACCTTTGTCGTAAGCTTCGAGCCAGTAAAGGCGCAATAATTCTTTATATTCAGTGAACAGGGAGGAGATATGAGAAGCGTATTGATCGCAGGCATGGTTTCCGTGTTGGTTGTATCATCAGGGATTACCGCTGTCGGGGATCAGCAGGTGCTCTGGTCTCCGACGCCAGTGGCTGTGCCAAAAAATGCTGTCGATAATCTCAAAGCTCTGGACAAGTATTGGTCAGAAAATATCTACCCCATGGGTAATGGACGCTTGGGTTTTACGGTGTTCGGTGATCCGGTCCAGGAGAGGATTCAATTCAATGAGGATTCTCTTTGGGTTGGCAATGAGGATCATACCGGTGGGTATCAGCCCTTTGGTGATATCTATGTAGAGCTTGGGCATGCGACGTTCACCAACTACAATCGTGCGCTCGACATCAGCCGTGCTGTGCAAACCGTGACGTATAAGTCGGAAGGCACTACGTTCACGCGCGAGTACTTTGCCAGCTATCCCGCGCAGGTTTCTACCATTCGCTTCACGGCTGACAAGCCGGGCTCTCTCTCCGGCAAGGTGTGGCTTGATTCCATGCATCGCTCCACGTTCGCCGAGAGTCAGGGACATTCCAAAGAGGCCATGGCCGCGATCAAGACCTCTGCCGAGGGTCAGACGTTGACATTAAAGGGTCAGAGTAAGGACCTCTTCTGGTGGAACGCGGTTCAGGAGAAGGGGCTTAGGGGTCGCGAGTATGCCACCAATGAGATCATTAACTTGGACTATGAAGCGCAGGTGCGGGTTCTGAATCAGGGAGGTACGGTAAAAGTGGCTGGCGACAGCATTATTTTTGATGCGTGCGACAGTCTGACGCTGATCCTTGCGGCCGACACCAACTATATCAATGAGCGCAAGAAGGGGTGGAGAGGTGAAGATCCTCATGCGCGTATTATGGCTCAATGTGAGGCCGCATCCAAGCGTAACTATGATGAATTGTTGGCCGAGCACATTGCAGATTACAAGCGGCTGTATGACCGATTCCAGATCACATTGGGTACGCCTGATCCCGAAAGGCTGAAGCTATCCACGGCGATGCGGGTAGCAACGTACGAGCCCGGGAAGGATACGGCGCTGGAGACGTTGCTCTACCAATACGCGCGGTACCTGATGATCAGCTGTTCACGGCCAGGTCATGGCGGGCTTCCCGCGAACCTTCAGGGACTGTGGCTGTTCCACTTGCGTCCGGCCTGGCTGAGTGACTACCATACCGACATCAATTTACAGATGAACTACTGGTTTGTTGACCAGGCGAACTTGCCGGAATGCTTCACGCCGCTGGCAGAGTGGTTGGACTCTATTCGTGAGGTGCGGAAAGAGGAAACGCAAAAGGTACTGGGGGTCAAGCACGGATGGCTGATGCGCTCCGAGAATGGTATCTTTGGAGGATCCACCTATTACTTCCAGAAAGGGGATTCCGCCTGGATCACCCAGAACCTCTGGGACCACTATGCCTTCACGCAGGACAAGGAGTACCTCAAGCGATACGCATACCCGATCATGAAGGAGATCAGCCATTTCTGGCTCGATCATCTGAAGGAATTGAAGGATGGTACGCTGGTGGTGCCCGACGGCACATCACCGGAACAGGGTCCACAGAAGGATGAGAAAACGGGAACGGTGACTATAGTGGAGGGCTTGCGTACCCATCTCGATGGGGTGTCTTATGATCAACAGCTCTGTTGGGATCTCTTTAACAACACGATTGAAGCTTCCGGGGCGCTTGGGCTGGATGAAGACCTGAGGAAAGAGCTTACGCTCAAACGTGACAAACTGCTCGGACCCAAGGTGGGAAGGTGGGGACAGCTCCAGGAGTGGATGGAGGACCTCGACGATCCGAAAAACCAGCATCGGCATGTGAGTCAGATGATTGCCGTATATCCGGGCCGCCAGATCCATCCGACCACAACGCCAAAACTTGCCGACGCGGCAAAGGTGAGTGTCATCGCTCGCGGCAACGGAAGGACCGGTTGGAGTAAAATTTTTAAGTCCTGTGTCTTTGGGCGCCTGCTTGATGCGGAGAATGCCTATCGCCTGGCTGCCGACGTGCTGAAAACTAAGACCCACGCTAATTTATGGACGACACACCCGCCGTTCCAGATTGACTGCAATTTCGGATACGCCGCCGCAGTCAACGAAATGCTGGCTCAGTCACACATGGGGTATATCCATTTATTGCCAGCCCTCCCGAAAGCATGGGCTGAAGGGCAAATTAAAGGAATGAAGGTCCGCGGCGGTTTCGAGCTGGATATGGCGTGGAAGGATGGCAACTTGTTGCGTGTGGAGATTCGAAATCTGAGCAGCGAGGATGGCAAATGCACGCTTCGCTATGGGGCAAAGACCCAGACGATCATCGTGAAGAACAACAAAGCGACAGTTCTGACTGAACTGTAAGCAAGTGAAGAAGGAGAGTTTGGATGTATAGAGTGATAAATATTTGCTTTTTTGGAATTCTCTTTTCTTCCTGCGTAACACCTATGTTTCATGACGTCGACCCAGCGTGTACCTTCGAGTTCCATGTTGCGCCAACGGGCAGTGACAAGAATCCTGGTACCGAAGCCAAACCCTTCCAGACCATCACCCATGCGCGTGACAGCGTCGCCAAGATCACAGGCAAGATGACAGGCGATATCGTGGTCTATCTCCATGGAGGGACCTATGAGATTTCAGAGCCGGTAGTATTCGATTCCAACGATTCAGGGACCAATGGACACAAGGTAATTTATAAAGCCGTGACTGGTCAGACGCCGATTGTGAGTGGTGGAAAGGCCATTAAGAACTGGCAACTCCATGATAAGGAAAAAAATATCTACAAGGCTGCCGTTGGTGATCTTACGTTTCGCCAGATTTACGTCAATGGCGTCCGGGGAATACGCGCTCGCACTCCGAACAGGACCAATGAGGTGACCTTAGAGGGGTATTTGCTAGGAGGAGCGGTTACGGGAAAAGCTCCTTACCAATTCAAGGTTAACCCCGCTGAGCTGAAATGCTGGGAGACGTGGAGTAATCTAGCGGAAGTTGAAGTCGTGATGGTATCCCACTGGAAGCAGAAGCGGGCACGGATCGCCAGCATCGCAGGCAACTTGATCAATTTTCAAGAACCCGAGAGCCTCGCGCCCACCATGAATCATTTGGAGCAGGGCGGAACACCGCACTGGTATGAGAACGCGGTTGAGTTCCTAGATGCGGAAGGCGAGTTTTATCTGGACACCAAAACAGACACACTCTTCTACAAGCTTCGGACGGAAGACACGTTGCCCCTTGAGGTGATTGCCCCGAGTGTCGAGACCCTCTTCGATATCAGAGGCGCCTCATCGTCCAACAGGGTACATGATCTCGTCTTTGAAGGCATCACCTTTCAACATAGCAACTGGACCAGGCCAAATACGCAAGGCTATCAGGTGTGGCAGTCGGCGACCTGGTATTGCAACCTTAATACATCAGCCTTAGACTCGAGCATACCGATCCCGGCTGCCGTGCAACTGGCAAATGCTGACAAGGTGGAGATCCGTTCCTGCACTGTCAGACAAACAGGCGCCCACGGGATCGCCGCCGTCAAGGATGTGGTCTCGAATTGTCTCATCAGTGCCAACCTTGTAACCGATATCGCCGCGGGTGGCATCTACCTGCTGCTCAATGACGCACAATCTACTGGGAACAAGGTTGTCGACAATACAGTGGAATATTACGGAATGTGCTATTCGGACAGCTGTGGAATTCTGGTGGCGCGCACGCCCGATGTCGCCATCCTTCACAATGAGATCCGGCATGGTCGTTATACCGGTATCAGCACCGGGTGGTCCTGGGATGACAAAGAGAGTACCGCCAGAAACCACGATGTCGGTTATAACTTGATCCACAGAACCATGGGGTTGCATGACGACGGTGGGGGCATCTACACACTGGGCAAAATTCCAGGCATGAAGATCCACGACAATTACATCCATGATATCGTGCGTTCCGCGTTCAGCGGCAATTATGGCATTTGTGGCATCTATCTGGATAACGGCAGTTGCTTCAAGTTGGTTCAAGACAACGTCATTGAAAATGTGGAAGCGACCTTCTTTTCGGGCAACAAGCCCAACTACAAAAACACCTTTGATCGAAATTATCATAATGGCCCCCTGGCTAAGATCATGGATAAGGCAAACATCGTTACCAATAACACACTGGTTGTAGACTCGAAATGGCCTGCCGAGGCCGTGAAGATTATGAAAGAGGCCGGGCCGCGCGGAGCCTATCGTCGTCCAGATACTTCTGGAAAATCTCAGCGCTGAGAAAAAAATTAGCAATTCTTTAGAACATGACAACAATCGTCAAATATGCGATGATTAAGACTTAAAGTTTTTTGAATTGACTGTGCCAGCAGAGAAGCAACAATGATGAAGCATTTTGGAAGGAAAATAATAAAAATGAAACAGAAGTCTATCACCCGCAGAGTTTTTGCTCTGTCATCCATCGCGGTCACTGCGTTTGCACTATCGCCGTTTTCCAGCGTCGTAGCGGCTGAACCGCCAATCCCGAAGGGGGACTCTAAGCCAGCGGACATGACCAAGCCGGTTCAGGTCTTCATCCTGCTAGGACAGTCCAACATGGTGGGCATGGGTGCGCTCGCGGGTGGCAGCAGCCGCTGGGGTAAGGAGTTCATCGATCCCGTGGTTTCTGTCTATCTAGGTGCCTATAATCCCGCAACTGATTACGATGCCCTGAAGCCGGAGAAGACTCTCGCGCTCCAGAGTTTCGGCGGTGGTGAGCCTACTCCCTATCCGGGAGGCGGCACCCAGATCGTACGTGGTTTGCTCCAACCTGCGGTGACCGGGCTCTATGAATTTAATCCTGGCTATGGCGCTTCCGAAGACAATATCATGGTAGTCAATGGTGTGGAAGTGCATCGCAAAGAGCCTGGCGCGAAAGCGGTAAAGAAATCTGTGAAGCTGACGGCGGGTGAAAAAGTCCCGTTCAAAATCACCTATCTGACCGAGCAGGCCAATGGCTTGGGATGGATGATGCGCATGGATGTGCCGGGCACACTCAACACCCTCGTCCGGCAGCAAGGGAAGTATCCCTATCTGCTCGACAGTGACGGCAACTGGGCCGTGCGTCAGGATGTTCGGTTTGTACGCTACATGGCTGGCAATGGTCCGCTTAACAATGAATGGATGGGCATCCGGGGCGGCACCATCGGACCAGAGCACGGGATCGGGCATGCGCTGGGAAATGCTATCGAAGCGCCAGTTATGATCCTCAAATGCTGCATCGGCAACCGGGGTTTGGCGTGGGATCTCCTGCCGCCGGGCAGCGAGCGGTTTGTGGAGGACGGGAAAGTTTATGCTGGCTATAAGGACAGGCCGCCGTTCTGGGATGCGGACCCGGCAAAGGGAGTTGCAACGGAGCCTCCGAAATGGGTGGACAAGAGCGGTAAACCCATCGAATGGTGGGCCGGTCTGCAGTATGACTTAGACATCGGTGATGCGAAGAAGGCCTTGGCCGATATCGCCAAGCACTATCCCGATGCTACGAAGTATGAGGTCGTGGGTTTCTTCTTCTGGCAGGGGGAGAAGGACGGCGGAAACGCCGTGCATGCTGCGCACTACGAGAAGAATCTGGTTACCTTCATCAAGGCCTTACGTAAGGACTTCACTGCGCCGGATGCGAAGTTTGTGCTCGGCACCATGGGCGAAGCTGTGAAAGGCGGAGGCGACAAGGTTTTGGAAGGGCAACTCGCAGTGGATGGCGCCAGTGGGAAATATCCCGATTTCAAAGGCAACGTGACCACTGTTTATACTCATCCGATGGCCCAGGGTGGCGCTGGCAATGGCCACTACAATAGGAACGCCGAGGTTTATATGGATGTCGGAGAAGCCATGGGCAAGGCGATGTTGGAAATGATAAAGAGCAAATAACGAAAAGGTAACTAGCCGAAAACGAAAGAAAAGAAACAATGAAAACAAGAATCTATCTCACACTTATCACCACCTTGATGCTTAGTCCGCTCGGCCTGAGGGCCCAGGAGGAGGCTGAACCAACAGGAGCACCCGTTGCTCAAGCGAAGCTCGCGATCGAACTGGGCGCGCCGTTCGGCGACAACATGATCCTGCAGCGGGAAATGAAAGTGCCGATTTGGGGTTGGAGCAAGCCTGGCACGCAGGTCACGGTTGAATTTGCCGGACAGAAGAAATCAACGATGGCCAGCAACCCGTCTACGCCTAACGGCTCCGCCGCGGTAAAGTGGTTGCTCGAACTTGATCCGCTTAAGGCGAACGCCGAGCCGGCCACAATGGTGATCACTGAGGTCGGAGGCAAGTCGCTTACATTGAAAAACATTCTCGTGGGTGAAGTGTGGTTGGCCTCTGGTCAGTCGAACATGCAGTGGAAGCCCGGTAAATGCGATGTGGCAAAGCTGTTGGCGCGTATCGCGGAGTCGGTCAAGGCTGGCAAGGAGAAGCAGCCGATCATTCGCGAGTTCGAGGTGACCAGCGTGTATTCCGCGTTGCACCCGATCGATCACGCCACGGGGTCGTGGAAGAATGGCGACATGGAGAACTACAGCGCAATTGGCACGTCGTTCGCCTATGAGCTTTACAAGGAACTGGGCGTTCCGATCGGCATTCTGAATTGTTCGTTCAGCATGACCAGTATCCGGGCTTGGACACCCCGTTGCGGTTTCGTCAACGGCAAGGATGAGGTTACGCGCGAGATCTACAAGACTATCTTAGAAAGCGATCCTTCTACGCCTGAACACAAGGCGGCGTGGGACAACTATTATGCGAAGACCGAGACGGCGTTGAAAGAAGGCAAAGCAATCTCCACCAAAACGCCAGGAAACATGGAGGGCAACCGCGATGCGACGTGGATGTACAACGGCCGGCTGCATCCTGTGGTTCCCTATGCCCTGCGCGGCGCGATCTGGAATCAATGCTATTCGAGTATGTTCGAAGGGGTCCGATACTATGATCGACTGCATGCGCTCATCCGTGGGTGGCGCGAGGTATGGGCTAAGCCGGACCTGCCAGTCTATTTCCATCAATTGTATGCACCGGGCGCGAATGACGGACTGACCCTCAACGACATGGGTGAGATGCGCCTCGGCTTCTGGCTGGCGCGTGACATTCCTAACGTCGGCATGGCAAGCCAGATCGATATCACTGGCGGCATTCATTACTATGACAAGGCACTGCCTGGTAAACGCCTGGCTCTGCACGCATTGAAGAACCAGTACGGAAAGAAGCTTGTAGCCGACGGGCCGATGTTCACGTCATACAAGGTCAAAGGCGATAAGTTGATCGTCGAGTTGGAGCACACGGACGGCGGCCTTGTGGTGGGCCAGGCGACACCCGGCAAGACGTTGGACGGACCGACCGTGATCGAGAATGGCGAGGACAAAGTGACGCTGTTCTACGTGGCCGACAAGGATCGCGTCTGGCACCGGGCGAAGATGAAGATTGCAGGTGATCAGGTGGAGTTGACCGCTGCCGGAGTCAAGGAACCCCGTGGAGTTGCATATGGCTGTAACGGCATCGGAGGCCTGCCCAACATCTACAACCGCGCTATGCTGCCACTGGCACCGTTCATCTACTACGACAACAAACTGGTCACGAGCAAAGACTGGCCGGATCAGCCCACTAAGGTTGCAGGTGTTGAGTTCGATTCTTCTCTGGTGGGTAATGTTAACGAATACCGAAAGATGCCGCTTGTAAGCTCCCAGTTCCGTGATAACGCTGTTTTTCAGGCTGATATGCCAGTCACCTTCTGGGGTTCCGCGGTGCATAGCGAGGGCTTTGAGGCGAAAGGTAAGGCCGAGATCACGTTTAGCTTTGCCGGCGTTGAGAAGACTATTCCGGTCACGTCTGGGATGAAGGAATGGCAAGTCACCGTGCCGCCGATGAAGGCCAGCGCTGAACCGAAGACGCTCAAAGTCACGTTCAAGATCAACGGCGAATTCGTTCACGAGCGCAGCGCGACGAACATCGTTATCGGCGATGTCTGGTATGTGGTGGCGCCGGTGGGAGTGGGTATCGGAAAAGAGGGGAACGGTCCAGTACGTGTCTTGACCCGCAAAGCCCAAGGCTTCACGTCCGACAGGATTCGGCGCTTCAGTGTCTGCAGTTCGACCTCCTCACGCGAGAATCGTTTTGACTCCGTGTGGCGTGACGCGTCCGGTGGTTTGCCCGGAATGCTCGGGGAACGGATCCATGCCAAGACGGGCAAGCCGGTCGGGATTATCTACATGGAAGGGGATGCCTCGGCCTTGAAGTTGTGGATCGCCCCGGAGGATCTTCAGAAGTCGGCGAGTCTGCTGGACGACTACAATCAGTTGGAGTCGCGCAATCCCGGCAATCCGCTGTATGTTACCAACGGCCGGAAATATATCGCTGACTGGAGGAAATACTGGAGCACTTATATTCCACAGATGATTGCGAGCAGAAGTGTCCCGGACGGCGTCGCGTGGGGAAGCTATCCGGCGCTCGCCTCCTCGGTCACCACCGAGGCGTCGCAGGCGTATAACGTCCTCGTGGCTTCTTTTTGGCCAGGCAGTTACAAGGGCATCCTATTCGTCTCCGGCGAGTCGCTGTTCAAGCAGGATCAGGGCGCGAGTTTTGGCGAGCAGTTCGCGTTGCTGGCTAATAGCTGGAAGACTAAGTTCGCGTGTCCTGATCCGGCCTTCTACTACACGATCCCGAGTTCAACGCTGGCCCCAAAGATCACCAAGCCTCAAACGATTCAGGGCAAGAGTGCCGCAGTGGAGATCGCAAACTGGCCAAGCGTAAAAGGCAAAGGTAAGGACGCTACATCTGCTGTAGACGCTGGCACCACTGCCGTGCTCGAGAAGGTGATGAGCGAGGTTTATAAATAACAACGAGGTAATCATGATGACAAACAAGATCGTAACAGGAATACTGGCTACACTGATGTTGGTTGGAACAATGGCAATGACTGTTGGTGCGCAACAGATACAGACGCCTGAATTGTCTGAAGTCGGGATGAAGTTGCACGAGCGTTATGACGGGATGTTGAAGAATCTGCGTGCCGAGCTCACGTTGGCTCTGCCAGCAATAGACGAGGCAAAGAAGGCTGCGTATATCGAGGCTCGCAAGGCAGAGAAGGATGCGGAGGCCGCACTCGCGAAGGCACAGCAGCAACTGGGCAAAATCGGCGCGGCGCAAGGGGGGATCGGTCACGCCAAAGGCAAGTGGATAGCAGGTGCCGAGAAGGGAATAGCAGCTGCAGAGGCGGCATTGAAGAAGGCGACGACGGACGCTGATCGGGCGGCAGCCCAGAAGGATCTGGTCACCTGGCAGAAGAACAAAGAGGACGGACTCCAAGCGCTCAAGGATCGCGAAGCACAGCTGGCAGCTGCCCTGCGTGAAGAACCGAAATGGATCCAGGAACGTGACGCTGCACAAAAGGCCTTGGACGAAGCAAAGGCTAGGACAGCGAAGGCGGTCGCTGCCTTCGAAGTGGGCACCCTCCTGTCGAGCGACAAGCTGGATTCCCAGCTCGTAAAATATGTGGTTTTATTTGAGGCTACGCCGAGGGGGCTGGCCAAGTACGCCGAGCAAGGCGATGAACAGACGGCAATGGTTGACAGTCTGCTGGCCAATAGCGACCTGATGAAACAGATGGTCCTCAACGACTGTCCCGCTGGCAACAATTACGGTCAGGCGATGTCGATTTACACAACGATCCAGAAGGCCAGTCCAAAGGTTAAGGAGGGTGTGCTGCAACGTCTGGCACTGGCAGTCGCTTTGGTGCATGCCACGCCGATCAAGCAGGGCAATCCTGTCGATCAAAAACAGGCGCCGGAGACCGTTGATCCAGTGAAGCGCTATTTGGCTTACGAGAAAGCCTACGTGGACGGTGAATTGGATTCCGCGTTCAAGAGTTTAACGGCATGGGATCTTCGTTTCGTGGTGGATGGTGATGAGCCAGATGAGGTTTCTGCATGGGGACGCGAAATGCTCCGCAACTACCGGCCCGACATCATCCTTGATCCTGATTGTGGCTGGCGCTATGTCAATGCCGTACGTACAGATGTTAAGTACGGGTCACAGGATCAGAAGTATGACAGACCCAACTTGCAGAACTACCAGAACATCATTATGAACGGCGGCATCTGCGGACGGCGCGCCTTTTTCGGACGTTTCATTTTGCGCGCCTTCGGCATTCCAGCCGTGGCACGCCCACAGACTGGTCATGGTGCGCTAGTTCACTGGACACCAACCGGTTGGGTGCCTTGCCTGGGCGCTGGCTGGGGAAGCGGAAGGACCCCAACCCGTTATTATGCTGATCTTGATTTTCTGGTAACCTCCCAGGCGCGTGCCACTGGCGAACCTTACCTGCAGGTCAAGCGCGCTCAATGGATAGGGGATGTCCTCGGCGAGAAGCGGGTCTTCGGATTCATCGGTAACGAACCGGGTCCTTGGTATGGTGCCTCTCTCTACCAGCAACAGGCGATTGTTGAAGCCTCCAAGGCTAAAACACTTGGTGCGGTTGGGTCAAATCTAGCCGAGGCGAATGAATCAACTGAAACCAAGGCTGCTGCTGTGGTCAAGGCTGAGGTCACAGACGCTGACAAGAAGGTTATGGTCGGGGCCAACGGGGTGATCACCATCCCTGCAGCGGCATGCGGCGGTGTACAACCCACGAAGAGTTTTCTTGGCGGACTGCAGGCCTTCTGTGCGGCTAGCATCACTTGTGAGGTAGAAGCTCCAAATGCGGGCAAGTATCAGCTCACGGCTCGCATTGTGACTGTGCGTGACAGTGGCAAGATTCAACTGACTGTGAACAATGCCACGTCGGCGGTTGATGTTGCAATCCCATACACGTATGGCAAATGGGAACAGACCCAGCCTGTGGAAGTTACACTGGTTCAGGATAAAAACACACTGGTATTCTCGAAGCCAGTCAGAGGCTTTACACTGAAAGAGATCACCCTGACGCCCGTAAAGTAATAGATTTTTAAGGAACTCGAAATAACAGACGACATCAGGCTTAGCGCCAAAAAAAGGGAATAATGCGATGAAAAAGACGATGTTTGTATGGTCGTGGTTTTTGGTTACTGCCCTTGCGTGCTCCGGGGAGCGGGTTGCGCTGTGGCCGGAGGGAAAGATACCGGATTTCCAGCCCCAACAGATTGCGGCAACGACAAAAGAAGCGAAGGCGCCAGGGTTCAAGGCTGCGGAGTATACGATGCCGCATCTGAACTGGTATGAGGCCCCTGCAGTGACAAATGGCGCATGCATGTTACTCATCACCGGCGGCGGATATAACAATTGCTGCGACGGGGTGTGGATTGACCGTGCTGCTCAAAAGCTCACTGCGCTCGGATACGTCTGCGTGAGCCTCACCTACCGTACGCCCCGGCCTAAAGGGCTGCCGATCTATCAGAGCGCGTGGGAGGACGGTCAACGTGCCGTGCGGCTCGTTCGCAGCGAGGCGCAGAAACGCGGATTTGATCCAGAGAAGATCGGTGCGCTGGGATTCTCCGCGGGGTCGCACCTGACGGTCCTGCTCGGGACGAGCGCGCTCACGCCAGCTTACGGGCCAATCGACGAACTTGACAAGCTTCCTTGCCACATCAACTGGGCAGTGCCGATCTACACGGCCTACGCACTCACGGACGGTCTCACGGGGCCCAACACCAACGACGTAAAAGCGATCGACGCCAAGCTCTCTGACGTCTTCAAGTTTGATGCAAAGACTTGTCCGATGGCTTTTTTCCACGGCGGGAAGGATGCCTATTCTCCACTCGGGTCCACGCAGATCTACCGCCAGCTCCGCAGGATGAAAATTCCGGCTGAGCTCCATCTCTTTGCAGACCGTCCCCATGGTTTCATGGGCGACCCGGCTAAGGGCGAGCAGGGGACTGCATACGACAACTGGTTCGATCGTGTGACCGAGTTCCTCCGCCAGATGAATTACGACGGTCGTCTCGGCGCGGAAGAGGATTTGATGGCGCGTTATCCAAAGGACGACGCGCGCGACGCTTACCGCAAGGAGCCACTTTGGCCCGAGGGCAAGATGCCGGATGTGCAGAAGAACCAGTGCCAGCCCTATCTCGAGTGGCACATGCCGAAGGAACTCAAGACAAAGGCGATTCAGATCATCTATTCGGGCGGCGCCTACGGGGGTAATGCTCCAGATGGATTCGAAGTCGCGCCGACGCGTCGTTACCTGAATGAAAAGGGGATGACCGTTGTGACGATGAAGTATCGCACGCCGCGTCCGCAAGGCGGACTGGCAAAACACGTGACCGCGTGGCAGGATCTGCAGCGTGCCATTCGGATTGTCCGCAGCCAGGCTACGGCGAAAGGGCTCGATCCTGATCGCATCGGCATCATGGGCTCCTCGGCAGGTGGTCACCTGACGCTGATGGGCGCAACCAGCTCGAAAAGCAGTTCTTATTCACCGATCGACGACCTTGACAAGATTTCTTGCAATGTACAGTGGGCAGTTGCGATCTACCCTGCCTACGCGCTCACCGACGGCGCGAACTCCCCGAACGCCAAGGGTGGCAATGAAGACGATGCGTTGCTCGTCCCTGAGTTCTCATTCGACTCCGCGACATGCCCGATGCTCTTCATTCACGGCGATGCTGACGGCTGGGCGCCGATGAATTCGGTGAAATGCTGGGAGCAGCTCCGCCGGATGGGCATCCAGTCTGATCTCCACACACTGGTCGGACGCGGACACTGCTTTCAACGGAAGGCCGCGCCGGAGACGGGTAGCTACACCTGGATGGGACGGATTTGGGAATTCATGAACCACAAGGGGTTCAATAAGTAGAGGAAAGAACTCATTATGAATCGAAACTGGATCGGCATGTTTACCGGCGCGGGACTCATAGGTGTCTTAATGTTATCATGTGTAACCGCTGAATCCCTCGGCAGGGTCGAGTTCCGGCAGCGCGACAAGCTCGTTGCAGGCTTCCAGAAGGAGCCGCTGCCCACGCCTGTGGGGGGGGAGAAATTCGCCGCGAGCGCCTTTATTCATCCTTTTCGTACCCCCGGGGGCTTCGAGCTTACCACGATCCAGCCATCCGACCATCTTCATCACTTCGGTATCTGGTGGCCGTGGAAGTATATTGAGGTCGAAGGCAAAAAATATAACACTTGGGAGATACAGGAGCTTCGAGGGGCACATGTCACGCGAGAGGTCCGGGAGCTTCCCTGGACGAACAACGCCATCAAGGCTTGGGAGATTCATAATGAAACCCTTATCAAATCCAAGCAGGGTGATTCCAAGGTAGCGATTCACGAAGTGGCGCATGTGACGGTACAGGCGACCGATGAGGCCACAGTACTGGATCTGACCCTCCGTCAGAAAGCGGGGGGCACGCTGGTGACCATTGTTAACTACCTCTATAGCGGATTTTCCTGGCGCGGTCCCCAGCAGTGGAACAAGGACAACAGCACCATGCTCACCAGCGCCGGCAAAGGACGTGAGAATGCAAACGGGACCCCGGCGCGCTGGGTTGTTGTTAGCGGGCCCACGACCAACGGTATGGCCTCCATCCTGCTCCTCAGCGCTGCAGAGCGCCTCGCAGGAAACCCAGAGAAGCTACGGGTCTGGGGGGCAGCTAACCACAACGGTGAGCCGTTTGTGAATTTTAACCCGGTCATGCAAAAATCCATGCCATTGGAGGACGCCTCACCTGCTGTTGCCCTGAGGAAATATCGCGTCATCGCCATGGACAAAGCTATTGATGCCGTTACTGCTGAGGCCGAATGGAAGAAATGGATAGCGGATTAGTCCTGTTGATCCCCGGTGCCTGAGTGCCCAAAAAAATGCATATTGAGCTTTTCAGAATTGACTTTTTTTAAAAAATCTGACAAAATTTGTATTCCTTTTATAAAAAAAGGGTGATTAAAAACGAGAGAGATTTCAACAATGAGTGATAAAGTGTGCGTATTCGCCGGTCAGGGCGCGCAAGCCCCTGGAATGGGCAAGGATTTTGCTACTGACCCCGAGATTGCTGCCCTGTTTAGCCGTGCAAACGGTGTTTTGGGCTTTGACATCGCCAACTTGTGCTTTGAAGGGCCTGCTGAAGAGCTGACCAAGTCTAATATCTGCCAACCTGCGATCTTTACCATGAGTGTCGCAGCCTTCCGGGCCTTCCAGAAGAAGCACCCTGCCGTGACCTTTAATATGGCGGCTGGCTTGAGCTTGGGCGAATGGACCGCTTTACATGTCGCAGGCGTTCTTGGTTTTGAAGAAACGCTTCGCGTTTTGGAAGCCCGTGGACGTTTCATGCAAGAGGCTTGTAGCGCACAGCCAAGCGGCATGATCAGCGTGATGGGCGCAACCGGGGAGCAACTCGATGCGATTTGCGCCAAGGCAGGCATTTACAAGGCAAATATCAACTCGGATGCTCAGGTTGTCCTTTCCGGTTCCAAGGAAGGCATAGCAACCGCTGAGGGCGTCTGCAAGGAGATGGGGATCAAGGCAATAGTCTTGCAGGTTGCAGGGGCTTTCCATTCACCATTCATGATGCCGGCGCGCGAAAAGCTGGTCGCAGTTTTGAAGGATGTCACCTTTGCCGCACCGAAGATGCCTGTCTTGGCCAATACCACAGGCGCGTTGCATAGCAATGATCCTCAAGTGATCAAAGATGTGATGTTGCGTCAGATAACGGAGTCTGTTCGTTGGGCAGATTGCATCAAGACAGCGATTCAAGGTGGGGGCAAGACCTTTATTGAGTTTGGTCCTGGAAAGGTCCTCTCGGGACTGATCAAGCGTATTGATAAGGGCGTCGCAACCATGAATGTATCAGATGTCGCATCATTGGATGCGATCGTTCTGTAACACTTAAAAGATCTTAAGGAGAGAAAAATGGGACAGTTCGATGGAAAAGTAGCAATAGTGACAGGTGCCGCACGAGGCATTGGACGTTCGATTGCTGAGCGTCTGGCACGTGAAGGTGCAGATATTGTAATTTGTGATTTGCAGGCCGAGTGGCTTGCGGAGACCGCTAGTGCGATCCAGGCATTGGGTCGCAAGGCGCTGCCAGTGGCAGTGAATGTTGGAAACGGGGAATCCGTGACCGCATGCATTGCTGAGGTCGTTAAGGTGTTTGGCAAGGTTGACATTATGGTCAACAATGCTGGAATTACCAAAGATGGCCTCTTGGTGCGCATGTCGGAAGATGACTGGGATGCTGTGTTGCAGGTGAACTTGAAGGGGACCTTCTTGTTCACCCGTGCAGTAGCCAAGGTTATGATGAAGCAACGCAGTGGGGCGATTGTCAATATCGCTTCAGTGATCGGATTGATCGGCAATGCTGGTCAATGCAACTATGCGGCTTCCAAGGCTGGCGTTATTGCCTTGACGAAATCCACGGCCAAGGAATTGGCATCACGTGGCGTTCGTGTGAATGCAATTGCGCCAGGATTTATTTCGTCGAAAATGACGGATGCACTATCACAGGAAGTGCGTGACCAAATGCTGAAGGCTATTCCGCTGGCGTGTTTCGGCACACCAGAGGATATTGCTAAGGCTGTCACGTTCCTTGCTTCGGAAGAGGCAAGTTACGTAACAGGTCAAACATTGAGTGTGAATGGTGGAATGGTCATGTAAGGTGACAAGTGGCGCGGCGAATGTCGTGACCGTATTAAGAAAAACTGACAAGGAGAATAACATGTCAAGCAACCTCGAAAATCGGGTCAAGGAAATCATTGTTGAGCAGTTAGGCGTAAACGCCGAGCAGGTCACACCAGAAGCATCTTTCATTGATGATCTGGGCGCTGACTCGCTGGATACTGTTGAACTGATCATGGCATTCGAAGAAGAATTCGGCTCGGAAATTCCGGACGAAGACGCTGAGAAGCTGTCGTCGGTTGGCAAAGTACTCGAGTACTTGAAGGGCAAGGGTTTGGACAAGGAATAAGCCCCTTATCGCCTAACTCATGAAAACCGGGCAGGGTTTATCCCTGTCCGGTTTTTTTACACTCGCCTTTTTTCGAAAATCGGGTAAACTATCCCCAAAATGTTTAAGGAGAAGAGACATGAGCAAGGAGCTTGAAGAGGGAGCCACATTGATGCTGGATTTTGGCAAGATTGCCAAGATTGCTGAAACCTGTAATGATGTGATTCCTGTTGCGGTTCAGCATGCTGACACAAAAGAAATTATCTTGGTGGCCTACACCAACGAGTTTGCCATGAAGCAGGCTTTTAAAGAGCGTATGCTCGTATTGTGGAGCACCTCACGTAAGGTGTTGTGGGAGAAGGGAAAGACCTCTGGCGAAACCTTTGATCTGCTGGATGCACGGGTGAACTGTGAGCAGAATTCATTGGTTTACATTGTTCGTCCGAAGCGAGGGGCCATTTGTCATACCAAGAACAAAGAGGGCGAGCCGCGTAACTGTTACTACCGCAGCATTGATATGGATACGTTGCAGTTGACGAATTTAGATCCTTAATCGGTTTTTTATGAAGTATAAATGTCCATATTGCAAAAGCATCCATGAGGGGGAACCAGCACCTCATTGCCCAAGCTGCGGTAAGGTCATGGTTATACCTAAGATGCGTGAAACAAGTGAGCGCGGCGCAAGACACCGGAAGATTGATGCGATCTGGCGTGAGAATGAAATGAAGAAATCGGAACTCCACGGAACGATTACCCCTTCGATGTTTCGTAATCCCAAGTTTTATTTTGCACTCATGTTTATGATGACCTTGATTGGTTATGCTCTTTTCAATGCCACGGATAAGGCCGTTGTGCGTAAAGTTGTTTCTTCAGAAATGCGGACCTTGCGTAATCTGGACGTGCTCGCGGAAGCCCTGGGACGT
>CAMBQV010000024.1 GCA_945870145.1 Akkermansia muciniphila
GCGCAGAGCACTATGAAAGGCGCATGAGGGAAAAGACGTTAAGAACAGTCCGCAACCTCATTAAAGTGCACGGGATAAACGAGTTGGAGCTTTCATCAGCTCTTAAGGCAGTTTGAAGTTATAGGCAAGAACATGAAAGACAACATTAAGAATTTTCTCGCCTGCCTGATCATCCTTGTTATGGCACCGATCGTTGCAGTGTCGGGAGACAAACCCAATTTTATTGTCATCAACATTGACGATATGGGGTATGCGGATATCGGGCCTTTTGGCTCCAAGCTTAATCGGACGCCTAACATTGACCGCATGGCGAAGGAAGGTCGCCGGTTTACGTCGTTTTATGCTGCGCCGGTCTGTTCGCCGTCGCGTGCCGCGCTGATGACGGGTTGCTACCCGAAGCGTGCGTTGCCGATTCCTCACGTGCTCTTCCCCGGCAATGATGTCGGCCTTTCGCCTCAGGAGATCACCGTCGCGGAGGTCCTCAAAGGTGCTGGATATACGACGGGCATCATCGGTAAATGGCATCTGGGTGACCAAGCGGAGTTTCTGCCGCTGAAACAGGGATTCGACTATTACTTCGGACTGCCGTACTCCAATGACATGGGGCCAGCCAAGGACGGCGTGAAGAGCGATTTGGGCAAACCGTTGCCGATTGAAAAAGGCAAGGGCCAACCGCCACTCCCACTCATCCGTAATAATACCGTTATCAAGCGTGTCCTGCCAGATGACCAGCAATCGCTTGTTGAATTATACACCGACGAAGCACTTCGGTTCATCGAGAAGCACAAAGCAGAACCTTTTTTTCTCTATCTTCCGCACAATGCGGTTCACTTTCCGATTTATCCCGGTAAGAAATGGGCCGGCAAATCGCCCAATGGCATCTACTCCGACTGGGTCGAGGAGGTTGACTGGAGCGTTGGCCGGCTCCTCGACGCGCTTCGTGATCAGGGGCTTTCCGAACGCACGCTGGTCATATTCACCAGTGACAACGGCGGTACGCAGCGTGCTGTGAATACGCCGTTACGTGGTTTTAAGAGCAGTACCCTCGAAGGTGGCATGCGCGTGCCCACGATCGCGTGGTGGCCCAAAAAGATACCTGCCGATACCGTGTGTGATGCCATCACCGGCATGTTCGATATCCTCCCGACCTTTGCGGCCCTCGCAGGTGGACAGGTGCCGACAGATCGCAAGATTGACGGGGTCAACATCTGGCCTCAACTCTCTGGTGACAGCCAGGCGAAGCCCGCCCATGAGACCTTCTACTACTATCGCGGTCTTTGGCTCGAGGCTGTCCGCCATGGCGAGTGGAAGCTCCAGCTCCCCTCGGAGAAGAACCCTTCTGTAAAGCCCGTGCTCTATAATCTGACGACAGATATCGGGGAGGCAACTGACGTCGCTGCAGAAAATCCAAAAATTGTCGCCCAACTGCAAGCCCTTGTGGTGGCGATAAAAGACGACTTAGGTGTTAATGGAGCTGCCCCGGGTTCCCGTGCACTGGGTAAAGTTGAGAAGGCCAAGCCCATTATGGATCACACCGGCAAAGTCCGCGTTGGTTTTGATCCAGCTGAGTAAGAAAAGGGTGCCGTGGACCGTCTAGATTCTCTTGTGAAACACCAGTCAAAAAAGAAATGAAGCGTTTTATTCTTAGCCGTATATTTCAAGTGATTCCCACGACAGTGGGGGTGCTGATCCTGACCTTTCTGCTCTTTCATGTTGTCGCGGGATCACCGGCGGAAATCGTGCTGGGAAAGAATGCGACGGCTGCAGCCTTGGCGGATTTCGATGCGCGTTTCGGTTATGATAAGCCGCTATTGCTGGGACGTTGGACCGCGATCCGGGCCTTGGGGCGCGTGGCTGTCCCGACAGACAAAGCTTTACAGGACAAGCTTCTTCAGGTTCCTGTGACCTATGCTCTCCCTGCGGGGACCTATCGTCTGAATGTAGGACAGCTCTTGATCCACCTACAGGAAGATGCGTCAGGCTTGACAGATGATGTGCTGGTGGATGGTCTGTCACCTGTTGATTTCACCATACGCGAGGGATGGAAGGCTGCTTCACTTCAAGCTTCAAAAATGACTGGCAAGGTCTACACGTTGCAAAAGAAAAATAGCCATTGGCTGGATTCCCAGTTCATGAATTACTGCTGGGATCTTTTGCGGGGGGATCTGGGATTCTCCACCGAGTATCAGCAGCCTGTTGCTACAGTCTTGCGCCAGGGCGTTGGACCCTCCCTTTCCCTCACAATCCCGATCCTGCTCGGGGGGACGATTTTAGGGGTCATGCTCGGTCTTTTATGCGCCGCGTGGCGTGGAGGGACAATGGATCGCCTCGTATTGCTCGTCTCCACAGTTCTTATGAGCGTGAACTATGTGGTGTGGGTTCTTGCCGGCCAGTTTATTCTGGCTTTCAAGTTGCGGCTCTTTCCCTTGTGGGGTTTCGAGTCCGCGTTCTATCTTGTCCTGCCGATCATGATCGGTATTCTGAGCGGCCTAGGACGTGATATCCGATTTTATCGCGCGGCGATTCTGGATGAAATTTATAAACCGTATGTGCGAACCGCCCAAGCCAAAGGGCTGAGTCACGCGCGTATCCTCTTCACGCATGTCTTGCGTAATAGCCTGATCCCGATTGTGACCTATATCAGCCTCTCCATCCCCTTCCTTTTCACAGGGAGCCTGATGCTGGAGAGCTTCTTCGGCATTCCCGGATTGGGGAGCGTCAGCTTGAATGCCATCCATGCGTCTGACATGGCCGTGGTACGCGCGGTTGTGGTGCTTGGCGCACTCTTCTATCAAGTCGTCAATCTGTGTACCGATCTCTGTTATGCCTGGCTCGATCCGAGAGTCAGACTGAAGTGAGGAGAGAGAGTAATTAACCACAAGGAACGCAGAGAACCCAAAGAAAGAGAAGCAAAATGATTTATGAGTGCATGAAAATGGTTGAGCAGGTAAGAGAGACAGCTTATGCGATCCACGTTTTTCATGGGAATGGATATTTGGAAAAGGTGTATGAGAATGCGCTTTCTCATCGCCTGCGAAAAATTGGGTTAGAAGTCATACAGCAGAAGCCCATTACGATTCGAGATGAAGATGGGACTATTATAGGGGAATATTTTGCGGATATGGTTGTCAACAACAGCCTAGTTATTGAGTTGAAAGCCTGTAAAGCTGTTCATGATGAACATCGGATGCAAGTTCTTCATTATTTGAAAGCCACTGAAATTGAACACGGGTTACTCATTAATTTTGGCTCGTACCGTTTTGAGATTCAGAAATTTATTCGCTCGATGAAAGGTAAAGTAAACTCGGAGAATCAATTATAGATATTAATCTTTGAGTTCTCTGCGTTCTTTGCGGTTAATTTTACTCTTTGCTATCTAGACTAAGCTGAGGATGTTTTTTTATGTTTGGGTTGAATTTATTTACTAAAAAAGGAACGCCGCAACCACGTACGGCTATTGTCGGCCAGTGGGGGGAGCGACTGGCGATTGACTTTTTGAAGAAGGAGGGATTTTCCATCGTAGGATGTAACGTGCGCCAGAACAGGCATGATGAGATAGATATCATTGCGCAGAAGGGCGAGTTGCTGGTCTTTGTTGAGGTCAAGACACGCAAGGCCGAAGAGTATGGCCGTCCGGCCATGGCGGTTGACAAGGAGAAGCGCCATAAACTGAACCGCGCGGCAGCAGCCTATTTGCGCAAGGCGAAGTACCCGGAGCTCTTTTATCGGTTTGATGTGATCGAGGTGCTGGGGGAACCCGAAGCGGGTGATCCGCTGGAGATTCGCCACCTGGAAGATGCCTTCCCGTTTGAGAAGCGGTATATGTTTCCTGTTGGGTGTTCAAAACGCTAAACGTTCATCCCTGAAAGAATTTCAGGTCAACGAAGTCAACATGGTCAGTATGGTCAATAAGGTCAAAATAAAGGAGTTTAAAATGAAGAATGTAGGATTGATGCTTTCCCTAGTCGTATCTCTGCTCGCGTTCGTCGCTTGCGCAGCACCATCCAAGCCCCTGGAGTATGCAAAGTGGATTAGCGACGGAAAGCCGCTGCCGTCTTCGGATGAGGCCTGCTATTTAGAGGATCCCGCACCGATCTTCAAAAAGACCTTTCCGATCATCACCGGTTCTTTTTGTTTCGCTGAAATCCATATTGCCGCGCTCGGACTCTACCGTGCGGAGTTGAATGGCAAGCCGATCGGTAATGCGGTACTGGCACCGCTCTGGACACCCTTCAACGAGCGTATTCTCTTTGATACGTATGACATCAAAAACCTGCTGGTTCAGGGCGATAACACGCTGACTGTCACGCTTGGGAACGGCTGGTACAATCCGTTACCGCTCCGTTTGTGGGGTGGACGCAATATTCGTGATTCTCTTGCAATCGGTCGTCCGGCACTGGCTGCGGAAATTGAGCTGAGGGGCGGCTCTAACCATATCATGGCCTTCCAGACAGATGGTACGTGGCAGGTGGCGGAGACTCCGCTTCTGCGTAATAACCTCTATCTAGGCGAGGTCTATGATGCACGCCGCACTGTTGGTGAGTGGCGCAATGCCACGGTGGTCACAAACCCTCCCGCTGGCGCGCTTGAACCCCGTTCCGCGCCTCCGGTTGTTGAACGCGAAACCTGGAAAGCAGTTCAGGTCAAGACGCTCGTGCCGCAGGTACAGGTTGTGGATATGGGACGCAATTTCTCAGGTGTGGCGACCTTCCATCTGGGCAAGGGGCTTGCGGGCGAACGCATCACCTTCCGTTATGGTGAACTTCTCAAAACCAACGGCACAGTGAACGTGATGACGGCGGTCTGCGGACAGATTAAGAGCAAAGGCAAGGGAGGTCCAGGCGCGCCGGATATTGCTGAGCAGTATGACGTTTATATCCGGAGCGGAGTAGGGGATGAAACCTATACCCCTCGCTTCACTTGGCATGTTTTCCGCTATGTGCAGATCGAGGGACTCTCGAACCCGCTCCAGACCAAGGATGTGATCGCGCATGCGTGGTCCAGCGATGTCAAATCAGCACTCACCTTTGACTGCTCAAATCCGCGCATCAATGCCTTGCATCAAGTCATTCAGAATACCTTCCTGAGTAACATGATGGGGGTTCAGTCCGACTGCCCGGGACGCGAACGCTTCGGCTATGGCGCGGATATTGCAGTCTCTGCCGAGGCTTTCATCTTGAATTTTGACATGAAGGAATTTTATCGAAAAACATTACGCGATTATGCGGATGAGGCCAAGGGTGATGGATACTTTACCGAGACCGCGCCCTATGTCGGAATCGCAAGTGAAGGTTTTGGTGGCCGCTCAGGTCCGATCGGCTGGTCCCTGGGTGTTCCGGTGGTGATGGCGGAACTCCTGCGCTATTATGGTGATACCGAAATTGTGGCGGAGCTCTATCCGGCCTGTGCGCGGTATATGGGACTGATGGAAAAGCATGCGCCTGACTTCATTGTCAAACAGTGTATCGGTGACCATGAGGCCTTGGAGAAACCCTCGACAAGCTTGACTGGCACGGCCCACTACTATCAGTTTGCCATGCTGATGAACCGCTTTGCAACACTTCTGAACAAGCCGGAGGATGCTGCACGCTGGAAAGCGCTGGCAGGAAACATCCGCGCCGCATTCCAAGTGAAATTCGTGCAAGGGGCGGTGGTGGGCAAGGGCCGTCAGGCGGATCAGGCCTTTGGACTCTACCACAACCTGATTGTTCCTGAAAAGCGCGTGGAGGCTGAAGCGCTCTTGCGTGCGGCATTGGCTGCTAAAGACGGCGCCTTCTCGACTGGTATTTACAGCACGCAATATCTGCTTGATCTGATGCCGGGGGTTGTTGAGCAGAATATCACGAAGGATACCTTCCCGGGTTGGGGTTATATGCTGGCCAATGGCGCAACCACGCTCTGGGAGGTCTGGAAGTTTTCCGACAACACGTTTAGCCATGCTCACCCGATGTTTGGCTCGGTTGACTCGTGGATCGTGAAATACCTTCTGGGTATCCGTGTGGCGGATGATGCGGTCGGCTCGGACAAGTTGATTATCGCTCCTGTCAAGAGCCCCACGGTCACGGAAGCCAAAGGCGAATATCAGAGCATCAAAGGTCCTGTGCGTGTCTCGTGGAAAATGGACGGCACCAAGCGCCATCTGGAAGTCGAGCTTCCCAAAGGCGTGACCGCCCGCGTCCAGCCCCAACCCGACGGCGACTGGGTTGAAGTGGGAGAGGGAAAGCATAGCTGGTGAAGTGTCAGCCGGCTCCGCTACAGCTACGCCGCGCCAGGGTGTCAGTAAGTTCTAAACGGCAACGCTCTCTTTGTTCCACATCTGGTGACTTGCTGAAAGGAGAACGGGTTTTCCAACCCGTTACCCACGGACTGGAAAGTCCGTGCCCCTTTGTTGTTGAATTTCAGCGCCATCTATGCGCTTCTTGACATCCTTTTCTCAATCTGGCATTCTTAGGTTCATGAATGAATCGTCACTCGATACGCCGGTTGATATCAAGACCGTACGAAGGCTTCATCAGGAGGGATACCTCACGGATGAGGCCTTTCGTGTAGCGCTGAAGGTGGTGCGTCCGCCCAGCGTTTGGTTCGCCTGGGCGGAACGGCAGCTCCTCTTTTTCGGGAGCGCGCTTCTCCTCTCAGGGATCATGTTTTTCTTTGCCTACAACTGGGCGGCCATGGGCAAGTTTATCAAGCTTGGCATGATTGAGGCTGGCTTGGTGGCGTGCGCACTCGGTGCCTACAAGCTAGGACTCCACAAGCTGACCGGCAAGGTGCTGCTCTTGAGCGCGTCTGTCCTCCTGGGAATCCTGATGGCGGTCTATGGGCAAACCTATCAGACCGGCGCTGATGCGTATGAATTGTTTGTCGGCTGGGCTGTCTTGATCTTCGGCTGGGTCGTGATCTCAGAATTCGCCGCACTCTGGCTCTTCTGGCTTGTCCTTCTCAACACGGGATTCATCCTCTACTGGATTCAGGTGGTGGATCCGGTCCATTCGCTTGACGACTGGGAAATCCTCTGCCTCTCGGTGGGAGCCCTCAACGGGGTCGCTCTTACGCTTCGAGAGATTGCTGTCAAAAAAGGCTTTGCTTTCCTGGATGGGAAATGGCTCGGAGGGCTTCTGGTGACCGCGGTTTTAACGGCTCTAACCATCCCGGCAATGTCTGTCATCTTTGATCATCATTATTATTACGGAGAGCCCGTTTCCATAGGTTATGCGGTGCCATGGCCATTGGTCGCCGTGGGAGCTTATCTCTGCTATCGTCGTCTCTGGCCTAATATGCTCGCCGTAGCCCTTATCTTGATGAACGCCTGCTTGCTGGTGCTGTGCGCGATCGGACGTTTAATGTTCGATGGCCATCGGTACTATTACAATGAAGAGATCCTCTTCCTCGTGTTTGCCCTTATCATTATCGCTGTCGTGAGCTTGACAGCTTTCGGGTTGAAGAAAATCGCAGCAACAATGGCAAAGGAGAGAACACCATGAAGGACGCCACTTTGACATTAGGGGAGTTGCTGAATCATCCTGAGGTGACTCCTTTTCTACGGGAAGATGATGCAGATGCTATCGCCTCGCGCATGGAAAAGCGTGATGAGGCTCCAAAAGATCCCATCTATATCCGTATTCTTTCAGGCATCGGCGCCTGGGTTGCCTCTCTCTTCCTGATCGGATTCCTGGGTGTTTCACGGATCATCACGGATGATGCCGGCGCGATTGTCACGGGCGTTATCCTTCTGGCAACGGCTCTGTTTCTCGCTAAAAAATGCACCTCGACATTCCCATCCCAGCTCTCCCTCGCCTTCGCCTTTGCTGGCAATGTGATGGTCGTGGGGGGACTTATGGAACTCCTTCTCCATTCACATTCGTCTGGCAATGAGATGCTCGTATTGCTCCTCAGCCATGCTGTAGTCTGCACGACCATTTACATTCTCTATCCCAGCGTGGTCTATCGGTTCGCGGCGCCTCTCGCATTTGTGATTATCGCTACGATATGGGCATCGGTCGAAGTTGAAGTCTTCTGGGTAATGCATATCCTGGTTGCAGGCGAGATGCTTCTGCTGGGTGTCCTCCTGCTGCATACGCGCCGGTCAGCCTTTATCCAGCCGCTCATCCGTGCAACAGCGACCATGCTTCCGGCAACGCTTTTCTTTATGAACCTGACGCAAGGAGCCTTGTTGGATTGGCATATCTGGAAGGCTATTCCGCAAAATGCCATGCTTCCCTCCACTGCCATGCTTGCAGGAGGTGTGATCTATCTCTTGTCCCGGCTGACAGGCGGTCCACAGCAGTTCCGTCAGCCCTGGCTCATCGTGGCCATGGTGGCGACGCTGCTCCTCGGGCTCTTTACAACGCCGGGGGTTCTGGTCGCCGTCGGACTCCTGATCGCAGGCTATGCCTTTGGGGATCGCGCCTTGACTGCGCTGGCCTACCTATTCCTGCCGTGCTTCCTTGTGGTCTTCTACTATGCGATGAATGTGAGTCTGGCTCAGAAGTCAGGGATGATTGCCGGCAGTGGATTGCTCCTGTTGCTGGTGCGCTTTTTGATTCAGCGTTATTCCGTCAAGGAGGTTGAAGCATGAAGAAAATAATCTTCTTTATCACCGCATGTATCGTATTGGCGGCAGTTCCGGTTTTGATCTTCCAGAAGGAGACCACGCTGGCTGAAGGACGCACCATGCTCCTTCGACTCGGCCCGAGAGATCCTCGTTCGCTGATGCAAGGGGATTACATGGTCCTGCGCTATGGCATGGTGAGTGAAGTGCCGAACGATCAACTTCAGAGCAAAGGAACGCTGGTCGTCACGCTCGACAAAAACAATGTCGCAAGCTTTGTGCGCGTCCATAAGGACGAACCCCTCGCAGAGGGCGAATATCTCTTAGCCTATCGCAAGCGGGGGGAATTGCGTCTGGGAGCCGAGTCCTTTATGTTTCAAGAGGGGCATGCTAAGCTTTATGACCGCGCAAGATATGGCGAGTTGAAAGTGGATAAAAAAGGTTCTAGCGTCCTTGCTGGCCTCTGCGATTCCGAATTCAAACCACTGCGCCCGCCAGCCGCGCCTCGATGGCCTTAGCGGTTGGCGTGATGGAGAGTCCGCCCAGGGCTGTGCAACGCAGTTCGCGCGGAATGGCCTTACCGACTGCATCCATGGTGGCCAAAACTTCGTCCAGTGGGATCAAGCTCGGTACGCCGGCCTGAGCCATGTTGGCGCAGGCGAGGGCATTGACTGCTGCCATCACATTTTTACCCATGCAGGGCACTTCAACACGGTTGGCGACAGGGTCACAGATCATGCCCAAAATATTCTGAAGCGCCAGAGAGGTTGCGTTCAAGGAGACCTCAAGGGGCGCGTGCAAAAGTGTTGTCAAGGCTGCAGCGGCCATGCCCGAGGCTGAACCGCACTCGGCCTGGCAACCCGCCACTTCAGCGGAGAAGGTTGAGCGATGTGCTATCAAGACGCCGATTAATCCTGCGGACAGGAAGGCCTTTGTGCAGACCTCGTCATCAGCTCCCATGGACTCTGCAACGCCCAGAATGGCACCTGGCATTGCGGCGCAGGAACCCGCAGTCGGGGCAGCAACAATGACGCCCATCGAGCTCTTGACATCCATCAAGGCCAACACAGATTGCATGACGGAGTTCAGGGCACCGGTCTGAATCAGCTTCGGCTGGGCAGCGCAGAATTTGGGAGCCTGCGCATCAAGGATACGGTCATGGTAGGTGGTGCCCTTCTTCCCAAGGGAAACAGAGGCTTTCATGAGGTGGACGATTTCGCGCATCTGCGCCATGACTTCGTGGAGGGGCATGTCACCGCGCCTGCTCTCGTAAATGGCGGCAAGTTCCCAGAGTTCCGTCTTTTGATGCTTCTTGGCGTACTCGACCATCTCTGCGGCTGTCAGGAAGGGAACCTCGCATCCGAGATAGAGTCGGGTCGGGAGGACAGGCTCTGCCAGACGGAAGATTCCTTGAGGACATTGCCGACGCAACTCCGTGATCAGCTTCTCTGCAAAGGGGGTCGTGGATTGAAAATGGAGACAGGTCGAGCTCAGAAGACACAGATAGGTGGTGTGAGCCTTTGCCAAAGCCTCGAGGCGTTGTTGTTCCTCCGGCGTGAGCGGAGCCGGCAAGCAGAGCAATAATTCAAAGGTGTCCCCAAAGAAGTCAGTGCGCAGGCCTTCGACTTGGGTGATTTCGATCATGCCGCCGCCGGTCGAGATGCCGATCAGGGAGAGGCTCTTGTTGTCTGCGTCCCAGAGGGTGACCTTGTAGGTGTTGGGGTGGGTAGCCTCGTAGTCGCTGATCTTGAACTCGATGGAGAGTCCCTCCGCCTTCGCCAGTTCGAGGGAGCGGGGGAGGCGTTCGTCATAAAGCGAATACCCTAGGAGTCCACTGGCTAATCCAATGTCCGATCCTTGTCCTGCGTAGGTGGTCGCAAGGGAACCGTCAGGTGTAAACTCGAAGAGGGCCCTTACAGGCTTAGCGCCCAGGAGCATCCGAGCCATGGAGGCGATGCGCACGGAGGCGGCGGTATGTGAACTGGAGGGGCCGCGCATGACGGGGCCGATGACATCATTGAAGATGGAGGGGGAGCGTTTCATATTAGAGCGTCACCTCGGTTCCGCACCCTTGTGCTAATGCTTTTTCATAAACCAACGCAGCTGCGGCCAGATCTTGAACAGCTACACCCACGCTCTTAAAGAGTGTCTTTTCATTTGGACTCATACGGCCGTCAAGGGTTCCATTGACAACCTCGCCGATCTCGCCGAGGATGTGCTGGCGAGTCATGAGTCCTTTGGAAATGGGAATGAGCAAGTCGCCTGTCTCCGCGAGGCATGATTCGACATGGTCAACATAGATTTTTGCCGAGGAGACCCACTCCGGTGGCAACTCCTGCATGTGCGGGCGAAAGGAGCCAATCGCATTGATATGCACATTGGGCTTAAGCTGTGAGGCTTGGAACAGGGGTGCGCGCGCACCTGTCGCTGTACAGATCACATCAGCCTCTCGCAATACATCAAGGGATTCTGCGACGTAAACGTGAATGCCTAGCTTTTCGCTTTGTTGCTGGGCATAAGCCTCAGCGGCTTTAGCATTGAGATCAAAGATATAAGCCTTCTTGATGGGACGAACGGCGCAGACCGCTTCAAGCTGGGTGGCCCCCTGGACGCCCGCACCAAAGATTGCGGCAATCGTGGAGTCTGGTCGCGAAAGTACCTCGGTCGCCAAACCCGAGGCGGCGCCTGTACGGAGGGCGGTAATGAACTTTCCGTCCATCATAGCTAGGAGGTTACCATTTGTGCTGTCCATCAGGAAGACGAGTCCTTGAATCATCGGGAGACCCCGTGTCGGATTACTCTCTACCTGCGTCAAGAGTTTAACTGCGGCATAATTATTTATGGGTGAATAGGAGGGCTTATAAAGCAACATCATTTCTCCAAACGTGCTGACGCTACGTACGGGCATGATGCTCTTCCCTGAGGATAACTCGCCGAAAATGGAACGCATCGCTGTGATGGCTTCGGGCATGGAAACCAAGCTTCTCATATTTTCTGTTGATATAAACTTCATAGCTACCCTCTTCTGTAAAGGTTTACGGATAAATCGACGTCAAAAAGTATAGTCACTCAGCTTTTCATTTACAACAGTAAACCGTAAAAATGGGTTGAGTTCCTCTCAAGAAGATGGGATAATTGATAGTAAGATTTTAATGAGGAGCTTTTTTTCATGAATTTAACCATTTTAGGTGAACATCCATTAAAGTGTGATGCGGAAGGCAAGCTCGTCAGTCGCATAGGAACCTTGTTTGTGAAGGACCGTGTATTGGTGACATGGCCGCGTATGACCCATGCCATGCAGCGCCTTCAGTATCAGGATCAGATCAATCTCGCTCGGAAGCAACGCGGAGAAGAATCTCTTTCCGAAACAGAGATGATGGATCGCCTGGAGGACGCAGTTGATTTGATCATGGACGTACGTACGGTGTTGATTCGTCCTGACCCGTCACGGATGGATCTCGCCTTTGAGGCGGATGAGTTGCTACAGACGCTTGTTTCAAAGACCTTTATTCGCTTTCTCCATGCCCGTAATGTAACTGTCCAGCAAGCCATTCGTGCACGCGGGGAGTATTGGCGTATCAGTCCGCGACCCCAGGAGGACGCTGAGATTATCGTAGCCATTGAACGGTCCAAGATTGCGATCGGTGGCCTGCCGATCTATTACTACAGCCCGATCACAGGTACACGCTATCTCACCTATCAAGAGTTCTGCAAGCTCGGCACCCTCTCGTTTGAACAATTGCGCCAGCATTTGATCGAAATTCAATCCTACTCGGTCAGACGTAACCGCTTGCACAACTATGAGATCGCCTTTTTTGGGGCAACTTCTTCGTTTGGCGGGGCGCTCTTCCTGCCGTATGATTTTGTATCAGCGGATGCTGCTCAATTACGGTCTTATCATGTCGAGTTGATCTTAAAGTTTGAAGGAGCGGTCGATTCAAATTTGCGCCGCGATGACGTAAAAAATGCGTTCTGGCGTAACCGTTTGTTTGCCACCCTGACGGACGAGCGGAACGAGACGCTCGCAGAGGTCTTGGTGAGCGGCTTGACCGAGGAGTTCTTCCGCCAGATCCAGTGGTTGCCAGGCGGGAGCATCCAGAATGGCGAATTGGTCTTTGACCGCATCTTCGATGAGTTGAAAGAACATCCAGAGGACCCGGTTCTGAAAGGGATCGTAGAAGTCCGTGTCAAGGGATTCATCTTTAACTACATCCGCGAATTCGCCCAGCTTGAGTACATCAATATCGGACGGCTCCTGCCTGGCCTGCGAAATCGCCATGAGAAGGGGGCGCACCAAGCCTATATTGTCGAGGTTAAGAGTCTGGCCTCTGAGCAGCCGGATTTGCGAATTATCCGTATGCAACGTTTTGGTATCCGAGAGCATTTGGCTGAACACCGCGATCTCTTGCGCGCCATCATGGAGGCGCAGGAGTATACGGAGTACACCTTGGACCGACGGCTTGGATGTTGGGAGCTGGGGCTCCCTGTTCCCGGACGCCTGGTTACGCGCATGATCCCAGAAGAATATGCCTGGGTAGGTACCAAGGGTGTGTCGCGGATTTGGGCTACCTATTTCGAACGTGACTTTATTGATGGTTTGGCGACCGATAAGATCCCTCCAGATCGCATGAAGGAGCCTGCTTATGCCCTGAGCATCGCAAAGTTGCTGGGCAGTGCCGCCGCCTCTAATATCGTGGTCGGGCGCGTCTCGTCGTCAGGGCATGTGATCTTTGACAATGGGGATGAGATCGTGATCATGGATAAGTCCGGACGTCCCAGTCAAGTCTTGGCGGCTGACCATGCAGGAACCTTTGTGGATTACCTGAGCCCGCTTGAAAAGTTCGCTGAGGATTATGCTGAGCCTGTCTTGAAGCGTGCGACCTGCGTTTTTGATGCAGCTGTCTTCGCGGAGGTTTACTTGGAAGCGATGGAACAGCGCTTGTTAAAGATGCAGTATGATTATAGCCAGAAAACGCGCGTCTTTGATACGCTCTTTCAACATAGCAAACAGGGTCCGGAAACCTTCTCGCATCGCTGGGCAAAGGTGCTTGAACGGCTTAAAATAACAGATGTTCACAAACTCGTTGGCAAGATCCGCGGGATAATTGCGGCAAAGATACCCTTATGCGTCTAACGAGCAGTGAATCTCGGTTTTTACGTCAAGTGGCTGTCCCTGAATTTGGAGAGGCCACCCAAAACCTTTTGGAAAAAGCCACAATCGCCCTTGTCGGTTGCGGTGCCTTGGGCGGATTACAGGCCGAACTATTGGCCCGTATGGGGGTCGGGGAGTTGCGGATAGCTGATTTCGATGTCGTCTCGCTCATGAATCTTCATCGCCAGATCCTCTACACAGAAGAGGATGTCGAGCAGGGGAGGGCGAAGATTGATGCAGCGCTCGCAAAACTTTTAACCCTTAACCGTGCGGTTCGTCTCGTCGCTCGGAATGAGAGAGTCACGGCTCGCAATATCGATGATTATTTGACAGGGGCTACGGTGGTTCTGGATGCGACCGACAATATCGAAACCCGCTTTCTGATCAATGACTGGTGTGTTGCCCACCAAGTTCCTTGGATCTATACAGGCGTCGCTGGAACATCCGGCATGATCTTGCCCGTGGTGCCGGGCGGACCCTGCCTGCGTTGCTTCTATCCTGAAACGCCGGAAGCGGATGCGATTGCCCATCCGAACAAGGACGGCATCCTCTCTACCACGGTGGCCATGGCAGTCTCCCTCCAGGTGACTCAGTTGCTCAAGATCCTGAATAAGACCGTTCAGGCCGGCGACCTCATTCGGTTTAATGTTTGGGAGCCCTCGGTCAAATTGCTCAAGCTTTCAAAAAATCCACGCTGTATCTGTTGCGGGGAGGGTTAACATGCGGCCTACGGAACTGACAAAGGCCGGTCTGGTCAAATGGGGTGGAGAGGCCGTCTATCAGCAGGCCGAGGCTCTGGTGAAGCGCGGGGGCGTCTTAAAGGCTGAGATGAAGGAAGATGGCTGGCTCTCCGGAATCATCGCGCGGGAGACAGGCGAGGTCTATACCAAGCTCCGCGTGTTGACCCCCGAACGGATTGATAGCCAGTGCCCTTGCTTTACAAATCGTCAGAGCGGTCAAGTCTGCCAGCATGTCGTGGCTTTAGGCATCCATGTAATGATGCGTTACACCGATCCCTTGCGCCAGCAGAAATACATCGAGGATCAGCGACGCTCTAAACGCATGGAGAAGCTTGAAGAGATGACCGTGGTCCGTGATCCGCGCGGAACTCCGGCTCGCCTCGCGCTGACCTTGTCTCCCAATTGGCTCGAGGAGTTCAGGTCTGGACGTCTCTCGCTCACACTTCTCCTGGTGACGGCGCAAGAGGTCATCCCGCCAGAAAGTCTTTCGCATGACAGGGTCTTTGCGCTCTCCGCCGAGGATGATAATCTCCTGGGCGTGCTGGAAGATATCTGCGAGGGCCCGCCCAAAAATACGACAATCATGGCAGCCATTGATTTTCTCAATGTCCTGGCCGTCGCGAAGCACACGCGCCTCACCATTGCCGGCAAAGGCGAACTCTCCATACACCCGGTGCCTGTTGACACCCATCTGCGCGTCACTGTCCATGAGACCACTGGCGAGCTGACCATCTTTCCAGAGGCGACGCTTCCCTTTACCTTGGATTCGGAACCCATCTGGCTCGTCAGCAACCATACAGGCTGGATGCTTGTCGAGAACGAGCTCTATCCCATCCGTAACGTTTTGCCGATTCCTTATCATGGTATCTATGCCACCAAAGAGACGATCCCGCGCCAAGAGGTGATGAACTTTTTGAAACGCTCACTCCCGAGTCTCCGCTCGGTCATTCCTGTGGAAATGGCGCTCACGCCAGATCTCTTTGTGGTTATTCCGGGCAATCCGCTCTTCCGGCTGGAGCTGAAGGGTTCCCGGGCTTCACTGCGCGCTCAGATAAAGGCGGTCTATGGGGGAATCGATTTTGTCGCTGGAGCACCTTCCACCCAGGCTGAATTCGCGATGCCGGATCCTGAGGACATCTTGACCTATCGCACGCGCAACATGCATGCGGAGAAAAACGCGATCGCCCTACTGTTGTCCAAAGGTTTTGAAGAGGATCCCGACTCAGAGTCTGAGGTTTCTTACACCTTGTCCGGCATTCGTGAGGTGCTGAATTTTTTAGGTACAGGTTACCAGACCCTCGGACGCTTCGGCTGGAAGATTGACTTTTCGCCCCGCCTGTTGGAGATTGTCGAGTCCATGCCTGCAATTACGCCAGTGGTTCAAATTTCAGAGAAGCGAAATGGGTGGTTTGATGTTGGCTTCACCTTCGAGATCCCGGGCCGCGGAGCCTTTCCTCAGGCTGAGATTCAGCGTGCTATCAACCGAGGTGATGCGTGGTTCGAGAGTAACGGAGAAACCATCCTGATTGACCGTGAGGCCGTAGAATCCATGCGCGGCATCTTTTCTGACTGCCGGAGCCGTTCTGGTGAGGCCCCTGGTCACTTCGAGATGTCGCCGATCTATGCGCCCTTTGTTCAGTCCTCGCTTCAGGCGATTGACGGTGTGGATGTCGAAGATCCGCCCGACTGGCGCGATCAGGCTGCTGAGCGCAACCGCGCCAGCACGACACAACTCAAGCCTGTGCCACTAGGCGCCCTAGAAAGCATCTTGCGGCCCTATCAGAAGGAGGGCGTTTACTGGTTGCGCTTCATTGAAGAGTCTGGCTTGAATGGTATTCTGGCTGATGAGATGGGACTCGGCAAGACGCTTCAGACATTGACTTGGCTGAATCTGCCGCGTGTAGATGTCAAAGCGCAGAAGAAGCCGGCATTGATTGTCTGCCCCACCAGCTTAGTTGAAAACTGGTATCGCGAAGCGCAACAGTTTGTGCCTCATCTGAAGTGCCTCGTGATCTCCGGGAGCGAACGCGCTGAACTTTTTGCGAAGATTTCTGAATACGATCTGATCATCACCTCGTATGCCCTCCTGCGGCGGGACATGGAGCAGTATGAGTCCTTCCAGTTCAGCGTGGCTGTTCTGGACGAGGCGCAACATATCAAGAATCGTTCCACGCAGAATGCAGTGGCAGCCAAGCAGATCAATGCCATCAACCGGCTTGTCTTGACGGGTACGCCCGTGGAGAATAGCGTGGCAGACCTTTGGTCCATCATGGACTATCTCATGCCGCAGTATCTGGGCGAGTATGAAAACTTCCGCTATGATTACGAGCAGCCGATTTCAGAGGGCGACCGTGTCGGCGAGCTGGCCCAGCAAAAGCTGAGGCGCAAGTTGAATCCCTTCCTGCTCCGCCGCTTAAAGAAGGATGTGGCCAAGGACTTGCCGGAGAAGATCATCAAAGTCTCCTATTGTACATTGACACCGGACCAGCAGCGCGTCTACAACCAGATGCTCAATGATTGCCGTCGCACGATTGACGGGTTGGTTAAGGCAAAGGGCTTTGACCGTTCCCGCTTTGAGATTCTGGCGATCCTGATGCGGTTGCGCCAGATCTGCTGCCATCTGGATCTGCTCAAGGATCACCATAAGCCGGGCACCTACGAAGCACCTTCTGCCAAGATGGACGCCTTTTTCGAATTGCTCGATGAAGCGGTTGATGGCGGACATCGTATTCTGGTCTTCAGTCAGTTCGTGACGATGCTGAAGGTCTTGCGCGAGGAGTTTGAGAAGCGGGGGATTTCCTATTGCTATCTGGATGGCAGTACACAGGATCGTTTGGCGCAATGCCAGCGTTTCAACCAGACGCCCTCAATTCCTGTCTTCCTGATCAGCCTCAAGGCCGGCGGTACGGGATTGAACCTCACAGGTGCAGACATGGTGGTGCACTTTGATCCGTGGTGGAATCCGGCTGTGGAAGATCAAGCCACAGACCGCGCCCACCGTATTGGTCAGAAAAAGACGGTGTATAGCATCAAGCTCATCGCCGAGCACACCGTCGAAGAGAAGGTGCTCGCCATGCAGCAACGCAAACAGGCGATCATCAATGCGACCATCGGCGTCACCGATGAAGCTGTCATGTCCAAGCTGACCTTTGACGACATTAAAGATTTGATCGGGTTGTAGGTGAGCACGCCGCCAGGGGGCGGACGCAGTGGCAGTAGGCAGTAGCAGTTGGCAGTGAAATCCTGTTTATCCTGTCAAAAACTTTTTGTGATTTTTGTGGGTTTTGTGGTTCCGAACTATTGAATTTAAAGACAAGCGAGCTTGCTCGCTAACCGTCAATCGGATTCGCAGGCGTCTTAAGGATGAGCTGATAAAAGACGAGGTCGAGCCAGCGTCCAAATTTAAAGCCAGCCTGAGTAATGGTTCCTGAATAGGTGAAGCCGAGTTTCTCATGGAGCGCGATGCTGGTTTGATTCTGCTTGTCGATCGCTGCGACCATGACATGGTAGTCTTGGGCAGTCGCACAGGTGATCAGCTCTTGGAGCAGGATTTTGCCAAGCCCTTGTCCTCTGTGTGACGCATGAACATAGACAGAGAGCTCGACCGTATATTTGTAAGCTGGAAAGGCGCGGAAGGTGCCATAACTGCCAAAGCCCAGCAACTCGCCTTCGTCTGAGACGATTCCGAGCACGGGATAAGCTCCTGCTGCCTTGCCCTCAAACCACTTAACCATGCTTTCAGGGGACCGGGGCTTATAGTCGTACAGCGCAGTCGAATTGACAATCGCCTCATTTAAGATGGAGAGGATCGACTCCGCATGATTTTCGTATGTGCATTCAATTAATTGCATCATGTTCCTTAATTGACCCAAAGTATACGCCCTTTGTCTAAGAGGCAACAAGCATAAACGAGAATCAATTCTGTATCCTGACTTCTGGGTTCTGACTTCTGGGTGCGATGTCACAACGTAAAATCGCACCCAAAGAGCTTAACGTGTGATTGTTTTTGAGAAAGGCGTCCTGTATAATGCACCATTTATTGAACACTATGCAGGCGATTGTTATCCATAAAATTGGGGCCTTTTCGAGCGAAGAGGTTCCCTTGCCCATGCCGGCTCAGCAAGAGGTGCGTGTCCGAGTCGCTGTAACTGGCGTCTGCCGGACCGACCTCAAGATCATTGAGCAGGGGCATCGTGATCTGGTGCTTCCTCGTATTCCAGGTGAAGAGGTTGTTGGCACGGTTGAGTCTGTGGGGCCTTTGACAGATCCCGTCTGGTTGGGCAAACGCGTCTATCTCTACCCAGGTACTGCCTGTGGGGAGTGTCCTTCTTGTCGTATGGGTGCGGATAACCTCTGTCGCTCCATGCAGATTATGGGGTTTCATCGCGACGGAGGCTTTGCAAGCCATGTTGTTGCGCCGGTGAAGAGTCTCTTGACGTTACCGGATAACCTCTCTTTTGAGGAGGCTGTCTTTGCTGAACCGCTCTCCTGTTGCCTCAATGCCTTGGAGCGAGCAGAATTAAAGGCAGGCGAAACGCTTGCGGTTTGGGGGGCGGGGCCTGCTGGAACCCTCTTGGCTCGGGCGGCGCGTCACTGGGGTGCGGAGGTGACGGTTATTGAGCCGGACTCCCTCCGGCGGAGGCGAGCAGGGGGTATGGAAGCCCTGGCAGGGACGGAGCGCTTTAACGTGACCATTCCTGCGGTCGGTAGTCCAGAGGCCTATCAGCAAGCACTGGCAGTCTTGGCTCCGAGAGGCCGCTTGGTGGCCTTCTCTGGATTGCATTCGAGCGAAGCCCCTCACATTCTAAATGTAAACACCCTTCACTATCATGAACAACGAGTGACCGGTGCTTATGGGTGCGCCTTTCGTCATGGCGAAGAAGCCATCGCATTGATTGCCTCAGGGGCTATTCAAGTGAAGGATCTCATTAGTCATCGTCTGCCCCTGACAGAGCTGACAGAAGCCCTCAACCTCGTACGTACAAAAGCAGGCATGAAAGTACTCCTGACACCATGAACCCTCTTATCTCTTTTGGTAAACTGATTCAACGTCTGATTCAGAAGTCAGACCTCTCTTCGGAAGAGGCCTATCTGGCGTTCTGCGAAATTTTAAAAGGCGAACAGCCTGATTTGCAACAGGGTGCTTTTCTTGCTGCGTTGGTCGCAAAAGGGGAGACCGTGGGCGAGATTGAAGGTGCTTGGCGGGCGATCATGGAGCTGGATACGGTGGATGCCTCGCAAGGACTTCCGCGTCCACTCATTGAAAATTCCGGAACAGGCATGGATTCGCTCAAGACCTTTAATGTCAGCTCGGTTGCAGCGATTGTCGCTGCGTCCTGCGGGGCTACGCTGGCACGCCATGGCGCGCGCGCCTTGACCTCTTCGTGCGGGACGGTTGATGTGCTGGAGGCTATGGGCATTGGTGTGGAGGTGTCTGTTGAAACGATTCAAGCGAGCATCCGGACCTGCGGCCTCGGCCTTTTTAATGGGATGAGTCCGAAGATCCATCCCTGCGCCTTGGGACGCATCCTCAGTCAGATCCGTTTTGGTTCAACGTTGAATATTGCGGCCTCGCTTGCTAATCCAGCGCGTCCCGACCGCGTGGTGCGTGGGGTTTATGCGCCACGGCTGTTGCCGTTGGTGGCGGATGTGCTTCAAGCGATCGGTGTCGAGCAGGGGATGGTTGTCCACGGTTACGATACAATCCTTCAAGGAGGTATGGACGAACTCTCGATCTCGGGTCCGACAGAGGTCATTACTTTTACACAGAACGAGCGTCAAACCACTACGCTCAAGCCTGAAGATGTCGGGTTATGCACGGCACGCTTTGAAGAGATTGCAGCGTTGGGTGATGTAAAGGCGGAACAGGAGCGACTCGTGGCGATCCTCTCGGGACGTGGCACGCAAGCCTGCACAGACATGACCTGTCTTAATGCTGCGGCGATTCTCTGGGTCGGTGGTCTTGCCGACTCCCTTGAAACAGGTGTCGTACGTGCGCGCGAGGCGATTACTGACGGACGTGCCTTCGCTAAGTTGCAACAGTGGCGGGGGGTACAAGTGGGCAGTTGGCAGTAGCAGTTGGCAGTTCCATGAGACTCGTTGAGTGCTGAATATTTAACTCTCAAATTGGATTGAGCGTAACTGGCTGACCTCTAATCTTTGTTGACTGCTAACTGCTACTGCCAACTGCCACTGCCAACTGCTACTTCTTTCCCTGCGCTTTCCTGGCTTCCTGAGCGGCCTTTAGTTGGGCTTCTTCTTCAGCCCGTTTGGCCTCTTTTTTAATCCACTCTTTTTCATCATCAAGTGCTTTTGTGATGAGTTCCTGATAATCTTCTGCTGTTCCGTAACCTGTTCGGGGTGTACCAAAGGTGGCGCCACTTCCATTCATAACGCCCACAAAGGGGAGGATATTGCCAATGATGGAAAAGTAGGAAGAAAAGTAGTCCAAGTGCTCCTGATTATCAATGTCGAGCTTGAGATAGATAAACTTCTTCTCGTCGAGCTTCAGCTGGCCCTGCTTGATGTAATCATAAAATTTGGTGCAGTTGCTACAAGCCTCGCGTCCAATCGAGACGAAGAGCAACTTGTTGGTCTTGACAGCCTCCTCCATATAAGAAGGAAATTTTTTATCAATATACTTTTCTGTCTCAAAGGCGGACAGCGAGCTGGTTATGGCAACTGCAAGTGTACATGCGAGTAAAGTTTTCATTCTTTTCTCCTTCTTCCTGAACCCTGAACCCTGACCCCTGGCGCGGCGTAGCCCTGGCGAAGCCGGCTGACCTCTGTTACAGGGGCAACTCGCCTGAGCGGAGAGGGGATGCTATGCCAAGTCGTGTATAGCAGGCTTGAGTCGCCATGCGTCCCTTGGGGGTACGTTCCAGATAGCCTTCTTGGATCAGAAAAGGCTCATAGACCTCTTCAATGGTGTCGGGTTCTTCTCCGACAGAGACCGCGATGGTGTTGAGTCCGACAGGGCCTCCATTGAACTTGTGCACAAGCGTTTCAAGGATTCGGATATCCATCTCGTCGAGTCCCCGTGGATCAATCTCAAGCAGCGAAAGCGCCTCAGCGGCCACTTCGCGTGTGATATGGTTATTGGCACGGACTTGCGCGAAGTCGCGTACACGACGCAAGAGGTTGTTGGCGATACGCGGAGTGCCTCGGGCGCGTGAGGCGATCTCATGGGCACCTTTCGGATCAATACTGACCTCGAGTTTCCCTGCAGACCGCTCCACAATCTGGCTGAGTTCATTCGCTTGATAATAGTCCAGGCGATTGGTAATGCCAAAGCGTGAGCGTAACGGGGAGGAGATGAGACCGCTACGCGTCGTCGCGCCGATCAAGGTAAAGTGGGGCAACTCGAGCCGGACCGAACGAGCATTGGGTCCTTGATCAATCATGATATCAATAACGAAATCCTCCATGGCAGAATAGAGATACTCTTCCACAGTGCGTTGCAAGCGATGGATTTCATCAATAAATATGATGTCTCCCGGCGAGAGGCTTGTCAAGAGACCTGCGAGGTCGCCGGGCTTGTCAATGACGGGACCAGAGGTTGTCTTGACCTGTACCCCCATGGCTTCGCCGATGATAAAAGCAAGCGTCGTCTTGCCCAGTCCGGGAGGCCCCGAGAGCAGAACATGGTCAAGAGACTCCTTGCGTTGGCGAGCCGCCTCTACAGCAAGCAGTAAACGGTCCCGGATTTTTTGCTGTCCAACAAAGTCATCAAAGCGCGTGGGTCGGAGGCGATTATCAAACGAGGGATTGCGTTGGTTGAAGGCCTCTGTGGAGTGGGTTTGCATAGTGGACAGGCAGAAGCGTCAGCCTAACGATGGAGAACTTTTGTGATGACGGGTTGGAGAAGTTTAATTGTGATGGAGTCCTTGACGTAAGGGTGGGGATTTCTTTTCTTCGGATCAAATAAGCCAACGATGCAGAGAAAAGCGATCAACAGAAGAGCTTTCACCACGCCAAAAAACGTCCCGAGAATTTCGTCAAACGGAGTTGGGACGGTCGTACTAATCATATCCGTCAAGAGCTTCCGCAAGACAAAGAAGATAACGATTGAGACAAAGAGGGTGATAATGAAAGACATGAATTGGGCAGCATCTGGATTGCTGCGAAGGAAGGAGAATGACAAGATCTCCTCCATAATGTAAGAAGACCCAAAATAGAAGGTGAGTCCTGTGAGAACCCACGCTAACATGCAGCCCACCTCACCCGAGGCTCCCTTTCTAAATCCTTGCACAAGAAAGAAGAGAATCACGATTATAGCAGCGCTGTCAATGATGCCAAAATCTCGAACCGTACTAAAGATGCTACTTATCATGAGGGTCCTCCTTTGTTTTTAAAAAGGTTATTTCTTGGGAAGCATTTGAAGCCACTTTTGATACTCTTTTCGTCCGGGCTCTGTTGCTGGGGCGAGTGCCAAGTAAAAATCCCCATATAGGCGGGCTTCGGGATAATGGCCCTCAGCATACTTGATGGTGGCCATCAGTTTGGCTGAGGTTGGATTAAAGGGACTCCGAGCGATCGCTTTGTCTAATATTTTTGTGCCTTCAGCATACTGGTTCAACTGGATGGATAATACAGCTGCTCGGTAATAACAGTCTTGGTTGCCTGGATTAATCAGTGAGGCTCGTTTGAAGGCGTTGCGCGCTTCAGTCTTGTTTCCCTGTTGCTGATAGATTATACCGAGGCCATACGCCGCACTGAAGGTGAGGGGATCGGCTTCTAAAGCTGCCTTGTATGCTTTGATAGCTTGCGCGTGCTGCTTTGAAGAATAGGCCGTCACACCCTCTTGGAGGAGCTTTGACGCCTTGGGAGCATCCCGTCGGGCATCATCAGGTGTGATAGCACGTGTTCGCTCCAAATTACTTCTCAGGCGCTTGATGTTGTCCTTCGCCTTTAAGTAATAGCTACTCTTCGGATCAACAAGACGTACAAAAATCTCAAAATTATCCAAGGACTCTTCATAGAGCCTATAGGGGTCGTCGCGATAGAGGGATGCGAGATTGTAGTAGACAAACGCACTCTTTCGATTCTCTTTGAGGGCACGCAAGAAGTGAAGACGTGCGAGGCCTTCATGCTTCCCTCGTGCCGCCACCAGCCCCATCGTGTTGAGAATGCGCGCTTTAGCATCTGCTGTTGTATCCAATGAAAGCGCTTTTTCAAGGGATTCAAGTGCTTTGGGCAGGTTGTCCTGCTGAAAATAGATCTGGCCAAGGCAGGCAAGGGCATCGCTGTAGTTAGGGTCCAGATTAAGGGCTGCCAGAAAAGCGTCTTGAGCTTGGAGGCAATTACCCAGCTCCATGTGGGAAGCACCGAGATTGTAATAGAGTTCAGCAGAGTTGGCAATCCGGCTGGTGGCATATGTCAGCTCTTCAACCGCTTTGTCAAAGCGCCCCTCTTTAAAAGCTTCATTTCCTCGCTGCGCTGCGCTGGGTCCTGAGTGGGAACCACAACCGCATAAACCTAAAACGAGTATACAGAGAACACTATAAGTGGCACGTGCCATAAAAACCCTCCAACCGCATAGGACGGTTGTTTCTTTTGAAAAAAGTTGAAGATACATTTAAGTGGCTTTTATCATACCGAAGAACGGGCAATTTCGCAAGAAGGGAATCGCGCAAACAGGTAAGGATGGGGGTGGTGGAGGGGGGGGAGATAGGAGACTGGAGATAGAAGATAGAGGGGGAGGAGATAAATAATAGGCAATAAAAGAGAAAGAGCCTCGTTTATAACAACAACGGAGCCTATGTAGGTTCTTTAATTAAATGAGGAGTTATGATTATGAAGGTTTCAATAATTATGCTGGCGATGGTCGCAACATTAGCCTCGGGGGCAATGGCAAAGGGCAAAAAGGGTGGAGCTGAAGGGGCAGGGGAACCAGCCAAGAAGGAAGTAAAGGCTGAGCAAAAGGCTAAAAACTACGATAAGGCCCTAGAAAAGATCAAGGCAAAGGATGAGGCGCTCTATAAGGAGTTGGTCGCGCTGAAGGCCTCTGATAATGCCGCTTTTGAGGCTAAGATGCAGGAACTTTGCAAGCATAAGGGAGATGGCAAAGGCAAGGGAGAAGGCAAGGGTAAGGGCAAGGGTAAGGGTGCCGAGGGAGCAGAAGCACCTAAGGCAGAAGCAGCCAAGTAAGGCACCTTCTTAAAAATCAAAAGACCGTGCAGCATAACCTGTTGCACGGTTTTTTCTTTTTTTTGAACTGGTTGGACCAGCGGGACTCGAACCCGCGACCCCAACATTAAAAGTGTTATGCTCTACCAACTGAGCTATGGTCCAAGAACAAAAAGTCCGCACATTAAATCATAATTTAGGGTGACTGTCAATTGACGATCTCTAAAATTATGAGTATACTACCTCGCTTCATTGAAAAAAGGAGATTCGCCATGCCCGTGCTGGAAAAAATACTGTCAAATCCGTCCGAGTACTCCTTGGATGTTGATCGGCTAGGGGAATGTAAAATCGAGTCGCCTGTGCGAAATCGTGATTTTATCAAGGATGATGACCGCATCTTGGTCTCAGAGAATACGCGTGTCTTAAAGTTTATTAGTGATCGTCTTAAGATCACCCCCTCTTTTGAGCGTGCAGGCCCACACGGAAAGATATTCCACTCCCCTGCGTGGAGTCGGGTGGCGATTGTGACTGCCGGTGGTTTATGCCCAGGACTCAATAATGTCATCAAAGGACTGGTCGAAATTCTGACCTGCGACTACGGCATCAAGAATATCTTTGGTATTCGGTATGGCTATGCAGGCCTGAATCCCGCCTACAAGTATGAACCGGTGATGCTAGATAATGACTCGGTGGATACGATTCACGAGAGCGGCGGAACCATGCTGGGGTCTTCGCGTGGCCAGCAGGATACAGGGCTGATCGTTGATTCGTTGTCGCGCATGAACATCAACCTCCTTTTCTGTATTGGGGGTGATGGCTCGTTACGGTGCGCGCGGGATGTTGCCGAGGAGTGCAAGCGCCGCCATCTCTTTATCAGTGTGGTGGGTATCCCAAAAACCATTGATAATGACCTCTATTTTGTCGGGCGCAGTTTTGGCTTTGAAACCGCAGTCGCTGAGGCGACCAGCATTATCCAAGCCGCCCATACCGAGGCCAAGGGCACTTTTAACGGTGTTGGCCTTGTGAAACTGATGGGGCGTGACTCTGGCTTTATTGCGTCGTATTCAGCCTTGGCAAACCCCGTTGTGAATATCTGTCTCATCCCTGAGATGGAGTTTGACATTGATGGGCCTAATGGACTCCTTGCCGCACTGGATCGTCGCTTTGACATGGGTAAGGATCATGCCGTGATTGTGGTGGCCGAGGGTGCTGGGCAACGTCATGTCACAGGGGATGGGGAGGAGAAGGATGCCTCCGGGAATGTTCTGAAGAAGGATATCGGCGAATATCTGAAGCGCCGGATCTCGCAACATTTTAAAAAGACAGGGCGCGAGGGTTCTGTGAAGTACTTTGATCCCAGTTATACGATTCGCAGTGTCCCTGCGCGTGGTACCGACGCGATTAAGTGCTATATGCTGGCACGTAGCGCTGTCCATGCAGCCATGGCGGGACGCACGAATTGTGTTGTTGGCAATCAAGAGGACTGGTATACGCTTGTCCCCATTAAGCTGGCGACGATTGAGCGTCAGCGGGTTGCACTGAATAGCGATTTGTGGCATGCTGTCTTGGATGCTACAGGACAGAATTATTATTTCGGCTTGGGCCGTCCGCATAATGGAGAAAATTTTTAATGAGTGAACCCCTCGTCCAAAAGACACCAGGGATGAAACGATGCGCGGTTGTCGGCATTGTTGGTCGTACCAATTCAGGAAAGTCAACCTTGCTCAACCGTATGGTCGGTGAGAAAATTAGCATTGTTAGTCCTGTTGAACAGACTACGCGTAACACCATTCGTGGGATATTGACCGAGGATCGAGGACAACTCGTCTTTCTAGACACACCTGGCTTGCACAAGGCCGAAGGGACCCTCGGCACGCTCTTAAATCGCATGGCACGCCATGCCTCCGCTGGTGTGGATATTCTGCTCGTCGTTTTTGATGGGGGAAACCGTCCTCAGTTGGAGGACGATGGATGGATGCACCGTATTTTGACTATGGATCAGCCCGTTGTCTTTGTTTTGAACAAGAATGATATGCGCCCCTTCTACGAAAAGGAGTTTAAGGAACTCTGGACCTCGATCTGCAAAGAGAAAGAGGCGACACGAGAGGTCAGCTGGCTTTCAGCCTCCGCGATTCATGTGGCAGGGGGTGTGGACGTGATTGATCGTCTCTTTGCCTTGGCACAGCCGAGTCCCGAATATCTCTTTCCAGAGGACATCGTCACCGATTACCCACGCAAGATGGCGATTGCGGATGTGATCCGCGAAAAGTTGTTGTCTCGCTTGCATCAGGAAATTCCC
>CAMBQV010000025.1 GCA_945870145.1 Akkermansia muciniphila
GGCGGTGTTGGTACTCACCGTGGTCGCATAGGTCAACAGGCAGCCACCTTTGAAGACACCGCTGTGTGTATCCACTTCCGTGAGTTCAACACGTTGCTTCGCACCCGACTTGGACTGCAGGAGCACGCTCACCGTGTCACTCCGGTCGCTGACATCCGCACCAAGATCCACGACGCGCAACGAGAGTGTCTCGCCCACATATGCCTCTGTCCGGGGCGTCCGATAGTCCTCCTCCATCACATCGAGTACCGGATGGGTGATCGTTTTCACCGTCGCCGTGACCCACTGCTCCGCACCACTGGGATCGGTATAGACGACCCCGAGATGGATGCGTTCATTGGGCTGGGCCATGAGTCCGGCGGGATTCACATACTTGAACGCCTTCCTCAAGGTTTGAATCTCTTCCTCGCTCAGGACGCCATACTCGGGCACGACCCCGGGAATCACAGGCACGCTGCAATAGAACCGCTCCGTCATTTGACGACTCTTCTGCCTCATGAGGCTTGCGAGATAGATGGAAATACGAGGTGTTTCGCGCCACTGATCTCTAGGCTCCTCCCAGCTCAACTGCAGATTACCGTCCAATTGTATCGTTCCAGGAACCTCAATATCGAATGCAGGGGCATTTGTCTCGCCGGCTTCAGGGGTCCGCCTCGGAGCTAGCTTGCGTCCGGCATCCGTCTGGGCATAGACACGCACCTGCGACCCTTGCCGCAAGGCGAGGTGCGCTGCGTTGACCTCGATGAAGAGCGTCTGGCCCAGAACGGCTTCAATGCCTGTTTTCGGAGCCTGCGCAACTGACACAATCTGATTGGTCAACGCCCAGCGCGGACGCACGGTACCACCGCTCTCGGCTTGTTTCGCCCGCCGTTCCCACACCGCTCGCTCGTTCAACCCATCCAGTTGCTCAAGGGTCAAGGCAAAGCCTTCATTCAACTTAACGCTCGGAGGAAGCTTGGTTGGATCTAGCGCCGTGACGGATGCATGTGACAGGAAGAGCTCGGGCACCGCAAAGGTAGCCTGCTCAAGCGAGGCAAAGCGGTCCGTCGGAATGCCAGGCTCGGTATTCTCCATATCCCGATAGCTCGCCGTGAGCATATCGCTAGGACCGACCTGAATCTCTGTGTCCTTGGCGGGGGCACCTGAAACGGGTGTCACCCAGACTCTAAAGATACCCGTGGAATCCCCACTCTCCTTCGCCACAACCTGGCGCTTTCCGCCCGTCTTGCTCTCCAGCGTCACCTTCACGGTATCCGGCGCAGCAGAGACATCCATGTCTGCATCCGTCACCGTCAAGAGAACAGGCTTGCCCGGAGCGAAACGGAGAAGCTTCTCGTAATACTCTTCATCTTCGCCGTTTCTCCCCTGTCTCATTTCAAAAAACTCAAATTGCATCTTCGCCGTGGTAAAGGCAACCTCCAGAAAGCGCTCGTGTTTTTCTTTAGCTTTGGTCACGAAGCGATCATCCACATAGCGGACCGCCACCTTGTCGCCTGTCAGGATTTCAAGGATGTTGTTTTTGTTGAGCACGGCAAAATCTTCCGCGACCGGGAGTACACGTTTGCCATCGGGTTGCGTCAGCACCAACGTGTTCACTGCCGGCACAGGACCCTCTTGCCCGATAAAGACAAGCTTTAGCACGCGTGCACGCGACCCGGGGGCGAAGGCGACCTTGAAGCTCGTCCCGTCCGAAGTTGCTTTGACCGTGGCGGTGCCGTTCCGCGTCTCCAGTACACCTGCAGGGAATGTGCCTGGATCAAAGAAGCGATCCGGACATGCACTCAGCGTGTCAGGGGCGTCCAGATTCGACAACAGTTTCACCGTGCGTCCGAAACCAATCGTGCAATCCCACCCTGTCGCCCAGATCTCGAAGCGGTGCAGCCCCTCTTTCAGGGCGATCTGGCCCTCCAGGAGGTCTGGCTTCTCCTTGCTCGTAATCGGTTTGCCGTCCACGGCGAGGAGGAACTGCGGGGGATTGGCCACGCTTGGGTGGATATTCGCAGGAACGGAGTAGTTGCCCAGCACCACCTTGAACCGGCGCATGACTTCGGCCTGCTCGTAGAAGTAGCCACGGAAGCGGTAGACCACATGCGCATTGTGCTGCTGGTTATTTCGCAACCACTTGACCTTGGCGGGAATCGAATTGGTCAGCGCCACCGACGGCCCCGCTACGTTCTCAGTAATACCAGCGGCATACTGCTGACTCATCCAACCACTTTCAAGATGGCGCTGGAGAGTCCAAAAGTCGTATACCGACCGATCATTATTCGCATGATAACGATCTTCATCATTCATGATCGTCACGCTCGGATGCCAGGGCTTGGCGATGGAAATCTGGTCCTGAGGATAAACCACCACCGTGGTCATCTCCTTGGCATTCATCCCGGTCTGCACCGCAAACTTCTTTAACTTGCTTCCCTGCTCCTGGGCTGTGATCGTCAATTCGGCCAGTGGCAGATTATCGTTGAGGTCCACGATGAACTCAGGGGTCACATTTTTCATCGCCACCGGTGTCCAGGCTGGATAGGTGGTGAGCGGACTGATGGCCATGTTGGGATTGCGCCCCGGTGCTGTATTGGGAGCAAAAGCCTTTGCCTGCGCACCCGCGGTCGGCACACGCCCTTCGAACCAACCTGTATGCGTGTCAGTCTCCTGAAGAGTCACCTGACCGATCGAGTCGCCCGAGGAAGTTTCCACGCTGACGATCACAGTGTCTTTTCCAGCGGTACGACTCCGATCCGAATCAATCACACGGATGTAGAGAGGGTTGCCCGGCTTGATGCGTTCCGCCAGCAGGCGCTTTTGCAACGCTTCAGCTTGGCGAATTTCCAGCGGATCCGAAGCATCTCCCTCCTTGGACTCTGCGACCTTTGTCGCCGCAAGCTTAGCCTCAGCGCCCGCACGCGCCGCTGACTTGGAGCCCATGTTCTCATTGAGCTGCGCCATCTGCGCCTCCATGTCCGCCACGCGCTGCTCAGCCTCGGAGAGCAACTTACGCGCAGAGGCCATCAAGAGACCGTCGGACGCCACCGAGATCGGGCCACCACGCTTCTCTTCCATGTTGTTCATCTTTTTGCGGAAGCGCTCGGAATAAGCATAAAACACCTGGTCGTCGCCGAGTACCTGCAAGATGCGATCATCCGGATTCGGTTTGCCAAGCGCAGTCGCAACCTCGCCCCTGAACTTGGTCTTCTGGTCACCGAACTGTCTCAGGAAGAAACGTTCCTTATCACCGGAGGTTGCCCAGACCACGACTTCAATCTCGGTACCCGCACCTGAAACCGCCAACGTCGGGTCACTCAAGGTCACCTTGAGCTTCTCGCCCGGCACAAAGGCCTTCTGGTTGCTCGCAGGCCCCAATTCAATCTCTGTGGCTTCCATCAATTTCTGGCGCTTGATCTGCAGATTGCCCTGCATGATCTTGCCTTCGGCATGGTCCGGTACACGGGCGAGGATGGACTCAACATCCGTTGCCGCGCGATCATAATCCTCCATGTCGAAATAGACCTCGGCCCGCGCATAGCGAAGCGGTGCAAACATCTCAGGAATACGCTCCATCTCCAAATCCTGCAAGGTCTGAAGGGCCGCATCAAAATCTTTGGACATGCGCTCCACAAGGACACGGCGTAAGGCTGCTTCATTGCGTGCAGGGGTTCCTTCATACGCCTTGTTCTGCATCGTCCGCGTAAAGAGTTCATGCGCCTGCTTCAACATGCCGCGCTGAATCGCGATATCGCCGTACGCAATTTCGATCTCCGCCCGCTGGTGGACCGCCAACGGCGTATTGGGTTCCGCCGACCAGAAGAGCAGTGCCTTGACCAGCTCCTCCTGCCGTGCATCCTCTCGGCTGTAAATGGTCCGTCGCAACACCCACATCAGATACTCCATGGAGAGTTCACGGTGTACAGGCAGGAGCTGTGCCCAGTTGTCTTTGCACAAGGTCCAGGCGCTTTCTTCATTGCCACCCTGCCAGTCCGCCTGGGACTTATAAATCGGATAGGCCGGATGGGTCGGTGGCACCGGGATGTCCATCAGCCCGAGCTTCATTGCCGCCTTATTGATGACCCCCTTGATTTCCCGCATTTTTGAAGCAAGATCAGTTCCATAAACATTCTTGGCCCGGCTACACATTTCAACACCCGTATGCCCCAGCACCATGGCTGCCGCAGGATACTGCTCAAGAACCGAAACCGTCAACTCGACCATTGGATTATACATCCTGCTATAAGGCACACAAACAGCAGCATTCCAGAGGTGCGCCGCAGTCCGATGCAACAGAACCGGCTCGCGGTTTTTATTGACATAGTCGAGCAAGCTATTGGAGAAGGGCTGGATTTCGCTCGTGGACACGTATCGCAATCCGTCCACAACCTCTAATACCTGCTCAATCACCTTCGGGTCAGCAAAGACGGACTTGTCCACCGTGGCCAGCGCGTCCATTCCCTGGAACCCTATCCGGACCGGCGACTGCTTCACGCCGGCGATAGCCGCCTGCAGAGCCGCTACCACAGTCGCAACATCTGCCGTGTTCGTCAGCGACAACATATCCTTGCACACGAACTTCGGGTCGGCCGCATCCATACAGGCGGCTTGCCCTGAGGACATCGCTGCCTTGCCAAACCACTCGCGAGCCGCAAACTGAAGTTCCGAAGGCATCGTCACCCAAGCTGGCGATTTGAAGAGCGACTCCATCAACTTAGCCTGTTCGGTATTATTTTCAGGGAACTGCACATTAATCCATGTCATCGTCAGCCACGGCTCGATCTTGCCCTGCGCCAAACGTTCTGCCACGGCCGTACGCAACACGGGCTCGAGCGGATGTGGAAGGTATCCCTTCTTTTCCTGCTTGAAGCGGTCATAGCCACCGTAATACGTTGAGCCAAGTCGGTAAATCCAGGGCGAGTAGGAACTCTGCGAAATGCCACGTACCCGTCCATCCCGCTCCAGCGGGCCATTCGCATCCTCGAACCCAGCAGCCAGCGCCTCGCGTAAGAAGCTCTGGATGTCAGGGTTAGGATCCTTGAGAAGTTCGGGCAGGAGTTCAGGCGTGACTTTTAGCACCGCGAGCGCCCGCGTGCGCGCCATCGGAATCTTCGGTTGTGCCGACTTGTAGTCTGCCCATAACTTCTTGAAAGCAGCGATGCGCTTGTCGGCCGGATCTTCCTTCTTTGCATCGCTCTCAGCAGCAAGTTTCGTTGCGACCGCCCTGGCCTTGGCGATCTCCGCATCCCGTTTCTGGCTGCCACCCGGCCTGCCGCAGTAATGCCAGAGTTGATCCGCCAAACCTCCGTTGAGCTCATTGGGTCCGAGACGCCACACTTCCGGTCCGAGTAACGCGGCCATGACCTTGTCGTAATCCTTACCGCCCGTTGCGATGGCGCGCACCACCGAGGCTTGCGGATAGGCGAGCTCCACCAGCGACGGCGCCAGCTTCTGCGCCTCTTCCGGGGTCATCTTGTTCCACTCTTTGTTCAGGTTGGCCACGCTGTTCCTGCTATTCTGCAGGGCAGGGTTCGCCTTGAGATACTCCTGCACCGACTTAAGTTCAAGGATACCGGGGCTGTTCACATAGTTTCCATACGCCGCTGCATTCAGGAACTCCGCCGCTTCAGCCGGGGTCAGCTTGGGCAGAGCCGCCAAGATCGGCGCCATCTTGGCCTCGGCCTCATGCGGCCAGTACTTCCTGACATCGTTACGGTAATACTGGCCGTTCCCGCCGCCAGCCCAGCCCGTCATCACCGCCAGCACCGCGCGGGGATACTTCTCAAGAAGCGCAGTTGCCTCAGCAATCGGCGGAGCGGCCTCTTCGCCAAGCTCCAGTTTCTTTTCTTCCACGACCTGGGCCTTAGCATCTGCTGACTTTTTCCCCGGATCCTTCTTAGGCTGCTTCTTGTCGGGCACCGTGCTAAGTCCCGTGTTTTTCACCGGAGGACGCTTGACCGCTTTCGCCGTAGACTTGTCGCCTAGCTTCGCCTGATGATAAGCCATAACGGAGATCATCCAGTCGAGTTTGAGCTTCAGTTCCTCATCAAACTTCATCACCGAGGTCAGCTTTCTGACCGCGTCATAAGACTCCTGGGTCACACGCACGGTATGATCACAGTACCACTCATACTTCGACAACAGCCAACGAAAGTACTGGCTATAGCGCACAGCCATCAGCTCATTTGGCAACCCAGCCTCAATACCGGCATGGAGGCGTTCCGCCACAGCGGTCGGGTCGTCGCGTCGCATCGCCTCATCTAGAAACCAAGTGTCAAATTGCTTCGCTCGCGGGCAGACCAGAAAACGGTTGCCCTCGTTCTTTCCAAAAGCGTAGGCACTATTTTCATCCTTCAGCCGCTCGAGCAGAAGGACGTAGGTCGCAAACACAGCCTCATCCGCCAAAGGGGATTTCAAGTCCGCGTTAACAAGGAACTGCTGATAGAGCGCAACAGCGCCTTTCCAGTCGCCACTGAGCTCTGCGGCCCGACCCGACATGTAGAGAAAGGTGGGGTCCGTCGGCTGGTTATTTCGCAACCACTTCTGGACATCGACGACAGCCGGCGTCACCTTGCCTTCGTCAAGGCCGGCCTTCAACAATTCCATCATCACAGTCTCTGGCTGAGTGGCCAAAGACGCTGAGGCAGCCTTACGCTGCTCATCAAAAGTCGCCGCACCCGAGGACACGGCAAGAAGCAAGAGAGCGCATCCAACTGCTTTCTTACTGCCCACTGCTACTGCCCACTGTCCACTCATTTCGCCTCCAGTGCTGAAAGTTTTTTCTGAGCGTCACTCACGAACTTGCTGGACGGATAATCAAAGACCAACTGACGGAGCTTAGCCTTGGACATCTCCGCGTCGCCCATCTTATAGGCGACCTTAGCCCAGAGCATCAGCATCTCGTCCAGATAAGCTGCATCAGGATAGTTCGAAAAGACATTCTCGAGCAGTGCAGAGGCTTGGGCAAAGTCTTCGGTGTCCACATAATGACGCACCACACGGCCCAGCGCCTCAGCGGCAAAGGAGCTCTCCGGATAGGTCTCAAAGGTCTTCCGGTAGGCTGCGATCGCGGACCCCATCCGATTCTGCAACGATGTCGCCGCGGTCAACCCACCCTTGCCCCACTTGCTGTTGGTTTCATCTGCTGCTTCGGAGATGGCCTCTGCCTGTTTCTGCAACGTCTCGCCGATCCGGAACTGCGCCTCGGCCGCGGAGATTGGATTCTGCAACTGGAGCACGCGGGCATAGACATCAACAGCCTCCTGATACTGTCCCTTCTGTGAGAGGGTGCGTCCCAGGGTCATCAGCGCCTGGTCTGCCAAGACCGACTCTGGATAGAGCCGGTTAAAGGCGAGACAGGTGGCTGTGGCGGCAGCAAAATTATCCTGCAACAGTTCACTCTCCCACTTGAGCTTGAAGGCGCGCTCAACAATTTCACCGGGAAGCTTACTGCGATCCACAATAATCGGATCCACTTTGCGAAGCGCCTCTGCCGCACGCTGCGCCGCACGACTCTCAAGACCCATATCCTTGTAAATGGCACCTAAGCCAACGAGCGCCTCAGCTTCTACTGATTCTTTACGCGCCTTAAGCAGGGTTTCAAAGACCACAAACTGATCTGCGGTCACGCCAGAATTGACGGAACCCGAAACCTTAACACGTGCGACACTCTCACGGGGCTCCTCGCCATAGATGTGAACCTTGTCCGTGTAGGAGACTGAGAGCTCATCGAGCTCATCACAGTGGAGCACATCATCGGTCGCCGAGATGGAGACGTTTGTGGAGAGTGGTGCGAGTTTGATCTTGCCAACAAAACTTCCCGTACGGATCTCGGTGTTCGTGCCCTGTTCGATCAGGGTGATCGTGATGCGATCGCGCTCCCTCCATTGATCCTTATCATCATCCTTCACGGCAAAGATGTCAATCGCGGCGGCCGCATCTGATGACGCTTCTTCAGCCTTGATCTTCTGGAGCGACTTCACAACGACCTGCACCTGCTCAGCAGCTGGGGAGCTGTCGAGATCGGCATCCCTTAAGACCAGCGCTTGAGGCTGTCCCGGAAAAGCAATATAGGCGGGCGTCGCAAAATCACCTAAGAAGAACCCGACGGTTCCCGTGCTGACCGCGCGTACGGTCCCCGTGCGCGGAACGTTCTTCTTTCCATCTATCGTGCTGTCATCTAAGTAAGTCACCGTGACGGTATTGCCGCCGACCACTTCAAGCACCCCATTATTCGGCCTGGCTAATCCAATCACCGTCGGCGCCGAGATCAATAGTTCATCCTTCTTACCCGCGACTGGCACGCCTTCCAAAATCTCTATATCGCCATTGCTGACCTTTACCTCAGCCTTGACGGGTTGTCCCAGCTTGCGCAGCACCGGCACGTCAGCATCCGTGATCTTCGCATAGAAGCGCTGACCGATCTCGATGCGTCCGAGTTGTTCACCGGAGTCCTCGACTTCCGTACCAACCAACGAGAGCGAATCAATCGCCTTGTTCCAGTTCTTCAGGTTATAGTGGCTCATGCCAATATAAAAATAGGCCATGTTCGCCCACTTGCTCTTACCGGCCACCTCGGTGAGTTGGCGGAGCAACGGGAAGGCAGCAGCATACTGACCTGCTTGATACTGGCTGAAGCCCGCCTGGAAGAGTGCCTCATGATAGAGTTCGGTGATCTCCTCTGGCGCCTTCTCGCCCGGGACCGGGGCCAACACACGCGTCAGGAGCATAAAATAATTGATCGCTTCTTTCGGCTTGTTCTGATTGAGGTAATATTTGCCCATCTCCATGTTGGCACGGTGGGAGAGGATGCTACCCTGATTGTCGCGGACAATCGAGTTCAACATCGCCAAGCCGCGCTCATACTGTTTATACTCCATCAGCTCCATGGCCTTCTCAAAAAGGAGCTTTGCTTGGCGGTCTACATCTGCAGAGAGCCGCGCACGGTCAGACTTCGCTTCCGTCCCCTGCTCAGCCGCCTTCGGAGCTACATCTGCTTTCTTGTTACCCTTTGGTGCCGCCCCTGCACACGGGACCAGAAGCATCAACGCTCCCAACAACAACATGCTCCGAATTCCAACCTTGCCTAAATCATTCATACTCATTCTCCTCTCCTCCGATTACTGCCAACTGCTACTGCCCCAACTTTAGCACTTTAGAACTTTAGCACTTTAGAACTTCTCCCTCTCCTGCTACTCCTCCGCCTTCGCCTCGCCGCCCATAATCTTTACGCCATAGCTCTCCAGTCGCTGATGCGCGACACTCGACTCCTTGCTCTTGGGATAGCGACGCAGCACCAACCTTAACTGGTCCACCTCTTTGCCCTTATCACCGCTCGCCCGATAGATATCCGCCACACGGAAGCACGCCTGTGCCGCAACTGCACCCCCGACGGATTCCAGCCCCTGTACATTACGGATGGCTTCTGGATATCGCTTGAGCGCCTCCAGGCAGTCTGTGACACCCCACGTGGAGTCGGGTTGACGATTGGCTGTTTGATACGCCTTGATCGCCTCTTCATAACGACCAAGTCCCCTGAGCAGCTCGGCTTCTGTCCAGAGCAGGCTCTGGCCTGCATACTTAGGCTCCTTCTTCAGCGCGGGAATCTCAGCCAAGGCCTTCTCCTGGAAAGGACGGTTCCGATGGGTACGGGCTAAATAGTAGTCAAAGCGGGCCTTAGTGGCGCTCATGGAATCCTTTATCCGTGTCAGTAACCGAAGAACCTCCTCTTCACCCTGATAGCCCGCCACGAAGAAGGCATACGTCTTGATCTCGTCATCGTTCAATCCCTGCAGGTTAAACATACGGATCATGCTCTGGACTTCCTCATCCATGCCCTGTCGCCGAAGCTGTTCCATGAGTGACATCTTTTCGGCAAACTTCAAATTCGCGGTCACCGACTTACTCTGCTGGGCAAAGAAAGCTGAGCGACGCTTCGAGTCGCGTCCATAATACTCGCACCACTGAATAACGCGCCCCAACGTGATGGGCTTCTGCGTAAACTGCTTCTCCATGCGCTTCGCCCAAGCCGCGGGATCCTTCTCATGGACGAACTGCACATCGAACCACCGTTTGCGTAACGTATCGTCGTCCGTAAAACGATCCCCCATCTTGGCGCTCCAGTAGCTACACACGGACTGCTTGTCCTCGGGTTTACCCTGCATGTCCAGTGCGGTACTCAACACGGTATGCCAATACCGCGGATCATCCTGCGGCGCATCCGTCTTGCGTCCTTGGCCATCAAAGCCGCTGGCCGCAACATAAAACTCCTTGAGCTTCTCGTGGTTAGGGGTGCGCGTCACATAGTGCGCGATCACAGCCCAGCGGGCAACCTGAGCAGCCTGCGGATTGGCCTGCACGAAGGTAACTGCCGTACGCCAGCGATACTCGGTCGCCTCTTCAAACTTGCCGAGCTTCTCCATAGCCCCCCCAAGAAAGGCCAGCGCCGTACCCGAGTCCGGCTGGTTGACATAATCATCATCCTTGACCAGACGCGCCCAGACCGCTAATTTCTTATTATCATCACCATTCTCGCCATGGCAGACGCCGATGTAGTAGAGGGCCGCCGCTGAATAGACAACCTCATCCGGGAAGTAGTCTACAACATCCTGATAGCCTTTGATCGCCTCAAACCGCTTACCCAGCTGGTGCAGGCAACGCCCCATGCGTAAAAGAACGTAGGGCAGGGCCTTGCTCTTTGAGAATTCAAAGGAGTACGCCTTATAGGCAGCATAAGCGCCCTTAAAATCTTTCTTCAAGTAGAGCTTATCCGCGTCTTCAAGGTTGAGTCCCTCAAAGGTATCCAGCTTTGAAAATGCCGCACTCGGATAGGCAATCTCTTGCCCCGCCTGTGGCGCGGCAAGCACGCTGGTCCCCCACAAAACCATCACCGCCATGACCCTGAAACCCGTTGAAATAAAATTCATCATTTACATACTCGCTGTATAGTCCATGCAACGACTCCCCTTTCCCCCCCCCTCTCTGGTGGAGCGAAACGTCGTATCTCAAATTAAAGTATCTTACTAGTGTCGCATAAATAGAGCAAAAACGCAATGCTCCCCATAGGTGACAAACAGGTGACAAAAGCAGGGGCCTAACATGTGACCCCTGCGGCACACTATTTCGTGTGCTGTTCCCCGATCTGTTCTGTCCCTTTTGTGATCTGTCGTACCGCTTTCAAGAAACTCCTGACTGTCTCCTTGTCGAAGCCTGTGGTCGTGATGATCTTCTCATCCTTTTCAACCTTGCTTCCGGTATAGGTGGCCTTCTTGGCCATGAGCTCAGAGGAGACATCCTCGCTGGTCGTGATCTTCTTCTTTAAAATCTCGACTTCGCCTGCTGGCAGAACAAGCGCGGACGCGCCGATAGCTGCCAAAACATTCTTTGCGGCGTAGGTCTCTTTGACTACACGAAGCGCCTCAGGGTTATGGCTGAGGTCCTTGCTCGCTTTGCTATCCATAAAGACGACCGCATTAAAATTAGAGCCCTTGATCTCCTGAAGTATTTTGAGCGGGAAGGCATGTTCGTCGCTGATCTCGGGTTTCTGGCTCGACCCCTGAACAATCGTAATCTCTGCACCATCCGAGAGGAGCTCACGCAAAGTCAAGTCGAGATACTCTGATGTTTTTGAGGGGAGCACCACTGCGATTTTCTTGCCCTTTAACTCATAAAAGGGAGCCAGCGTCGTGTGAATCTCTACCTTGCGCCGGATAGCGGTGATGTCAATATACCGATCTTTTCGAAGAAGACACGTTTTTAGCTCTTGCCAGAACGTTGCTGGGTCGGTCACCGAACGACCTGCCACGTGTGTAACAACATCATAATTACTGAGGTCGGCCTTGTCAAATACCCCGTTTTCTTCAGGGGCCTGCAGATCTAAAATGACGCCCGTTTCTTGGGAAATATTTTGAATAATTCTCTGGATGTTAACCAGCTGTTTGTAGCCAACACCCAAAGTGTCGTTCCGATAGGTCACCAGCTCACCAGGATACCTCGTATCAGGGATAGGCTCTGACTCTTGGGTTTTTATTGTAAGTGAGAGGGTCTTGTAGGCATCTGGCTTGCCGCGGATGATTGTGAAGGCCAAGGAGGTGCCTAGCTCTTTAGTTGTGATCTCCCACTCCACGTCATGCATCTCAGCTTTAGTTCGTGCTGAGGTCGACTTGCCATTCATCGCGGTGATAATATCCCCAGTCTTGAACCCTGCCTTTTCAGCAGCGGTATTCGGCATCACGTAATCCACAATAATACCCTTTTCGATCTTCAGAGCCTTTGCCATTTCGTCATAGACCTCGCTTAGCATCAGCACAGGCAGATCCGAACGCACAAATCTACCGTGTTTCATAAAGTGGTCTTTGAGTACCTGAATGACATGCGAGGGAATCGTGAACCCCAAATTGTTGGCCCCTCCCATACCATACGTGTTAATACCAATCACCCGCCCATTCTGATCAAAGAGCGGTCCTCCGCTATTACCTGGATTGATCGCTGCATCCGTTTGAAAGACCCTGGTGAGGGTTCCTAAGTCCGTGCGGTCAATACTACTCAAGATGCCACTGGTGTAGGTGCGCTTCAATCCCAAGGGAGCCCCCACCGCAAAGCACTTCTCTCCAACCTTCACGGCTGTTGAATCACCAAACTCCACAGGCGTCATCTCTCCTTCGGCCTCAATCTTGAGGAGGGAAACATCTGGATTCATACAAAAGCCCAGAACCCTTGCACGGTATTTCTTCTCATCAGAGGTAATCACCGTAATTAATTTTGCAGGGGTCAGCGGTTTTTCAGAATCGGTTCCTTGCACCACATGTCCGTTAGAGATGATATATCCATCCTTGGAAATCACAAAACCGCTTCCACAAGACCCCTCATGCATAATGCAGACGACAGCGGCATCCACCTTCTTAACAATTTCATCCGGAATATCTTGGGCTGATCCCGTCTGAGCTGTTGACTTATTTTGTGCCTGTAACGTCTGTAGCGGCAGACCGAGAATCACAATTGTGAAAAACAGGGTTATCGTTCTCACGGAAAATCTCCTTATTTGTTCTTGCTGAGGTTAAGCGCGGCGTAGCCTGTGGCGATGCCTCTAGTATATTTCACCAATACGGTACTTGGCTTTTCACTGCGCAAAGACTCCAAGACCGTACTGAACTCTGCAATCGTCGTTGTCGGCTTACCTGCCATCTCCACAATCACATCATTCGGATAGAGCAGGCTCTGCCGAAAACTTCCGCTGGTTGCTGCTGGACTTCCTTTTTCAACATCCTTGACCAACACACCCTCTTTGATGGAGAGGCTTCTTGCAAACGTATCCTCATCGGTCATCTTCTTGACCGTCAACCCCAAATCCTCTGCACGGAGGGTCTCCTCCTCTGGCCGCTTGGTGTAAGTACCCGTAAGCTCTTTTCGGAGGCCATTCCTGAGAACCGTGATACTGAAAGGCTTGCCCTCTTTTGGCCGGACTGCTTTGGCTAAATAGTGTGCGACCCGCGTCCCCTTCAGCCTGAGCGGTTTATTATTAAACTCCGTGATAAGGTCGCCCTCCTTGATGCCGGCGGTTTCAGCTGGGCTTCCCGCGAAGACATACGCCACCCACAGACTACTACTGGGCAGGTTCTTTGAAAGCGCGTAGTCTTTGTTGACGGACTCCGTCACCAAACCAAACCAGGCCTTTTTCTTTGACTCATCAGTCTCTTTCTTCTCGGTTTTAGCTTCAGCCACCAGCTCTAGGATGCCTTCGCACAAATCGGCCATGGAGAACATCTTTCCTCCTAGGCGAATGGCAGCAATCTTTCCTTGGCTACTGATCAGCAGCGCTCCGTCAGGTCGTGACCCATTTGACATGGATATCGCGGCCTCATTGTCCATAATAAATTGCCTATAAAAATCATCAATCGTGCTACTGCAGAAGGTTAACCTTTTCAACTTCTTGTAGTCGGTCAGCTCATCGCCAGCCTCGATAAAAATCCCCCATTGGCCTATTTTCAAATCCTCAAATTTTGTAATGTCGATCGGATAGAGGGTGTCTTCCGTATCAATTTTCAAGACACTCATACCCAGTTGTTCGTCGGCCTTTACAAACTTAGCAACATACTCTTTCTCGCCGACCCAGACCTCCATGCGCTTTGTCTGCTCAGGCTTAATCACCTTAGGAACCAACACATGTCCAGCTTTTGTAAGAATGAGGCCATTCAGAGCTCCGCCCCCCGATGCATTGCCGCGCATAAACATATCCATCTGCGTGGGCTTCGCCTGTTCGGTTTTAATCTTGATTGAAACAATGCCTTGTTCCACCTCAGTCGTCGCATCGTTTACAGCACTTTCGAACGCCTTCAAAACCGTCCGGCCATGCGTGGCGCGCAGGACCCCTGTATCCACACAGCCAGCACAAAGAGCGATGCTCGTGAGCATCGCCCATCCCCCATACTTTCGCATAATAATTACCTCTCCTTGGTCTGTAAAAATCTGACTCAACAAATCTCACGACAAAGAGCCGTTCTAGGACTCAGGACCCAAGACTCAGGACTCAGCCCCGGACCCCAGACGCCAGATCATAACTTTAGCACTTTAGAACTCTCGAACTTTAGAACTTCTTCTCCCTTTTACGTATAACGCAAGACTTCATCAACGGTTGTGTAGCCGTCAAGGACGTTACGGATCGCATCTTCGCGCATGGTTCGCATACCCAGCTCGCGAGCGCGTTCACGAATGAAGAGCGTCGGCCGACGTTCGTTGATCAGGTCGCGGATCGGATCGGATACGCGCAAATATTCAAAGACGCCTTTACGTCCTTTGTAACCCGTGCCATTGCAGTTCTTACAGCCTTTACCATAGTAGAACGTCCGATCGCCCACAACATCCCGCTTCAGTCCGAGACGAGCAATCGTCTCATCATCCGGCTTGAAGGCTTCCTTACAGTTTTGGCAGATGGTTCGCACCAGACGTTGCCCCAGCACAGCCTCCAGCGTTGAAGCAATCAGATAGGGCTCCACATTCATATCAATGAGACGGGTCACCGCACCTGCCGAGTCATTCGTGTGGAGCGTACTGAAGACCAAGTGCCCCGTGAGGGAGGCCTGCACCGCGATCTGCGCCGTCTCTAAGTCACGAATTTCACCAATCATCATAATGTCCGGATCTTGACGCAAGAAGGCGCGCAACACTTTGGGGAAGGTGTTTCCGGTCGCTGGACTGATTTGCACTTGCACAATGCCATCAATATCATATTCGACTGGCTCTTCAGCGGTGAGAAGCTTGGTGTCAATCTTGTTGATCCGACCCAAGCACGAATAGAGCGACGTCGTCTTTCCTGAACCCGTTGGCCCCGTCACAATGATAATCCCGTTCGGCTTCTCAATATCCATGTTCAACTCTTCATAGATATCCTCAGGTAACCCAATATTTTCAAGATCAAGAGAGACCACGCTACGATCCAAGACGCGAAGTACCACGCTCTCGCCAAATGAGGTTGGAAGACAGGAGACACGCAAGTCGATCTGACGGCCTGCGACAGTCAAGGCAATACGGCCATCCTGTGGGACGCGACGCTCGGCAATGTTGAGTCCGGACATGACCTTGACGCGGGAGATGATCGGAAGCGCCAAACGGCGCGGCGGAGGTGCCATTTCATACAGTGCACCGTCCACGCGGTAGCGGATCTTAAAATCCTTTTCAAAAGGCTCGAAATGAATATCTGAGGCGCGATCCGTCACAGCCTGATACAGCACGAGGTTCACAAAGCGAATCACCGGCGCGGCAGAGGCCGCTGACGCAATACTATTTTCGTCGCTCTCATCCGCAGCCAGCGCAACATTGTTGGCCATGTCTGAGTCAAGGCTGTTGATCATGTCCGCAACCGAGGCGCTCTCATCGCCATAATACTCGGAAACTCGTTCGCGAACATCCTTCTCTGGGGCAAAGACGAAATGAATATCCTTCGTGAGCACAAACATCAGTTCATCCATCACGCGGGGATCCACCAGATCACTGATGGCCAGCGTAATCGTTCCGGGTGTCGACGCGACCGGCACGACCGAGTACATACGTGCAATGTTCCCTGGGACACTCTCAATGATATCGGGATTCAGGGTCGCGGTCGCAAGGTCCACCACCTCGCAACCCTGATAAGAGGCCATCATGTTCAACAGATCCTCTTCGCTCACATACCCTGTTGTGACCAACAAGGAACGGATAGGCTTACCACTCCGAACATGTTCTTCTCTCAATTCATCGGCCTGCTCTTCGTCAATGATTCCATTGCTGGTCATCAAGTCCAAGAGAGGATCATAAGCCGTGACGGAGGCTGCTGTGCGTTCTTCAGACATAACGATTAACCTCTTCCTCTGACTTGGAGTTCCGTTTTAAGCTTCTGAACCAGCGTGTCTGGGTCTTGGGACTTAGTGACCAGATCATCATACGAGATCAGGTTGGACATATAGAGTTCAAGCAAATGCGCGTCAAGCGAAATCATGCCAAACTTGGCCCCGGTCTGGATATCCGATGTAATCTGGAAGGTCTTGTTGTCACGGATTTTGGAACGGATACCCCCTGTTGAGATCATGATTTCGAACGCGGCGACGCGACCCGGCTTGTCGACGCGCGCCAGGAGGAGCTGTGAGATGACGGCCACAAGCCCGACCGAAAGTTGAGTGCGAACCTGCTCCTGCTGATCCGTCGGGAAGGCGTCCACAATACGATCCACGGTTGCAGCGGCACCTGTGGTATGCAAAGTTGCAAAGACCAAATGGCCTGTTTCCGCAGCCGTGATGGCAGCTTGCATGGTTTCGAGATCGCGCATTTCACCGACGAGAATCACGTCGGGATCCTGACGAAGGGCACGACGAATAGCTTCAGCGAACGAAGGGACATCTGAGCCGATTTCACGTTGAGTGACGATAGCCTTTTTATGCGCATGGTAATATTCGATCGGATCTTCGACCGTGATAATGTGCACATCGCGCTCTTGGTTAATGATGTTCAACATACTGGCCAAAGTCGTTGTCTTCCCTGACCCCGTGGGTCCCGTCACCAAGATGAGTCCACGCGGTTTGAAGAGCAACTCCTTCACCTGCTCGGGCAGTCCAATCTGCTCCAACGTAAGCAGCTTGCTCGGAATCTGCCGCAAGACGAGCGAATAGTTGCCGCGCTCCTTAAAAGCACTCACGCGAAAACGTGCAACATCTCCGAAGGGAAGCGCAAAGTCGGCACCCCCACTGCGTTCGATCTCCTGAAGCTTCTCTTCTGGCGTGATCGACTTGACAAGCTCATAGGTGTCTTCCCTCGAGAGAGGGGGGACGTCTAAGGGTGTCAGAGAACCGTGAACACGTAACATCGGCGGCAAGCCTGCGCGAATATGAAGGTCCGAGGAGCCTTCTTCAACAGTTGCCTGCAGCAAATCATTCATTGTCATTTCTGAACTCATTAGTCTGCATCTCCCATGGTTGCGCGCAAGACTTCCTCAAGCGAGGTCATGCCAGACGCAATTTTTAATATGCCATCTTCACGTAAGGTGCGCATGCCCATTTCACGTGCGCGTGCGCGTAAACTCGTTGCTGGTGCATGATCGAAAATTAAACGCTGAATCGTGTCGTCCACCAAAAAGATTTCAAAGAGCCCTTTGCGTCCTTTGTAACCTGCATTGGTGCAACTTGGGCAACCTGTTCCCTTGTACATCTTGGAGGCGGAGACCGTCTTGCCGAGAACCCCCAACATCTTGATCTCACGTTCTGTGGGCGTGTATTCAGCCTTGCAGTGTGTACAGATCGCACGCACCAGGCGTTGCGCCATGGCGGCACGAAGTGCAGAGGCAACCAAGAAGGGCTTCACGCCGATATCCAACAGACGCGTGACCGCGCTGGGAGCATCATTGGTGTGAAGCGTACTGAAGACCAAGTGTCCTGTGAGTGCGGCTTCCATCGCGATGTCCGCGGTCTCATGGTCACGAATTTCACCGATCATCACGATGTTGGGTGCCTGACGCAAGATCGAACGGAGTGCCGAGGAGAAATCGAGGCCCACGTCACGATTCACACCGACCTGATTGATGCCGGACATCTGATATTCTACAGGATCTTCGACGGTGATGATTTTTCGGTCCGGCAGGTTAATCTGTCCCAAGCACGCGTAAAGCGTGGTGGTCTTTCCTGAACCCGTCGGCCCTGTCACGAGAAGCACACCGTCTGGCAGACTGATCAAACGCTCAAACTTATTCTGATCGTCCGATAGGAAGCCGAGCTGAGGCAAACCAAGGGCGAGATTTGTTTTATCCAAAATACGCATGACGATACTTTCGCCATGGTTCGTCGGCACGGAGGAAACACGCAAGTCCAAGTCGCGTCCTTGAACCTTGATTTGAATACGACCGTCCTGAGGTATGCGCTTTTCGGAGATCTTCATGTTCGACATGATCTTCACACGGCTGAGAATGGCAGCCTGAAGGCGCTTGTTCGGACTATCCATCTCGCGCAGAGCACCGTCAACACGATACCGGACGCGGAAGGTGCGCTCCATCGGCTCCAGATGGATATCCGACGCACGCATCTTGACGGCCTCTGTAATAATAAGACTCACAAGACGGATAATCGGCGCATCGGAATCCTTTACATCTGAGGAGGCTTCCGACTTCTCCTTCTCCGAGACATCCACGTTCGGGTCATCCCTGTCAAAAATGTTCTCAAAATCAGCCGGGTAGAGCTTATCAACGGCGGCCTTCACCTCCAGGCGCGGCGCGATCACAGCGTCGACATCGCGATTCAGCACATAATGGAGGCTGTCAACCGTGTCATACGCCATGGGATCACTGAGCGCGACCGTGACAGAGGTCTCTGTTGCATATACAGGAACTACGCCATATTTACGAGCAAGCTCCTTAGAAACAATCTCCTTTACCGAGGGATCAATCGCATCGGCATTCACATGAACGTACTGCATGCCAAACTGAGTTGCAATCATCCCAAGGACAATATCCTCGGTGACCGCACCCGTCTGAAGCAGGATGTCGAGCGTCGTCTCACCTTCCTGCTTGAGCGAGTTCATGACCGCAGTCACTTGTTCGGGCGATACATACCCCTGCTCCTGCAAGAGCTCCAAGACATAATCATCATTTGAAGTCACAGTGCTTCTCCCATGTTCTCACGGTCGCCATCGCACAGTCATGTGTCCCACACAAACGCCCATGACCTTTCCAAAAGTGTTATTAACTTACCCTTTTTCGAACCTTCAGACAAGGCTATTATTGCTCAAGGGCACGGGCAACCAGCTCACCGACCAACTTCGGGTCGGCCTTGCCTTTGCTGAGCTTCATCACCTGTCCAACAAAATACCCTGCAGCAGCCTTCTTACCCGCCTTGTAGTCCTCAACAGACTTTGGATTAGAGGCTATAGCCTGCTGGACAAAAGCCTCCAGCGCGGAGGTGTCACTGACCTGTCCGAGACCGCGCGCCTCAACCAACGCTTTGGGCATCCCGCCCTTCTCGAAGAGTTCAGGGAGTAGCTCTTTGGCGGTGGGTCCGTTAATCACGCGCTGATCCGCCAGAGTAATCAATTCCGCCAGCGCTGCTGGCGTCAAGGCGCACGCGCCAATCGCCTTCCCTGTTTCGGAGAGCAAACGCATGACTTCGACCATAAACCAGTTGGAGACGATCTTCCCCAGTTGCTTCTCACAGAGGCGAGCGGTCGCCTCAAAGAAATCTGCGTTCTCGCGGGCATCCGCAAGGACCCCTGCATCGTATTCGGGGATGCCATACTCCTCCATCATACGGATACGGCGGGCAGAGGGAAGCTCCGGCAGGGAACTGCGCCACTCGGCGATCTGCTCGTCGCTCAATGCGATGGGCACTAGGTCAGGCTCTGGGAAATAACGATAGTCATGCGCGTTTTCCTTGGAACGCATGGACTGTGTCTCATTTGCATCAGGGTCCCATCGGCGCGTCTCTTGCACCAGGGCCTTGCCATGCGTCAGCGCATAGGTCTGGCGGGCGATCTCATACGTTGCAGCAGCGTAAATGCCCTTGAAGGTGTTCATGTTCTTGATCTCAACCTTGGTGCCCAACGTCGTCTGTCCCTCAGGACGGATGCTGACGTTGACGTCCGAGCGCATGTTGCCTTCTTCAAGGTTGCAGTCGCTGACACCGGCATAAACCAAGATCTGCTTTAACGCTTGCAGATACGCCATGGCTTCGTCCTGCGAGGAGAGGTCAGGCTCAGAGACAATCTCCATGAGCGGCGTACCGCCACGGTTGTAATCCACGCCGCTGAACTGTCCGTAGTGGTTGATCTTCGCGGCATCTTCTTCCAGATGAATGTGATTGATGCGGATCAGCTTGGGACCGTTCGGGGTCTGGATCGTGATGCCGCCGCCCAGGCAGAGGGGATGCGTGTTCTGGGTGATCTGATAATCCTTGGCCATGTCGGGATAGAAGTAATTCTTACGGTCAAAGGTGCTGTGCTTGTTGATGGTACACCCCAGCATCAGGCCTGAGAGAACTGTCAGCTTGATCGCTTCACGATTGGCAACTGGCAGGGCGCCCGGATAACCCAAGCAGACCGGACAGATGTTGGTGTTGGGCTCTTCGCCAAACTTCAAACTGCAGCTACAAAACATCTTTGTCGCAGTCTTCAACTGCACATGCGTCTCAAGTCCTATGGTGGTCAAGTATTTCATGATCTTAACCTCTCATATCCTGCCCCCACTCTCAACAAGGTAGGTTCGCCAAAGGCAGGCCCCAGAAGCTGTAACCCGACGGGCAGGCGGTCATGGGTCATGCCGCAGGGGACGGAGAGTGCGCACAAGCCCCCGAGGTTGGCCGGGACAGTAAAGATATCGCCCAGATACATCTTGAGCGGATCATCCGTCGCCTCGCCCCGCTTATAGGCTGCTGTGGGCGCGACCGGTGTCAGGAGCACATCACACTGTTTGAAGGCAGTGGTAAAATCCTGACGGATCAGAGTCCGCGCCTTCTGCGCACGTCCGTAATAAGCATCATAGTAACCGCTGCTCAGCACATAGGTCCCGAGAATGATGCGGCGCTTGACCTCGGTACCAAATCCTTCGGCGCGACTCTTGGCATAGAGATCAAAGACTGACTCCGGCGCTGCAGTGCGGTGTCCATATCGGACACCATCAAAGCGCGCCAGATTGGCAGACGCCTCTGCTGTAGCAATGATATAATAGACCGCTGTCGCATACTCGGTGTGAGGCAAGGAGACATCAACAATCTCCGCGCCGGCCTTTGCGCAATCATCAATCGCCTTGCGAATATGGACCATCACCTCTGGATCAGTCCCGTCAATGAAATACTCCTTTGGCAAGCCGATCCGTAAACCTTTGAGCCCCCCTGCCAGCGCGGCACGGTAATCAGGAACCTCGGCCGGTGAGGTCGTTCCATCATGAGCATCAACACCTGCCAGTGCCTGCAACAGAATCGCAGCATCCTCGACGGTCTTAGTCATGGGACCGACCTGGTCCAGCGAGGAGGCGTAAGCAGTCACGCCATAACGGGAAACGCGTCCGTAAGAGGGCTTGAGTCCGACACAGCCGCAAAAGGAGGCTGGCTGACGGATCGAACCGCCTGTGTCTGTACCTAAGGCCGCCAGGGCTGTCCCTGCCGCGATCGCCGCAGCCGAACCGCCACTCGAGCCGCCCGGAACCCGCGAGAGATCATGGGGATTACACGTCGACTTGAACGCTGAGTTTTCGGTCGAGGAACCCATGGCAAACTCATCCATATTGGTCCGACCTGCAAAGACCGCGCCTGCGGAACGGAGCCTGGCCGCGACCGTGGCGTCGTAAGGCGAAACATATCCCTCCAACATCTTGGAGGCGCAAGTACACGGCTGTCCTTCGACATTGATAATATCCTTGATGGCAATAGGTATACCGAGCAGGTCGCCGTCCTGGCCAGCGAACCTCGCTGCATCAGCTGCAGTAGCCTGTTTGAGGGCGCCTTCAGCATCCACGGTCAGGTAGGCGTTGATCTGCCCATCCTTCTGCTGAATGGCATCCAAAACGCCCTGGGTCAACTCAACAGAGGAGAACGCGCGTTTCCGCAAACCTTCCGCCGCCGTACAAATGGTCAAATTCTCAATATTCATGCAATATCCATGGTAAAAAACAAGGTTTAAACCTTAACATAGCCGCATCAGGAAGTCAACGCCACAAGGGGGAGATTTTGGGAGTCGCAGGAGGGACTGTAGCGACCCGAGGGACCGAAGGGACATAAGGGACAATGCCTTCCCTGTCCCTCGTGTCCCTCACGTCCCTTCGGTCCCTCCCGTCGCTGTAATCGCAGTCGCCGAAATCCGCCTTGCCATCGACCAGCCAACATGGCATCATAAAGCCTTTGTTACTGAAGGAGAAAATAATGAACATTCTAGGGACGAACGTAGATGGCGGATTGCTGATTGTAGGGGTGGTGGTCGGTGGTATCATTCTTTCAATCACCACATACTATATCATTCGCTTTATGCGGGGAAGCATCAAGCTCTCGCTCCCGAAGACGATCTTTAATCCAGGCGACACGATCTCGGGCAGTTTTGAACTCCAGACCAAGAAGGATATCGAGGGAAACAAGCTCCTCGTCAGCCTCATCGGCGTAGAGATCACCAAGTCCTACCATAACGGCAAGCAACGGACGCACACCCATGAAATCTACAGAGATTCGGTCGTTGTGGAGGAGGCGCGTCCCTATCCGGCAGGTTATCTTGCCAATTACACCTTTTCGATTCCGACTCCCAACCAGCAAGCTCCTGAGTCTGAGCTCCTCAATTCGACGATCGGAAAGACCCTGACAACAGCCTTCCAACTTCTCGGCAACAGATCATCGTCGCAAATCAAATGGACAATAGAGGCCCGGCTCGATGCTAAGGGCGTCGACCTCGCAACATCAAAACCTATCTCGATCAACTCCAAGCAAGTCTTTTAAGGGGGCGGTCAGAATTCAGAAGCCAGAAGTCAGTAGCCAGAACGGGAAATTTTATTCTGGATTGCCGCATCGCGAATACGCTTGCTCCCGTGACTTCGCACGGGCTCTGCCGACTACGGCGGTCTCTCTCCTGACTTCTAAATACTTGCATTTATCGACAAGACGGCTGTTCCACCATTATCGTGATGGGACCGGCTCGCAGAGCGCCTTCAAGTTTTCAGGAGGCGTACCAGGAGGGATTTCGCAGCCTGCCATCACCAGATGGGGATTCCCGAGCTTGGCATAACTCTCCAGAACCCCGGTCCGAATGGCCACAGGTGTCGAATTCAAAACATCGTGCACAGGATCCAACCGCCCGGCGATCGCCATCTTCGGTCCAACAATTTTACGTACCGCCACAGGGTCGTTCATGTGATCCAAATCCAGCACATCAATCGGCAGTTCAGCGAGATGGGGCAGGAGATGGGTGATGTCGCCGCAAATGTGCAGTTTAACAAGGCCATTCGCTGCGTGAATCGCCTCAAAGAGCTGCTTCTCAAAGGGCCAGACACATTCGCGATAGAGCGCAGGCTGGAGCTGACTGCAAATGGCATCCCCCACTCCAATGGTGTCCGCGCCCTCGGCAATCTGCGCCTGTGCAAAGCGGATAGCAGTCTGCGTGCACCGTTCCATCAAGGCGACACACGCCTCCGGCTCCAGCATCAGATCCATCAAGAAATTCTCAACGCCATGCAGGTCCGCCGCCTCCGCAGCCGGCCCTTCCACCCAGCCCAAAATAGAACACTCACCGCCGACACGGCTCTTGAATTCGCGGACCGCCAGTAGCCGATCCAACATGCGTTCGCTTTGATAGGGATCTGGATTATTAGGTAGACCGGAGATATCCGTGATCTCTGGAACAACAATCTGCTCGCACACCGGCGGATGATTCTGTTCGTAACGGATCTTGCCGCCGAAGCCCTGTGTCTCCCGATAGGGATCAGAAATCACGCTCACCTGATCAAAGCCAAACTCTTCACGACAGCGGAGATTCGCCTCCACGAGGACCTTGTAATCCGAGGCAAAGGCCGCATAGTTTGAGCCGATGTACTCCGCCGCAAACTGCATAAGGATGGGCACCCGCGGCAAAAAGTCAACCTTCTCACCCTTGAGTGTTTTTAAGTAACGCTCTAATGAATTCATGTTGTCTTTGCCTTTGTCGCGTCTGTCCTTACTGCCAACTGCCACTGCCGACTGCCACTTTTCCTCACATCTCCCAATTAGCACGGCGGGAGCACTTGATCCATTGGTTGGCCTTATCAATGTTGGTCACCTTCATGTTCGCTTCGTCCCAGACGAGGCGCGTATCAGCCCGCTTTGCGATGTTGCCCAGCAGAGTAAACTCCGTGAGGCGCGCAGAGTAGTCAAACCCGGCACATGCCTGACGGCCTTCAACGATGGCATTCAACCAGTCGCCTTCGATACCGCCCTTCGGACGCACCAGTGTCTTTTCCGGACGCTTGAAGCTCTTCATGCGAGCTTCAGGGATGATGCGAGGGCTGTCCGCATAGACGCCAGCCACAATCTTCCCCTCGGTGCCATTCAGGATGATGCCACCGTCTTCGGGCAGCCTCTGGTCATCCGGTAGCTCGACAGGCCGTGGGGCGCGCGTTCCCTCGTACCAGGTCACCTTGAGATCGGGCTTGGCAAAGGTAAAGGTGATGACCGCGGAGAGCGGGTGGGTGTCCGGATTATTCCCGCAGGAGGTCGCATCAATGGCCACGGGCATCTTGCGCCCCAGGAGTTCAAAGACGACATCCAACGTGTGCGCACCGCGGTCGCCCATCATGCCATTTCCAAAATCCCACCAGGCACGCCAGGATCCCGGATGATAAGCGCGGTGATAGTCGCGCATCTCGGACGGACCGATAAACTTGTCCCAGTCGAGTCCCTCGGGCACGGGCATCTTTTCCTTGGGTTTGACCCCGACGACAGGCGACCAGTAGGCGCGCCCCCAGGGATAGTAGGAGAGACTGCACCACGCATCAACACTGGTGATAGTCCCGATCGCCCCTGCTGCAACCCACTCGCGGATGAGATAATGTCCCGGCTGTGAATGTCCTTGAATACCCATCTGGGTGACAACCTTATTCTCCTTTGCCAAGCGCATGAGTTCGCGACACTCGAAAACATCATGACAAAGGGGCTTCTGGACAAAAGCATGTTTACCAGCTTTCATCGCGGCAGCGGCGATCACGGCATGGGTATGATCGGGGGTGGCAATCATGACACCGTCTATGGATTTCTCCTGCGCCAACATCTCGCGGTAGTCCGCATAGAACTTGGCATCAGGATATTTCTCGCGTGTTTTTTTGGAATACAGGGGATCAATATCACACAGCGCAAAGATTTTATGTCCGGTGTTGGCGATGTTGTTCAGATTGTTAGCGCCCATGCCGCCGATGCCAATACCGGCGATGTTAAGCTTGCTGTTGGCACCCACAACATTTGCGGAGGGCGCCTGCTGCGCCTTGAGAATCCCAGGCAACGCCGAGAACGTCGCACCCGCTGTCATGGTTTTTAAGAAATGATTTCTGGTAATCGTGACCATTGGTCCCTCCCTTTGTAATAATTACTGAATAGCGTATCACATCCCTTGAAAATAGTCCTTGTAGAATCTTATCAAAAATTTGTATAATCTTATCACCTTCTCCTTGCCTTCTTATTTGTACATCCGTTAAAATAAAAGCATTAGCATCCGATAGGACTTAGGTTTTTAGGCTGTAGGCTTTTAGGAAATTCATGTGTTTCAATTTGTTTTCAACCAATGGCATTTATGATATTAAATAAACGACTTTCTGCCATTTTACCTAATAGCCTACAGTCTAAACTGCTACAGCCTCGGCGGACCTATGGGACGCCAGTGAAATAAAACCATGAAACAACTCGACCTTCAAGAAGCTTTTCTCAGTCAGATCGGCGATCTGCACATTCTGCATCAATTGTTCGATGTCCTGCCGGATGTAGCTTTTTTCATTAAGGATAGCCGAGGACGCTTCATCATGCAAAATCGGAGATCCCAGGACTATTCAGGTGTCTCCTCCGAGCTGGAGGTGATCGGCAAGACCGATCATGAGCTGTTCTCCAAAGACCGCGCTGATATTTACCGGGCGAGCGACCAGCAGGTCATCAAAAGCGGAAAGCCGACACTGAACACCATTGAACCCGCACCTGAAAACTCTGACCGTTTGATTGTCGGCAGTAAATTCCCGATCAAGGACAAAAAGGGGCGGGTGATCGGGGTGGCAGGTGTCCACCGTATCATTGGCGGCATGCGTGATACGCCCGAGTGGTATGGCCACATTGCCAAGGTCCTCGATTATCTGCATCAGAACTATGCGCTTCCGATCACACTGGGTGACTTGGTCAAACGCTCCCGACTCTCTCAAGCGCACTTTGAGCGCCGTTTTTCAAAAATTCTTGGATGCAGTCCCATTGAATACCTGCTACGGGTCCGCATCCGAGCCGCACGAGATTTGTTGGAACAGACCGACCGGACCATCACCGACATCGCCCTCGGCGTGGGTTTCTATGACCACAGCCACTTCACCAAGACCTTTAAGCAACTGATGTCGTGCACCCCCTTCGCCTATCGCAAGCGCCACCAGCACGAGGTCTAGCATTTGATTTTTACCGCCGCCAGGCATGATCGGGCAACGGTTTTCCAGGGATCATTTCACGCAGGAAGCGTTCGCAGGGAACGCAGAGCACATCACCTTCCATCCGTTGCTCGGTGCCTCTGTAGAGGAAAAGTTTCCGTGCGGCTGGATACTCAGAACCAAAGGCTT
>CAMBQV010000026.1 GCA_945870145.1 Akkermansia muciniphila
TGCGCAGGCGCGGACGCCTGCGCACCGTGTGCGTGGCGTACGGGCGTCCTCGCCCGTACCGTGTTGGCATCTCGACGTAACAAAAAGCAAGGGGCCCGCATTTCTGCGGACCCCTTACGTTCAACGTTTTAGTACGTCACTTAGCCGAGGTTATTCAACCACCGCTTTGACGAACTTGTTCGTTCCGATGTCTGCCTGAACTGTCGCGGTAAATTCTCCACTGACTGCAGCCGTAATGTTAGAGGATGATCCGCCCAAAACTGGGGAAACCATCAGCTTCACTTGGCCATTAATGGTAGAGAAGTTAACGCCATCAGCCTCAACCGTGACGGTGACCTCCGTGTTGGTAACCGCAACGCTCTTGATGAGCAGAGAAGGTACATCGGTTGCGTCATCGATATTCAGCAGGTACTGGTTGTAAATGTTGTCATCCAGCTCTGTGACACCCTTTGCGATCGCCCAAGCAGCAACATTGGTGGCTGGCGCATTGGCAAACGATGTAGTCCCGCCGACCGGATCTGTGCTGGTCCAAGGTTGTGCCGTAAAGGTGATCTCTGTGTCAGCTTCAGCCGTGACTGTGATGGTACCATTTGTGTTGGGCTCACCGCCAGACGTCCAGTTGTTTGTAGCAGTCGTACCTGCGATCTGGTAGAACGGTTTCGCAATGACGTCAAGCGTTGTTCCTGATGGAACGACTGGAGCCGCATTGGTTCCTGTTCCGCTCACCAAGACCGACAACTGGCCAGCCGCGAAGCTCAGGGTGATATCAAAGACCGTCACTCCGCCTAACGGATTGTCGGTTGTGACAACCACTTCATCAATGAAGCCCGTACCTTGGAAACCGATGGAGTTAAGAACACCATAGAATGTAGAGTCTGCGATTTCAAAACGCTCCTCTCCTCCCACGCTAACAGGCTGGTTGCCATTAAGCGTAACTGAAGCATAGTATAAATAATTAACAACATCCTGTTCCAATTTTACAGTTACCCGATACCACAAGCTGGTATCGATGGTTGTTGCGGTAGTCGCCCAGTCATTCACGCCAACACCTACAGCTTTTGTAACCACGAGTAAATCATTCGTTACAGCTATTGCAAGCTTGACACCGTCTCCAAGTGGCGGAGGCGTCTCGCTCGGGACAAACTTGACCAGCATGTCTATGTAAAGAGCCGGAGTGTTTGTATTATCAAATGAATAACCCACCTGATTTGTCCATGTCCCTGCTCCCGTGTCGAGCTGGAGTACTTTGGTGTCGGACGTGTTTATTGGCGAATTGGCTTCCGCAACCCCATTGGTCCCAGCAACAATATTACTCGGTTGCGGACCTACCCAGCCACCAGAAAAAGACTCACTTTCAAATGAGTCAGATTTCAATTCAACTGCAGACGCAGCCATCGCGGTGAGGCATAGACTTGCTGCAAATAACTTAGTCAGATTCATAAAAGAATCCTCCTTATTTAGTAAACATTAAACCTTCAAAATTCCGCCCAATGGCCCTCAGAGGACACTCGCCTTCCAGTACCATCAAACAAAACTATTCTTTCGTTGTATGACTAGGTTACTCCAAAAGAGGTCTCGTGGCAAGTCGGAAAAGTAAAAATTAGTTAACTTTTTTCTAACCGTTTTTTAACACATTTTTTTGTGTTCTACCGCAACCAGCCTTCGCCCTCTGGGCTACGGCGGTCAGGAAAGCCGCGAAGAGGTGCGCAAATGCCTCACCCACCACACTCCAAACAGCTTCGCGCTGGACAGGGAGGCAAAATCTGCTAAACTTCGGCTCCTTTATGAAAACAGCCCTTTTCGACTTAGATGGTACCTTAATCGACTCCCTTGAGGATATTGCACTCGGCGTCAATCTGACGCGTCAGGATTTTGGACTCTCCGTGCTCCCGCTAGACCAGATCACGACCTGCATTGGCGATGGGGTGGGGGTCCTCCTTCAGCGGGCCATTCCCGAGCTGGCTGCCACCCACATGTCCCAGTTGCGGGAGCGTCAAAAAATAAACTATATGGGTCATCTCTTGGACCATACCGTGCTCTATCCCGGGATTAAAGAGGTGCTTCTTGCCCTGAAAGAGGGGGGCTGGCGTTTGGGCGTGGTCACAAACAAACAAGCCGCCTACGTGCCGCCTATTCTGGATGGACTTGGGGTCCTAAACCTCTTTGATGGCATTGTCGGAGGGGGCGATTCGGACAAATTAAAGCCCGATCCCTATCCATTGTATCAGGTTGCCGAGCGCATGGGGGTCATCTTGGATGAGCGCGACTGGATGGTCGGCGACCACCATGCCGACATGGACGCCGGCAAAAATGCCCATTTGAAGAGCTGTTTTTGCCGCTGGGGCATTGGAAAGCTCGGGGAAAGCTCGTTTACCGCGGCCGTTGAGCGACCAGCTGAGCTTTTGGCAGTTCTGGGGTTATAACGCAAGTCCCAGGGGCAGTCTGGGGTCCCGCGTCCTGCCTGAGTCCTGCGTCTGGGGTCTTGGGTCAACACGTTTCTGGACGCCGGACTCAAGACCCAGGACCCAGTTCATGACCCAAGGACCCCAGGACGCAAGTCATAACTTCTCTTCTCTTTTTAGTTGCGCCTTTCGCGCGGGTTCGCCATAATAGGCCCTTCTTTCCTTATAAAGGGAGTAAACGCTTATGAATTTTCGGACAGTTTTGACTCAAGGCATTATCAAAGAGAACCCGACCTTCCGCTTGGTCTTGGGCATGTGTCCGACCCTGGCGGTGACCACGTCGCTGGAAAATGCGCTGGGCATGGGCATCGCGGCTACCTTTGTCTTGATCTGTTCCAACATGGCCATCTCGGCGCTTCGGAACGTCATTCCTGCAACGGTTCGTATTCCTGCCTATATCGTGGTGATCGCGGCCTTTGTGACTATTGTAGACCTCTTGATGCAGGCGTATGCGCCAGCGCTGGCTGCGAGTCTCGGCATCTTTATCCCTTTGATCGTGGTTAATTGCATCATTTTGGGACGCGCAGAGGCTTTTGCCTCCAAGAACCCGGTTCTCCTGAGTGCAGCCGACGGCATTGGCATGGGTGCCGGCTTTACCTTGGCTCTCGCCATCATTGCCACGCTTCGCGAGTTTATCGGCAATGGTTCAGTCACTCTCTTTGGAAAAATCGCGCTCACCGACATCCATAGCCATAGCATGGTTCTCGTTATTCTCCCGGCAGGTGGCTTTATTACCCTCGGGCTCCTTCTAGCCGGACTCAACCACCTCCAGGCTGTGGCCGCCCATAAAAAGGGGCAGCCTCTGCCAGCCCCCCTCGACTTCGACTGCCGCCATTGTACAATCTGCAAGATTAAGTAAGGGGGAGGGGAGAGGTTTTTAGGCTATAGGTGTTTAGACTTTAGGGTCGAAAGCTTTCCTTTTAACCACGTCCGTGCGCCCACTGAGTGGGCGCACGAATATCCGTCCCTCTGGACCCCAGGCCCCAGACGCAGGACCCAGCCTAAACGCCCTCCCCCCCAAAACGAAGCCGGAATTTTCACGTTTACAAAATTCGGGCTTGCGCGGAGAGGGGCGTTTTTGCTATTGTACTCGGCCTAAGCGCACGAATTGTCGAGTGACTTTATCTGTGCGGAAGCGAAGGCGAGGTGGCGTCAGGCGCCAGTTCGCCAAAGCGGATTAACCCGACAGGGTCAGTGAGCGATATGCTCTTGCCTGTCATTGTTTAAGGAATCATTATGGAAATGCCTGTCTCGACCCTTACCGGTCTCTCCCTTCAGGACTTGCTGGATGCAGGTCTGCACTTCGGACATCAAACCAAGCGTTGGAACCCCAAGATGAAGCGCTATATCTTTGACAAGCGCAATGGGATCCACATCATTGATCTGACCCAGACGATCACCCTTATTGACGAAGCAGCAGCCTTTTTGCGTGATATCGCTTTGAGTGGTAAGAAGGTTCTCTTTGTTGCAACCAAGAAACAAGCGCAAGAGGTCGTGAAGGCCGCTGCAGAGGCTTGTGGGCAAAACCACATGACAGAACGGTGGTTGGGTGGTACATTGACTAACAACCAGACGATTCGTCGCAGTGTCAAGCGTATGCGCCAGATCGAAGCTATGGGACGTAACAATAACGGCGCGCTCTCCATCCACAAGAAGGAGGCAGCTAGCCTGCGTCGTGAACTCGAGAAGCTCCAGAAGAATCTCGGGGGCGTAGCTGAAATGGATAGCAAGCCAGGCGCGATGGTGGTCGTGGATATCTGCCGTGAGCAGAACGCGGTTGCTGAAGCGGTTCGCTTGGGCATCCCGGTTGTGGCGATTGTGGACACCAACGCGAATCCAGATTTCGTTGACTATGTGATTCCTGGTAATGACGACGCGGTTCGTGGCATCAAGATCATTGCTGACGCTTTCGCAAAGGTCATCAAAGATGCAAATGACGAGTATCAGCGTGTGGCATCGGAACGTCAGCGTCAGCGCGATGCGGAGCAGGTCCAGTCGGATGCTCAGGATAAGGCAACGCGCAAGCCCCGTCGTGACAAAGATGAAGACGATGATGCTGGCAAGAAGGCCAAGAGCCGCCTGATGGAGACCCGCAAGAAAGCTGCTAAGGCAGCAAAGGATGCGACCGTTGCCAAGGCTGCTGCTGTCGAGACAGTTCCTGCTGAAGCCCCCGCAGCCGAGTAACGATAAAAAAGGAGATTTTTATGGGAGAGATTACAGTTGCTACGATCAACGATTTGCGTCAACGTACCAATGCCGGCATGATGGATTGCAAAAAGGCACTCATCGAGACCAAGGGCGACATGGACGCCGCGATCAAGATTCTTCGCGAGAAGGGGTTGGCCATTCAGGTCAAGCGTGCCGACAAGGAGTCCAAAGAAGGAATTATTAAGGCAATCGTCGCAGCAGATGGCAAGACCATCGCTATGGCGGAAGTCAACACCGAGACCGACTTTGTGGCCAAGACCGATAACTTCAAAAACTTTGTCGCTGCCGTTACCCAAAAGGTGATGGATCAGGGCGAGGAGCTGGGGGACAGCATGAAGGACGCGCACATGACCATCGTGTCGCAGACGGGTGAGAACGTCAAGATCCGTCGTACGGCCCGCTATGCACTGAGCTGCACTGGCAAGATCGAGTCCTACATCCACATGGGTGGTAAAGTCGGTGTGATTGTTGAAGTCGCCTGTGGCAAGCCAGAGACGGTCAACAACCCCGTCTTTGTCGAGCTCGTTCATGATTTGGCGCTCCAGATCGCTGCGGCAGCACCGCGTTACCTGGTTTCGGAAGAGGTTCCTGCAGAGATGATTGAGGCGGAGAAGGACATCTACCGTAATCAACTCGCCGAGCAGAAGAAGCCCGCGAACATTATGGAAGGTATCCTCAAGGGTAAGATCCAGAAGTTCTACGGCGATGTCTGTTTGATCCATCAGGCCTTTGTCAAAGAGCCTAAGCAGACCATTACGGACATCGTCAATGCCTGTGTCAAGGCGACAGGCGATACGGTGACCATCAAGCGTTTTGTGCGTTTCCAGTTGGGCGCATAATTGTTGAACCTGCCTCTTTTCTCTGTCTCCGCGGCGCTGTTGTGTGCGTGGCGACAAGGGAGAAGAGGCGTTTTTTTTTAACACTATGAACATTGAACAACGTTTCCGCGCCTTGCTTCCTGAAGCACGTCGCATTATTGTGAAGATCGGCACCCGAGTCATTGCTCAGCCCAGCGGTCATCCGGATATGCCGCCGCTGAAGAGCCTTGTGAAGCAGATCTCCGCGTTGCATCGCCAGGGCTATGAGATTCTCGTGGTCTCTTCAGGTGCGATCGGTGCGGGCGTTGATGCGCTTGGACTCAAGGAGCGCCCGAAGGCTGTCGCGGACTTGCAGATGTGTGCGGCGGTCGGGCAGGCTCGGCTGATGACGAATTATGCGACGCTCTTTGGCGCACAAAAGATCACCATCGGGCAGGTTCTGTTGACGCATGCGGACTTCCAGCATCGTATCCGTTATGCAAATGCGAAGCGTACCATGGAGCACATGATGAAAATGGGCGTGATTCCGATCATCAACGAGAACGACGTAGTGGCTGATGAGGAGATCAAGGCCGACCTCTCGCTGGGTGATAATGACTATATGGCCGCGCTGGTGGTGAAGCTGGTCCGTGCGGACTTGCTCATCATCCTCAGCACCGTGGATGGCGTGTTAGATGGGAAGAATAAGCGCATCCCGTATGTGGACAAGGTTTCGGATGTCATGAAGTTTGTGAGTGCAGGCAAGGGGAGCAATCTCTCCAAGGGAGGCATGGACTCCAAGCTGAATGCTGCGCAGATCGCCACCAAGACGGGGTGTGGTGTGGTCATTGCTGGCGGTCGCAATGCGGATGTGCTGACCGACATCATGGCTGGCAAGGATACCGGCACGCTGATCCTTAGCAATGCGCTGTAGCTTTGAAAAGAATGCGGACAACGGAAGGAGCGAATAAGCCGGATTCTGTTCACCACGCGAACGTGGCTCCGATCATTCATCTAAGCAATCTACCCGAGACCCTATTCAGCCCCGAAAGGCTGAAACGACGCGAGCCGCGTCTCGAGTCCCCTATTTGATCTTGCTCCAGAGAGGGCTTGCCCTGCGACGGCGCTTTCGCAACCGCCCGGTGGTCTCTTACACCACCTTTTCACCCTTATCCCACTTGCGCGGGACGGTCTGTTTTCTGTGGCGCTTTCCGTTGATGTCGTTCTGGCGACACCCCTCCGACCTTCACAATCGGATCTCTCGCTCTGCGGAGTCCGGACTTTCCTCCCCTGCACGAGGCAGGAGCGATCGGTCACGTCCTTCCGCTGTCCGCAAATCAGAGGAGCGCCTATGGAGGTCGCTCCGTTAAAATTATTGATAAACAATACGGCCGCACATCTGGCAGGCCACCAGGCCTTGTTTTCGGCGGACACCTTGCAAAATAGAGGGAGGCTGTTGCAGGTTGCACCCTTTGCACACGCCATCCTCCTGAAGAAGAACCACGACGGGCCACCGCTTGGTCAATAGGCGGTCGTAGATAAATAATTCGCGAGGCTGTATCAATTTTGTTGCTTCGGCACGCGTCTTTTGGCAAGAGAGCAGTTCGGCTTGAACTTCAGCGAGGCGTGCATCCAGTTCTGCGCAGTAGGTGTCCACAACTGTCTGTTCCTCTTTGAGCTTGGCTTCACGTTCGTCCAGCACGGTCTTGCACGGCGTCACATGATCCATCGAGCCGATGAGATTGGCTTCAGCGACATCAATATCCTTTTCAATCTTAGCGATCTCGAGATTGTAAGCTGAAAACTCTTTATTGGTCTTGAGTTGAGCCTGATGCTTCTTGAGTTCGAGAATCTTATCGCGAAGGGCTTTTACATCGCCTTCGAGTTTAGAGACTGTGAGTTGAGCGCTCTTCAGGTCGTTTTTCGCCTGTTCAACCATGGATCGCGCGCCTTGCAAACGTGCAGATTCTTGGCTTTTGCGTTGAGGAATGTCTTTTGATTCCTGTTGTAAGGCACGAATTCGGCCATCGATTTCCTGTAAGTCTAATAAAGATTGTACAACACTCACCGGTGCACTTCCTTCCGAATTAAAATTATAAAGAACAGGTCGTAAAGCCATATAGTGTAGCCGAAACAACCCCTCTGTGTCAAACACCGTTCCGAGGGGTATGATTTTATTTTTTGAAAATAAAATCATACCCCAGTAGGAGGTAGTTTTGTTATACTGCCACTCTATTCTTGCTGGTTCATGGTTTTAACTTGATATGCTTCCACTTCACATTGTTTTAGTCAGGCCTGAAATTCCTCATAATACAGGGGCGATAGGCCGTGTGTGTGTCGGCTTGGACTGTACGTTGCATCTGGTACGGCCGTTGGGATTTCATTTGGATGCCCACCATTTGAAACGCGCCGGGATGGATTACTGGGAGCATGTGAAGTTAGTGATTCACGATTCGTGGGAGGATTTTCTGGCCAATGTCAAGCCCGCCCACCTCTTCTTTCTGAGTACCCGAGGGGAGAAATCCCTCTACTCCTGTGCCTTTGGTCCCAACGATGCCCTCATTTTTGGTAACGAAAGCGCTGGACTTCCTGAGCCATTTTACGAATACTATCGTCATGATCTTTTTAAGATTCCCATGCCGGGTGAGCATGCCCGGAGTATTAACCTGGCCAATGCGGTCTCGATCACAGCTTATGAAGCGTTTCGCCAATTGAACAACAGATCTTTATTATGAAAAACAAAGAGGAAGAGGCGACTGTTCGTATTCATGTTCCGCCCACCGAGCGGATCGCCCCCCCCTCATCCCCAAAAGAGCCTTCTCTTGCCTCCTCTCAGAACAGTGAGGCCGAGGTCTCTCTTTCGCGCTCGGATCGACTCTTTGACCACTATGCCATCTACAGCAAGATTGGTGATGGCGGTATGGGTGTTGTCTATCTGGCACGGGACAAACGGCTCGATCGCTTTGTCGCGATCAAGCGCTTGAATATCCATGCGCAGACCATCCCCGCCTTGCGTCAACGCTTTCTCTGCGAGGCCCGCGCGGTTGCCGCGCTGAGTCATGTTCACATCATTCACATTTATGCCTTGGGTGAGGATGAGGATGGTCCTTATATTGTCATGGAGTATATTGCCGGGCCGGATGATCCGGAGCTCCAGAAGGAGCCCTCCACCGGCGGGCTCAACAAGCCCAACGCTCCCTTGACCCTCGATCAGCATGTCTCCAAGCATGGGCAGTATAACCTTGAGGATGCCTGCCTTTTGGTCTCGAAGATTGGCAAAGCGGTTACGTATGCTCATGCCAGTGGTGTGATTCATCGTGATCTGAAGCCCAGCAATATTCTGCTCGACAAGACGAACGAGCCGAAGATCGTAGACTTCGGATTGGCGCGGCTCATGCATAAAGAAGGGGACGAAGAGCTAACGGTTCCCGGTGAAAAACTGCTCTCGGTTGGCTATGGTGCGCCAGAACAGGAGACCGATGCTCGGCAGTCCGATGAGCGCGCAGATGTCTATGGTCTGGGTGGGTTGCTCTATTTCCTGCTGACAGCGCAGAACCCCCGGTATTTCCGCGAGCAGGATGTTCCGGTGCAGATTCGTGAGGTGGTAATCAAGGCGCTGGCGACAGACAAGGAGCAGCGTTGGCAGTCAGCGCAGGCTTTTGTGGATGCGCTTGCCCTCGCAAGGGAACGCACGAAAATTGTCTTGCCGACCGTCAAGACAACCTGGCGTTGCAAGTGGTGTGATGCTGTAAATCCCTTGACGTTGAAATACTGTGCTGAGTGCGGTTGGGACGGAAGCGAGGCGTGTCCAGAATGTAGTGCTGACTCCTTTATAGGTGTTCAATATTGCGGCAATTGTGGTGCGGATACGCGTACGTATGAGATGTTGGGGGCCATTTTAGAGAAGATGCGCCAAGCGACAAAGGAGCATCGCTTTGAACGGGTCATTCTGTATGCTGGACGCATCCATGGTTTTGAACCTGCTGGCCCCACAGGGCGACAATTTCTTAACGAGGTCGGCACCCTGCGGGAACAGGCAGAGAAGAGCATTCGGAAACGGAATCAACTCAAAGAGCAGATACCGATGGAGATCCGAGCAGAGAACTTTGAGCGTGCCGCACTCTTTATTTCACAATATCGTGACCTCTCGGAAGAGCAGCATGTCTTTCTCTCGGAGGAACAGAGCTTGCCCGAGCTCATTCTTAAACGCGACATGGAACGCATTCATCAGTCGATTCGCCACCATGACTGGTTGACGGCCGGACGGCTTTATGTGGAACTGTCAAAAACGGCAAATGCTTTGAGCAACGAGGATTTTATTCGCCTCGGCAAACGAATCAAGACCCATCGGATTTTGAAACGATTGCATACAAGCGCGACCCTTGTATTTACGGTTTTCATGCTCTACCTTGCGATTCTGCCGCTCTTTGCTCGGCAGTTTAAAGGCACGGCAAGAACCGCACCGTACCATGTGGCACGTCCAGGCCTTTGGTTTTATGAAAGCAGCCTCTTCGCCTCGCCATTGCAGTACTATGCACAAAACTGGCTGGGCAAGAAGGTGACCCTCCGCAGTTGTTTGACGGCTGCGCTGGAGTCGGTAGGAAATTCGCCGGACACTGCGAATCAATCACAGAAACCGGAGTTTATGGCTCTTGAGCTGAAGAAAGCGGAGTTTGTTCAACAGCTCGGAGCCCTGGTCACGAGTCAAGAGGCCGCGGTGGCGAGTTGGTCCGAGGCCTTCCTGAAAGAGCTTGAGACCTTGACAGAACGCCGGCGGACAGCAGGTGATTTCGAAGGGTGGGTCAGTGCGCAGGAGGAACGTAAAAAGTTTGAAGAGAGCGGAGCGATTGATGAAGAGACCAACGAGCCGACGGATGACACCACCGATTTGCGGTTGCTGAAGAGCAAGTACCGACAAAGCGCGGAAGAGCAACGCATCCTCCATCATCGCCGCCTCCTGACGTTGAGCAGAAAGTATATCACGGATTTGACAGAGCTCCAGCGCGCTACCATGCAAGGGGGGCAGATGAATATCGCCTCGGCGATCAACACGGAGATCCGTCGCGTCCGTTCGCTCCCACAGTATCTCGCAGCGGAAAGGGATGCGCAACGTATTGCCGTATCCGGGGATCCGGACGCCCTTCCGCCTGCCTTCATCTTCGACGGGACCAACCAGCCCCAAGAGAACGATCTCGTCCAGCAACGCAAGGAGATCGAGCAAAAGCTGGCTGACATTGAAAGTAAAGCCCAGCAAACCGCAGGACAATGGGCAGATGATTATCTCCATGCGCTGAATGGGCTCATGGATAAATATCAGCGCGCCGGGGACTATATGGGGTGGGAGAGTGTTCGCGAAGAGGCTACCCGTTTTGAGGCGGACCGGATTATCCAGTCCAAACACCTCGTCTTAGATCCTGAAAAACTTCTGGAGGTTCAGAATAAGTATTATCAACAGCGCGATACGCTTCGTCGCGCCAAAGCCAAGAGCATCGTGGACACGATCCAAACCTATTTGGCCTCGTTACAGCGGCGCCAGAAGGGGTTGACGGTCAAGGGCCAGATGGAGGCCGCCGCCGTGGTTCAGGCAGAGATTATGCGGATCCAGTCACGCCTCGATTTTACCGATGCACAGAGCCTGCTCGCTGTGCCGCTTCCCGATCCCAATCGAACTAATGGCACGACGACTGTTCGCAGCCCCGCGCCCGTAAACGGAAAGATCAGTGATCAGTAATCAGTTGCCAGTGATCAGTACCATCTGGTGCGAAGCCAACTGATCACCGATGACTGATCACTGATTACTTAATAAACAGAACGACATGAAACTGCCCTAACACTTGTTTAACCCTGACCTGTCCGCCGTAGCCGTATTCGCGAAGGCGGAACCCTACTCTTCCTGCCCCCTATCCTTATGAAAGACATACTTTGTAAAATTATTCATCACGCGCCGCTCAAGGCGGGTTACTGGACACTCACGTTGGATGCCAAAGAGATCGCCTCGCAGGCACAGCCAGGTCAGTTTGTCCATATTCGCATTCCGTCCCTAGAGAACACAGCGTTGCGCCGTCCCTTCAGCATCTTTGGCGCGACGGATGGAAAACTTAAAATTCTCTACAAGACTGTCGGTCGTGGAACGGATAAGCTGAACGCATTAAAAACAGGAGATACGCTCTCGGTTATCGGGCCGCTGGGAAAGGGTTTCCCGCTCACGCTGAAAGGTGTTCCACTCCTGGTCGCTGGCGGATATGGTGTTGCTCCGCTCTGCTTCCTGGCCGAGAAGTTGCCTCGTAAGGGATATGCCTTTATCGGCGCGCGCACGGCGGATGATATTCTGTGCAGCGAGTTGCTCCAGTACATGGGGTGGACCGTCTACACCACCACGCAGGATGGTTCCATGGGGGAGACCGGACTCGTCACGCTACCGTTGGACCGCCAGATCAATCAGTTGAAGCTGAAGAATCTGACGTTTGATCTCTTCGCTTGTGGACCCGATGGTATGCTCAAGGCCGTCGGTCAGCGTGCGATTGAGCACAATATGTTGGGGTGGCTCTCGCTCGATAAGCACATGGTCTGCGGCGTAGGCGCCTGCCTAGCCTGTATTCAGAAGCTTCGCAAAGAAGACGGCGCTGAATGGACCGGCCGCGTCTGCCGCGATGGCCCGATCTTCGAGTCCCGCGAAATCATCTGGTAGTCTATTACTCAGTAACACTGCGAAATCATCCAGACATTCTCGAAACGTTTGTTTCGTAAATCATCCTCTGTGATCCAGAAATAGAGTCGCCCGCAATCTCCCCACATCATTTCCTGTGGCTCATCTGAATCCACCTGCAAAAGCAAACGCCATTGCGCTGCGCCAGGGGCTAAGACCTTCGCCTTCGGAGCGTTATAGCCGCTAGCATCCCCGCAATAGAGTCCATGGCTCACGAGCTGGCACTCCAGTTTCATATCGCCTTGTATCGGATCAGCGTGGCCGAGCAACTGGTGCCAGGGACTACGACGTTTAGCGAACTGTTCATAGAGTTCATACACCGCATCCTCCTGGTCATCGGTCAAGGAAGCCTTGCTCAGAGCCTCGGATGGCTCAGGTAGTGAGAAGTCATCCTGAAGCTGGACGAGTTTTTCTTTAAATCTCGCCTCTTCAGGGATATCGGCAGGAGCGCTCACCACCTGCACGCCCTCAGGAAGGTTCTCAGCATAGAGCACGCGCCAGCTGCCTTTGTCCTTGGGGTCGTATCCCCATGTGGCCTGTTCCGCATCATAGAAGAAATAGAGCATGCCTTTTTGCGGTAGAATCTCTTTGGGAAGATTTCCGGGCAGTTCCTGCACGTTGATCTGGGCAATAAAAGAAAGGCTCTTCTCTTTATGCTTGGGCCAGAGCAATGGGTCTGAGAGATTGGGCAAGCCACCGATTTTTGAGCACACACGGGAGGGTGTCCCCGTGCACGGAGCCAGTCTGACACACGGCAGAAGCTGTTTCTCAAATTGATCGGCTGCACCTGCATAGCCCAAGTCGCGACACAGTTTGATTACCTCTTTAGTTGTCGGCTTTGAATCCTTGGAGAAATATTCTTTCTCCTGGGGCAAACTGCTCTTCCGTTCACAACCGACAAGCGCATGGCACACCAGTAATCCAATGACCAAACCACCCACTTTTTGTAGTGATATCATGACACACTCCTTCATTCATACAGGTCCCAAAAACTCCATTCCCGTAGAACGCTGATGTCGCAAATTATACCCGTTCCGAGATAAACAGAGCAAGCAACAACTAACCGAGAAAAACGTTGGAATATTGGAGAGGTGGAGAGAGGGAATGCGGGAATAGTGGAATGTTGGAATGATGGGAAAGATAGTCGATAGCAAGAAGTGATTTCTCTTGCACATTCAGCAAATAATAAGTACAGTGTACGTATGACTGAAATACGATTCGAGTGGAACGAGGCGAAGAGCCAGCAGAACAGGAAGAAGCACAAAGTTTCTTTTGAAGAGGCTCAAACCGTCTTCTTGGATGAGAACGCCTTGCGGTTCTTCGACCCCGACCATTCGGCAGACGAGGATCGATTTCTGATGCTGGGCATTAGCTGTCATCTTCGCGTATTGATCGTCTGCCACTGCCATCGTGCCTCGGATAGCGTTATTCGCATCATTTCGGCGCGAAAAGCGGACAAACGTGAGGAAGCCGGTTACTGGGAAGGAAGGTGAATGCCATGAGAGAACATTATGACTTCGAAAAAATGAAGGGCGAGAAAAACCCTTATACAAAATCCTTAAAGCAACCGATCACGATGCGCCTCGATAAGGCGACGGTTGCTTATTTCAAGAAGCTTGCCACGGAGATCGGCATGCCCTATCAAAACCTGATCAATCTTTATCTACGGGACTGTGCTACACATAGGGTTAAGCTCAATCTCACGTGGGCCTCGTAGATGACGCCTAGCCAGGCAGCACACACAATGGCGTGACCGCCGTGTGTGGCTGACGACGTTGGAAAACGGTAGGGCTCGTTCACCGAACGAGCCGCGGATCCGGCAGCCGCCGGAGCGAACCATCTCTACCATACATCATTCGTGTTGGTTCGTGCCATACGGATGCTAAAAGTTGCGTGTCAGTTTATTCTCGGTGATTAACTGCCAACTGCTACCTTGGCCGCCGTAGCCTTGGCGAAGGGGGCTGCCGACTGCCGCTGCGCCGCCTCGGGCGGCGGGCTCATCTCTTGCTGCGCGGATGAAACCGTGCGTGGACGTTGACAAGTTCGCCGTCATCGACGTGGGTATAGACTTGCGTGGTGGCGATGTCAGCATGGCCGAGCATCTCCTGGATCGCGCGGATCTGAGTGCCATGCGCCAGCAGATGGGTGGCGAAGCAGTGACGTAAGACATGGGGCGAAATAGATTGCGTCAGTCCTGCGGTCTGCGCGCGCTTCATCAGCATGTCGAAGATGCCTTGGCGGGTGAAGGGCTTTCCGAAACGCGTGAGAAAGAGGGCTTGCTGTGTGGTGTCGCGCTTGCATAAGGCTGGACGGGCCTCATCGATGTATTTGTGTAACCAGCCACACGCCTCGCTGCCGATCGGGACGAAGCGTTGCTTGTCTCCCTTGCCGATACAGCGAACAAGGGTCTCATCCATACGGATATCGCCGACGCGGAGGTTGACCACTTCTGAGACACGTAAGCCACAGGCATAGAAGAGTTCCAGCATGCAACGGTCCCGGATGCTTTGCGGGGTCACGCCCTCAATGGAGTTTAGCAAGGTTCCGATCTCCTGTTCTGACAATGTCCGAGGCAGGAGGCGTCCGCGCTTAGCTGATTCAACCGTCTCCGAGACATTTGAGCGCAGGTGACCCTCGGTCACAAGATAGGTAAAGAGGACCTTGATGGCCACCAGTCGCCGGGCACGGGTGGCAATGGAGAGTCCTTGCCGCTTTTCATAGAGCAGGTAATCGGCGATATGTTCGCGGGCAACGTGGTCAAAGTCCTTGACTTTGGCGATGCTCTCCAGATAGGCGAAGAAATCCGAGAGGTCACGTTCGTAGGCCGCGCGTGTATGCTCGGAGAGTCCGCGTTCATACGCGATCGCATCTAAGAATCGTGCAGCTTCGCTACGCATAAAATTTTAGCGCTATTCTGAGGGCGACATAATGGGTTCGTGTAGAGGCATCTCCTCGAAGGCCTCTTGCTTGACCGGTGTCTTGTCATGCACGAGCGGTTGTTGCACAGGCAGGAGCATCAACATCCCCCAAGCCACCAGCCCCGTGATGAGTCCGATCACCGCGCCGATCTTGAACCACTCCCAGAAACCGATATGCACATGGCCTCGCTTCTCAAGGAACCCAAGGGCGATAATATTCGCCGTGGAGCCTACTGCCGTAATGTTGCCACCAAAGCAGGCCCCAAACAGAAGGGTCCACCAGAGGATGGAGTAGTCAGCCGAGCGTTCCACCAAGGCTTGGATAACAGGGGTGAAGGCGGCCACAAAGACGATATTATCCACAAAGGCGGAGCCCACCGAAGAGAGGACGAGGACAAAGGGGACCATTGCATCGGGTCCACCCTTGACTAAACCCATTAACTTATCAGCCAAATTCCGCGTGACATTTTGTTCTTCCATGGAACCGGCAATGGCGAAGAGCAACATAAAGAAGAGCAAAGTCCACCACTCCACGTCATGTTCGACGTAATGGCGTGCTCGCTGGGGACGATACATCATGAGGAGACCCGCAATCACCAGCGGGGTAACAATCAAGAAGGCGTTTTTATTTTCGACCCCAGACAACCCGAGCAGCGTTTCGATTTGGTGATGAAAGACGATGATGCTAATCGTGGCCACGAGTACAAAGAGACCTCTGCGATGGGGGATACGTAGCAAGGGACCGAGCCCCTGGTTGTGAAGCCGATGAAGGTCCATCTGCTCGGTCATGTCACGGACATCCTTGCGATACCAGATCAGCAAGGTGATTGTTGTGACGACCAGTGCCGCAAGCGCAATCGGGGTTGCACCCAGAAGGAACTGGCCGAAGGTAAAACCAGCCTTGTTTCCAATGAAGATGCCGACCGGATTGCCCAACATGGTTGCCGCAGACCCGATATTGGTCGACAATACGGACATGAGGACAAACGGTGTTGCCCGTACCTTGAGCGTCTCACAGACCTGAAAGACAAGGGCCAGAACAACGATAATGGAGGAGACTTCGCCGATGATACTGGAGAGGACCGCTGAAAGTATACATAACACGATGACAAACATCATCCCGGTCATGTGTTTTTGATTAATGATGATCTGGATAACCCACGTAAGGACCCCAAGATCCTTCAGGGCGCCGACAATGATCATCATGCCGATCAAGAAGAAGATAATATCCAGTTCGGTTGCTTGCAACATGCCTCGAAGGGTCATTGCTTGGGAACCGATCAAGAGTGCGACACCGAGAAAGGCGACTGCGACACGGTGAGGCCAGAAAAAGAGTGTCGTACAGATCACGCCGACAAAGGTACAGACTGCGAATTGCGACAAGGCGGTCGGAGCCACACCGATGAGATGGGTACCGACGCCTGTGGCTGAAACCACGGCTGTCATGATCGCCAATTTGATGAACGTCTTCAGGAGAGAGTTTTCAGGAGTTTCGTTTTGCATAATCAATTACTCACGGAATACTTTTTTGAGGAACACAGGCAAATCAATGACGCCAACCAACTTTTTATCGTTGAGTACGTAACACCGGGACGTGTTGTTACGTGTGAGTTCTGCTGCGACTGAGACAGCGGGGGCTTCGACCTGCACGGAAGAGTAGGTCGGTGACAGAATGTCTGAGAGCCAAGCGCTCTGCTCTTTTCGTAATACATTGGCAAAGGGCTCAAAATTAATAATTGGCGAGAGATCACTCATCCAGAGGAGATAGTCTGGCAGGCAGACCCTTAACAGCGCCCCTGCACTGACGACTCCAACCATGTCACCGTCACGGTCAATGACCGGGATTTCGGAGACGCTTTTGCTGATGAAGCAATCAATCGCTGTCTTTAAACTGTCATTGTTATGAAGGACGATCGAGGGCTCAACCATGATGTCCGCTGCGCAGATATGGCTGGGGAGCGTCATTCCAGAGCGCTCAAAATACTTCATGATCTCGTGAGGCGTTTTCATCATCGCCACCTCCTTCGGAGCATCGGGGTCACGCATAATCGTTACGAGGGCACGGAGGATTTGGAGATAAAAGGCGGGCTGATCACGCGGAATAAGGACGATCAGTACCAGGTGAACGAGCTTGCCACTGCCTGGATGGAACTGAATCCCTTCTTCTGAGGTCGCCACACAGACCAAAGGCTTGGACAAGCCATCAATACGGCCATGGGGTACTGCAATCCCATCAGCGATAATCGTGTTTTCGGTGTTTTCACGCTCAATCACGGCATTATAGTACACGTCAACATCTCCGAAGCCATGCCGCTTCGCGAGATGTTCAAGCATGAGACGAATCAAGGCATTTCGATGCAGGTTTTCCTGCTGGACCAAAATATCCTCTTCGCCGAAGAAGGAGGTGAGCTTCAGAGCGCTCTTTTGTTTTTCCGATGGTTTGTTCATAACAAAGACTTTCGCAAGAGTGATCCGCAGTTTGACTGTAAATAAGATAGCACCAAAACCTTCCTGCTGGCAATGAGAAAACCACATGCCGATTGCTTTCAAATATTTTGGAAAATCTACGCTTGACTTTTTGTGTCAAAAGAGAGAAAGTATATACAACAAAAAGTTTTGTATTGTTTAGGCATTAAACGTGGAAGCATTAGTAAAAATTATAACCAAGACAGCGTTGTTAGCTGCATTTGCGATTGTGATCGCAGGTGGTATATTTATTTTTCCGCCGAAGTTTCAAAGCATGAAACATCTGGAGCAGCAGCGGAATGAGATTAAGCGTAAGATCGCCTATAAGGAAAAAGAGATCGAGACGCTCAAATTGCGTCAGCAGCGTTTCTCTACGGACCCTGAATTCGTTGAACTGATTGCGCGCCAAAACAAGCGCATCCGTCCTAACGAAATTATCTTTGTGACCGAGCCCAAGTAATTTTAGAGCAGCGTGAAGTCGCATACCAGTGGCAAATGGTCTGAGAGTCTGACATTCGGCATCCGGAAACGCTCCAGCTTTAACTCCTGGCTGTAACAGACATAGTCCAGTTCGCGTAACGGTGCCCAGCTTGGAAAACTCGCCCAGCCTTCTGTGTTGACACTCGTGAGGCCGGAGGCCTTGAGAAAAAGCTTGGACTCCCAGGGGCCTGACAGAAAATTAAAATCGCCCGCCAAGATGCAGGGTTTGTTACGCGCCATCACAAGATCGTGGAGATCGAGCAGTTGGCGTCGACGGGCGCGGGTACCGAGAGAGAGGTGGGCGACAAAGACGGTCACCTCTTCGGTCTCGACCTCGATCACCAGACGCTTGAATCCATAGTTGAGCTCGTGGAATTTTTTGTGCAGGATCGGCGGACGGCTTAAGATCGCATTGACTTGCTTATTGAGTACGGGGAGGTGGCGTCCGAGTCCGGTCTCGGCATACTTGCTGCGATAGGCCGCGGCATAGCCGAGCTCCCGCGCCAGGATCTCGGCTTGGTTTTGACTGCCGGAACGATAGGAACCTGAGTCCACTTCAACCAAGCCGACCAAATCGGCATCCACACACTTCAGGAAGCGCTGGACTGTCGGGAAGTGACGTGTGCTTCTGGCCATAAAACCCAGCCAGCCCATTCTTTGCAACCAGCCATATCCATATTGGATGTTGTAACATAAAAAGCGCATACTTTTAACTGTACAACAATCCATCCCCCTTCTGCAACCCTAGAAGCGGAGGTCGAGGCTGAGAATGAAGTTGCGACCTGCTTCATTGCTACCGGAACCATGGACACGATAATCTTTATCAAAAATATTATCCACGGACACCCCGAGGTTGGCATAGTCGCAGACCTGCCAGCCTGCGCGGATGCCCGTGGTGGCATAACCAGGGGTACCATTAAGAGGAACGCGCTGGGTGTCGCCGCCCTGGCTTTCGCTGGTGGTGAGGCGATCTTCGCGATCGACGGCCTGTTCGTAACACTCAACAAAGAGTCGCTTGTTGCTCGTCTGCCAACGTACTGCGGCAAACCCAGCCAGAGGCGCTGTCCTGAAGTGATCGTCGCTTACCGTGGTGATGGTTGTCCCGCTCTTGTAGGATGTGTCGCTGAAACCTTCTGACCAGGCAATACCCCCGCGGATGATCCAGTTCTCAGTCACCTCATAAGCACCATCAATCTCAGCACCCTGGACATATCCTTCGCCACTATTTTCCGCAGTTGAAATAATGTCCCCGCCCTGCTGCTCATAGACGGAGGTGATCTGGTCACGCATCCAGGTGTAGTACCAAGCGGCTTGAAGGGTTAAGCCGTCTTTCATCCACTTGGCACCACACTCATAGGTGACATAGTGCTCAGGATCCACCGAGGGCGAGGGCGTTTCGTAGGTGGTTGATTTGGAGGCGCGATAGGAGGTCATGTCCGAAAGATTAGGGGCACGGAAGGCCTGTCCCAAGCCATTATAGAGCATGAGTGCGCGGTCATCAGTGACGTAATAGGCCAAACGGATATTGCCAGAGACATCCCACCACGTGCGATCAAAGGACTTGCCAGGCGTACCTTGTTGTTTAAGTGGATTTACGTCAGGAGCAACTGAGTAGTAATCATCTATGCTGGCATGGGCGTAGGTTCCTCGGATACCCGGGGTGACTTCAAAGTGATCTCCCAAAGGAATACGGTCTTCCACAAAAAGGCCAGCAAGGTCGTATGAGGAGTTGTCCGCAACCGGCCCTTGGATGCGCTCTGTAGGGCCCACTATATTTACTTCCCGATTATATGAGTCTACGAAGTCTCGGTAATAGTCGAGCCCATAGACAAAGGTTCCTAGCGAGGTCTCTTTCATGAGTTCGGCCGTGAAGCCAGGGGTCACCACGTCAAAACCGTCCGACGTTGTCTTGTTATCGGAGGGTTTGCTGATGGCAAATTGATCCTCGCTCTGAAGTTGGCAGAAGAGGGTGAAACGTAACGTGTCATAGAACCAGGTCGGTTCTTCATCACGAAGCTGGAGATAGCCCAATCGGCGGTCTTGCTCAAACGTGCGTTGCAGCTCGTCGCCCACGGTAGTCCCATTCCACGAGATGCCATAGATCGTCTTGTGTGTCCGCCAGACATCATCCAGCTCCACACTCTGCCACGCCATGACTAGTTCGCGCTCTCCTGCCAGCTTGATGCGCGCCTTGAGATCATAATCATACTCCGTATATCCCGTTTTCTCTTGGCGTCCCACGTGGTGGCCGCCTTGTAGGTCGCCAAAATATTTATAGGTGACCCCTGCATGAATCGCGGTTGAGTCAGTGGCCACTTCGCCTTGGGCACGGCTGATCACGGAACGCTCAGCACTCGAGAGGCGAGTGAAGAGGCGACTACCATAATGCAAGGCGCCGTCCTCTGCATACTCGGGTTCGTAGCTGAAGGCCTGTACCGTCCCGCCCACGGCGTCACTTCCGTATAAGACAGAGGCTGGACCTTTCAACATTTCAATCGCGGCCAGGCTGTAACAGTCCACAGTACTCCAGTATTGGTTTGGACCGCTCCGAAAGACAGAATTATTTAAACGGATCCCATCAATCAGCAGGAGGGTGCGAAAGCCTGTGAACCCACGCAGGTAAGGGGAACCTTGGCCAGGCGAGGTTTTTTGGGTGCGGACCGAAGGATCCTCTTTAAAAGCCTCGGCTACCGAGCGGGTGCCAGACTCAGCCATCTTTTTTTCATCCACGCGGGAGATCATCGCCGGCGTCTCATGCTCAGGACGCCCTACGCGTGAAGCCGTCACCACAATGACGGGAAGGTTTGTGGAGACGTCAGCTTGTTCAACGACATTTGTCTCTTCAGCGAAGATAGCGGCGCCACTGCAGGAAATAAAAAAGAAAAGGGCGTAGTTTTTCATAGTGCCTTTATAAACGCCCATGGCCTTGTTTAGGTTCAAAAAAAAGATGGTGTATAATTTTCGCAGTTTTATCGCAGGACTTGACTGCTCTGGACGATTATGAGATGGTTTAACTCTTTATTATTCACTTCGTTCAGTCTCCTGCACGCCTATAACACATGGCCCTTGACGACACAGAGATTCCTGTACCTGCTGACCCTGACGCAGGGTTGATGCTGCGCGTCCGCGATGGGGACGAGGCTGCCTTTTCGGAACTCGTGACTGCTTATCAAAAGAAAGTTCTGAACTTTTTCCTCCGCATGGGCGTTCAATATGATGTCGAGGATTTAGCGCAGCAAACCTTTCTTCGTCTTTATAGGTATCGCGACCGATATCAGCCACGAGCGAAAGTCTCCACCTTTCTCTTCCTGCTGGCACGGCAGGTCTGGATTGATGAGCTTCGCAAGCGGACGCGACGGAAAAAGCTGGCCGACTCTTTGGCTCTGGAGACAGCAGGGGATGTCGTCCCCTCTGCCGCGGACGAGGTGGCCTCACGTGATGTCGCGGATGTGCAGAAGGCGTTGGCCCAGTTGCCGGAGGCGATGCGCCTGGTGGTGGAGTTAGGGGTCTATCAGGAGTTGCCCTATTCGGAGATTGCGGAGATCCTGGAGATTCCGGAGGGCACGGTGAAGTCGCGGATGTTTAACGCTCTGTCCCAGTTGCGAACGATTTTAAAACGAGAGTGATGGAAAGGCTGTAGGGGTTTAGGCTGTAGACTATTAGGTGAAAGCTTATATTCTTGCATCCTGTGGGATGCTAACCGAGAATAATTATGACTATTCAGGACCATATCAAGGAAAGTCAGGAGCCTGGGGAATACGCGGAGCTATTGAAACAGCTACGGACGCTTCCGGAGCAGGAACCGTCCCCGGGCTTTCACGTTCATACGCTGAAACGAGTGAAGACCGCGGAACGTTTTTCGTTCCGGCGTCCGTGGCTAAGCCTTGCGGCCGGCCTTGCCGTTTTGCTCTCGGCAGGCGCTTTTATTCTTTCCTCTCACACAGCGCCCTCAACTGACATCCAATGGCTACTTACGCAACAAGAGGCGGATGGCACATGGAATCCCTCCCGTCACGGCGGCAATGAACAATTTCGTCCCGCACTGACTGCCCTCTCTGTCTTGGCCTTGAACCGCTCCTCGCCGCGCTCTTCCAAATCTATCCATAAGGCAATGACTGCTCTGGGGCGTCTACAAACAGAGGATGGTGGCTTTGTGGGCGGTGATCCTCAAGCTCGAGCCTACAACCTGGCCATGACAACCTTTGCGCTCGCGACCTGTCCAACTGCTAGACTCCAAGCCAAACCCATCATCCAGCGCGCAGTCGAGGCGATCACCGCCTCCCAATTGGCCAACGGGAGCTGGGATTACGCCTCGACACCCGAGGGGAATGTGGCACTCACCTCGTGGATGGTTCGCGCCTTGAAGAGTGCGGAGGCCTCTGGCGTGGAGACGACAACTGTCGCCCAGCGCAAAGGTCTGCGCTGGCTGATGCGCATGACTGCTCATACGGATGGCAACGTCAGTTACAAACCCGCCACGGCTCCCTCGGAGACCGTCACCGCGTTGACAGCCATTTCGTTCATCAGCGCCGGTCAAGCCTTTCCTGATATCCAATCCTGTGCAAAGCAGATGACTGAACAACTGAGCCAGCAAAATCAATCCGAAGGACAACGGGACTGTTATCGCGACTATGCTAAGATCGTGGCACTCGAATTAGCAGGCAAGCGTGACCAAGCCCTGCGCATCCGCAACGAGATGAAAAACCTTCTGAATGTCCCGGATACCTGGCGTGTCGCCGGCGGCGACCTCTATACCACTACCTTCACTGCGCTCTGCATGTAGGAAACTGTTCCTGCCGACAGACGCCTCAACTTTAGAACTTTAGCATTCTAGAACTTTAGCACTTCTTCTCAGCTTGCCTTGGAATCAAAGATTCGTGTATGCTGTATCCACTTATGAAAACGTGGCTAATCACAATGCGGATCTGGTCGCTGACGGCGACGACCATGCCTGTGGCTTTGGGTGCTGTAGTAGCTCATCAGGACGGACACTTCTCTTGGCTTCTCCTAGTGTTGATGCTGGTCTGCGGCTGGATGCTTCAACTCGCCACTAATTTACTGAACACGTATGGAGATGGTGTCTCGGGTGTGGACAAGGACAAGCCTCCGTGTCCCTTTTCTTTGACCCTTGTGCTTCGCGTGGGTTATCTTTTTCTTTTCCTTGGAGTTGTGTTGGCCGCGTTCATCGTCTTTCTGTCGACGTGGAAGTTGCTCTTTTTCGCCTTGGCTGGAGTCCTGGGGGCAGCCTGTTATACCACACGGTTCTTCAAATATACTGGACTGGGGGTGCCGGGCGTCTTTCTGCTGACCGGACCTTTGCAAGTCCTGGCCGCCTATTATGCATTCACCCAGGGGTTCTCCGTGAAAGCGTTGTTGCTCTCTCTACCGGTCGGTTGTCTCGTTGCTGCTATCCTGCATGGCAATGACCTGCGGGACATCGCGACGGATCGTGTTGCAAAAATCAAGACCTTCTCGCACTTGATCGGCGAACAGGCCGCGTTTGCGCTCTACGTCCTGCTGAACATGACGCCCTTCGTGCTCTTATTTGTTCTGATGGCTCTCTATCCGCCGGGATATGCGTTTATGCCACCCTTTCTTGCTTTCCCGTTGGCGCTTGGACTCTCCCGGGACGCCCTGAAACGTCAGCGTGTGGAGACCTTGGAGGAGCGCTCAGCAGGCTGTCACTTCCTCTTCTGCCTCCTCCTAGTTGTCAGCGTGTTGATCTTCTAATCGTGAAACTTGACTCCATCAAACCAGATCCCTCCTCCCCTGAGGCTAAGGCGCTTCAACTGCAGCGTATCTTCAATACCCTCGCGCCTGTGTATGATCGGGGCAATGATCTGCTCTCCTTGGGACTCGCGAAGGGCTGGCGACGGACCGCGGTTGCCTCCTTCCGTCAGAAGCCGCCAGGCGAGGTGCTGGATGTGGCGTGCGGGACAGGCGATTTTGTCCAGGCGATCCTGGAGGCGAGTCCGACCAGCAAGGTCGTGGGAGTTGATTTTTCAGAGGAGATGTTGAAACTGGCCCGTGCACGGGGTTACGCCGCGACCTTTCAGCAGGGCGATGTGCTGGCCTTACCTTTTGCAGACGGACGCTTTGACGCGGTGACAGTCGGCTTTGGTTTACGCAACTTCAGTGATATGCCGAAGGCATTGTCTGAGATGGCGCGGGTCTTAAAAACCGGAGGACGCCTTATTGTTTTAGAGGCGACGCAACCGGGCACGTCCTTGAAAAAGGCCTTGTTTAAAGCGTATCAGTGGAGTGTGGCGCCTCTGGTCGGTTGGCTCTCGGGACAACCTGAAGCGTATCGGTATTTGATGCGCTCCATGCAGGCGATGCCCTCCGCTGAAGAGCTGGAGAGGGTACTGGCCGAAGCAGGCTTCAAAAATATTCAGAAGCGCGGCTTTGTCTTTGATATGTGTCTCTGTTATGAAACGGTGAAAGGAGAGCGATGAACAGCAAAGGATATTTTTTCTTAGTCTTATTTATGATCCCCTTTTTGGGCGGCGGGGTCTGGATGGGTTATGAGACGGTCACGACGATCAACAAGGTCGAGGCTGCACAGTCCTGGACGGAGACGCCTGCTGAAATAACCTCGTGCGTTTTGAAAAGCCACCGCGGAAGTAAGGGGGGGCGCACGTATTGCGTGACGGGACAGTTCGCCTACACGGTCGAAGGGAAGCCGTATCGCTCGAATAAGGTTTCGTTTTATACCGGTTCTGATAATGTCGGTACGTTCCACCAACGCATTTTTCACCAGATGGAAAGTGCGCGACTCAGCAAGAAGACACTGCCCTGCTGGGTGAACCCTGAGAATCCGGATGAGGTGGTTCTGATTCGGGAGTTGCGACCCGAGATGATGGGTTTCCAACTGATTTTCGTCTTTGCATTTGGCGGTGCGGCAATCGCGATTTTATCGGGTGTCGCATTCTCGTTAGGCGCTAAGCGGTCTGATAACAACAAGATTCGGATGCGCCATTCTGGGATTCATCGTCCGCTGCTTGTAAGCGGCGTCGCATCTTTAGCCGGCGGACTCTGGATCGTCTGGAAGGCGTGGGTATTGGTGGGCAGTCTCTCCTCGACCTGGTACCTCTTGATCGCACTCATTCCCGGCGTTGTGCTGATGGGATTTGGCCTCTATACCTTGCTGCGCTTCACAAAGTTTGGCGTCAGTGAGCTGATGCTCTCCCCGTCGATGATCCGGCTCAGCGATCGCATCAATGCAACCGTGCTGATTCCCAAGATTGTCGAGGGCGATTTCAAGGGACGCCTCACCTGCACACACCAATACACGACGGGTTCTGGAAAGCATCGAAATACGCATCACGATGTGGTCTGGTCGGAAGAGCAGGTGAGCCCTGCTTCACCGGGAGGCGAACAGATGACGCAGGCACGCTTCCGGTTTGAGCTGAGAGGCGGACATGTCACCGAGGAGCGCGGAAACGATAGTTACTATTGGCGACTGCTGGTCACCTCGGATCTGCCGGGGGTGGACTATAAAGCGGAATTTGATATCATGGTAGTTAGTTAAGGCACTTATGCATATTGTTTGGTTACGACCAGGGACGGCGAATGGTTTTCAATGTGAAAACTGTTTAAGGGATCGTCTGTTGTTGGAGCAACTCTCTGCAGCAGGCCATACCGTCTCTTCGATTCCCATCTATCTGCCACTTGCTGAGAAGCCCGGGATTTCTGTCTGTTACGGCGCATTGCGCTTCTGGTTAGGCACAACGTGGCCTCTTTTGCAGAGACTGCCAAGCTTCTTCAACGCCCTGTTGGACAATGGCTGGCTCCTCTCAGCGATCGCTCGGCTGGCCAAGACGAGTGATCCCTCCCAAGGCGCGGCGCTGACGTTGGCCACCCTCTGCGGCGCGTATGATCCGCGCTTGGACGCTGAACTTTTTGAGGCCATAGACGCCTGCGGCGTAAAGCCGGACGCCTTCTTAATCTCAACGCCCTTGCTGGCCCATCAAGGAAGGCTCGCGCATGACTGTTTCCAGGCGCCGTTGTATAGTCTGATCGGAGGCGAAGATCACTGGGTGGATAAACTCGGCGCGGAGACGAAGGAGCGGGTCTGGGAGTTGCTGCGGAGCGAGAGTCTCTCCTGTGCCGCCTTTATCACGGGGGGTATGCCGCCTGAGCAACGCCTTGTCGAGCAGTTACACCTCGACACGCGTGTCTGTCTGGAAACTTTTCCAGCCTGAGGCAGTTGGCAGTCTGACCTGTCTGACCTATCCGACCTGTCAGACTGCTACTGCCCACTGCTACTGCCGACTGCTACTTTCCGC